>CAXYEG010000001.1:0-25052 GCA_964275995.1 uncultured Flavobacteriaceae bacterium
AGAGATATCAATAGTAGTAAGACCATCGATAGTACCATCGTCATCACAAACAATTAAGTCTTCAGGAGCAATAAATACTGGTCTAGGTGCTACAGTCAGCGTAAAGTTTATATTAGAGATAAAACAAGCAGTAACAAAAGGATCGCCATCTTCTACTTCCACGCGAACATAAATAGTTTCTTCATCATTTACAGTATAAGGACTCGCTAATGCATTAAAGCCAGTATCGGCATCGAGTTGTGATTCGTGATAAGTAATAATCACTTGTCCTGCATTTTGACCTCCAAGTACTTGAGCATTATAATCGTTTAAATCAACATCAATAGTTCCAGGAGTATAAGTACACAGAATCTCGTCTAGAACTTCATTGTAAACAGGAACCGGTAATACTTGCAATAGCATGGAGTTAATACCAAAACAATCGTTGTCTCTTTCTACTCTTAGGTATAGTGTTTGTGCATTGGGCACTTCACTAGTGTACTGATTAGGTAATTGATTAAGCTCTAATAAAGCATCGTTTTCACTTGCGTAATAAGCAATGGTTAATTGATCAGGGCTTGTAATATCATTATTAGGATTCGCTACAATTAAAGACAGGACATAGTTATCGGCATTACTAAGAGTAAATAAACCAAGTCCGTCATAATCATTTCCATTTCCTTCACTATTGTCACATACAATTAATCCTGCATCTTCTGGGATAGGATTAAAGATTGTTTCTAAGTAAAAGAAGGAAGTTGTGTAACAAGTTGTTGCTATATTTTGTACCCTACAATAGATATTTTGCAGTGGAGTAAGATTTACATAAGAAGTTGGGTTAGGAATAGCGTTTATACCTGCATCTAGGTCTTCTTGCGATAAATGGAAGGTAAGTACATAGTTATCTGAACTATCACCAGGACCATTTGGTATAACAATATTCTCTGCAGCTTCCTCTAAGTTGTAAATAGAAATACCATCTTGAACATCATCAATATCACATTGTACTAAATCGGTATTAACAATTACATTAGGTAATGGATTAACGACAATATTAAAGGACCCAGTAGTCACACAAGCGGTTACGTTATCTACTAATCGAACAAATATTTCTTCTGATGCAGAATCAGAGTTAGAGTAATTGGTTAGTTCTGCAGTAGTATAAGGATCATTGCCAGACTCTGCATCTACCAAAGAACCATGATAGGTTTCTGTCACATTTTGCGCAGTAAAATAATCGTCTATGTAAGAGATAATATCAAAGACCTCGATCATAGATCCAGGATTGACGTAATCACAAATTTCATAATCAATAACTTCAATTAAAGCCAGTGGATTTACAATAATGCCTTGGGTAGTAGTAGAATAACAACCTGTAATATCATTCTCTAAACGAACAATAAGCTCTTGAGTGTTAAGTGATGTATTGTTATATGGACTAGCTAATGGGTTAGTCGCTGTATCCGCTTCTGCTTGAGATTCATAATAAGTAACTGAAATACCAGTTTGACCGTTTAATATAATTGGATCTAAAGAAACTAAATCAAAGGTACTAATACCATCATAATCATCGTCACAGACTTCGATAACTGGAGGAACGATTACCTCGGGAATAGGATTTACTACAAGCGCTAGGGTAGTGGTAGCATAGCAGAAAGTAATGTCATCGGTTAAACGAACAAATACATTTTGAGAGTCCTGAGTTGTATTGGTATAAAGATCTACGATTGCATTTGCTCCATTATCGGCATCCTCTTGCGTCTGGTGATAAGAAACACTCACGTTAACCTGACCACCAAGTAGTTCTTCTGTTCTTTGAGATAAATCAAAAATATCAATACCATCATAATCATTATCACACTCCTCAAGTGGAGTTGGAATAGTGATGGTAGGTAGTGGGTCAATTAAAATTAATGAAGGATTTGATATAACTCCACAACCATTACCCTCTCTATCAATGATAACCCTAAAACTAAAATTATCAAAAGAGAATGGAGTGTTATTGATTTCTAAAATTGCATTATTGGATCCACTGTAAGTTGGGTTATCTGTAATATTAAACCAATCAATGCTATTAACACTAGATTGCCACTGAAAAGAATCAATTAATTCAACAGCTGAGTCTAAAGTATTTAATATTACTGAAATTTGTATTGTAGAGTCTTCACAAGCGGTTAATGTTTCAACTGGTTGTTCCACAATAGATAATGGTGCATTGATTAAATAATCATCAACAGATAAAGTGTAGCCATCAGTACCACTAGTAACCAAACCTAATTCATTTATAGTTACTGGTGAATCTCCAAGAATTCCGTCAGAGTCACCATCAGAGTAACCAGCTTCTGTAGCATCAAAACAATCATCTCCATCAGAATCTAAATCAATATAATTATAGTTTTCATCTCCATCAATATTCGAAAGTGTGTAATTTGTTACCCCACTATCAATAGAATTTTCTAAATCGTCAGATAATCCATTATTTCCAAAGTTTTCACCATCTATAACTCCATCTAAGTTAGCGTCTAAAGCACCACTTACTGCTTCTTGTAAATCATATATTCCATCATTATCAGAGTCTAAATCTAAATAGTCTTGAATTCCATCTTCATCAAAATCTAATGGAGAAGTACCGTTAAAAATATCATCATATCCATCTTGATTTTCATCAATATTGGATAATGGTTGGTATAAAACTCCATTATATTCTATAATATCTAAAATCCCATCATTATCACTATCAACGTCATTAGAATCAACAATATTATCATTATCAGAGTCAAGAGGGAAGCAAGTTGCAATCATTTTAAAAGATATACCATTATTTTCTGAACTAGAGTTAAAATGGGTAAATTCAATTGAACTGGTAAGGTGCGTGTAAAGTTTATATGTTGCGTCAGCAGTATTTAAACCAGTACCATTTAATTTGAAACGAATTTCAAAATTAGAGAATGAAGTAACACCAGATTCATAAATTCCGTCAAAATTAGTATCAATCAATATTTGATTATCTGGGTTTAAAATTGTAATTGATTTAGATGGTGGAACCTTATAGACAAAAGACTCTTGATTATCAATATTGTAATCAAAGGATCCATTTAAAATTTCATCTTGCTCAATACTTAAACTAACCTCGGTACTAAAGGTTATATTGACTGTGTTAAATCCATCATATTCAACAGAAATACCTTCTGAATTTAAATCCTCAAAAACAGGAGGTGCTAATGATGAAAATTTACCTATAGAATTACCAGTCCAAACTGGATCTAAACCACTTGAACTTGTACCATCCCATATGAAAGTTGCTAATCCTTCAATATTCCCATTGTTATTACCTGAAAAATCTAAATTTTTATCACCTAATGATTCTTCACAATTTAATATTCCATCATTGTCGATATCTATATCAATATTATCATTTACTCCGTCAAAATCAGTGTCTGGGGGACATGCACTAACTGGAATATTATCAGAGAGTAAAATACCTTCACAATCATCCACAGCACCAGAAATTTGATAATAGCCAGGCTCAGTTGGAGTAAAACTATTTCCAACTGCACCATCTATCATTTCTCCATTAAAATACCATTGATATTCATCAAAAATAGAAATACTATTAAGTCTCAGTTCTAGATTTGGTATACATCCTTCTGAATCAACAGTTATTTCTTCCAAAACGATTTCTGGCTGGTATGCAAATCCTGAATAATAACCTCCAAAAGTTGCATAATCATATGCACCAAAAGAGGCAACATATACTTGACTAGAAGATACAATTGAAATATTTCCTGTTAATCCTTCAACAGTGTAGGTTTCAAATAAAGGATTTCCGTTTACAGCTTGCACATCACCTGCATAACCTGAAATATCATTACCATTTATTAGAACTGTTGAACCAGTTTCAGTAACAATTGTTACAACACCACCAAAGGCAAAATCTGGACCTAATTTATTAATTGCAGCAATATTATTTACAATAGATGGAGTTTGACAATTTATTGGGGGTACAAAAAATAATCCCTGGTTAGGAATTCCTGTTCCAGTACCAAACGGACCTTCAACTCCTGGCCTAATTCCACCAATAACTTGATATGCAAAAACCGGTTTAGAAGTTTCGACATACATGTTACTAGAAACTCCTATTTCAGGGCCTTGACCATACTGATCATAAGACACTCCGTAAAAAGAAGAAGGTACTGACCAATGTTCTCCAGCTTGAGCAATAGTATATTCTAATGTACCATTGACGTATACTTCAGTATCCGGTTCATGAGCTACAATTAGAGGTCTTTCTATCTGATCAGGACCAATACCTCTGACAAATATGTATTCAGTACCAATTCGTTCCAATGGAACAATTTGATCAATTCCTGCATCTTGTCCATTAGAGTCAGTAGTAGTATTTGCATTAGAGCCTGTGATTGATCCAGAATTTACAGCAATTGGTTTGTCGGACTCAACAAGAACACCAATTAAACCATCAGAGTTATTTATATTGTTACCTGGTTGAATTGCAATAAGATAGCTTTCTCCAGAATTTAGTATAACATCATTAATAGGGGCATTATTCACAATAGTTACACCATTTCCAAAGTCAGAGAAATTTACAGTTGTGTTGTCTTCCGTGGCTAATACTGTCACAAAATTTAAAAAACTACTACTCATGTCATTCCCAAGATCCTCAAAAGTTCCTACTCTAAAAGTTTTACCTAGAGCACCTAACCCTTTACTAACTAGACCCGCTGCTTGGTAATAAGCACTACTTGTAAATAACCTAGCAGAAACGTATACTAAATCTTCCCCTTCAATAATAAATCCCTTATCATTAAATGTTTGACCTGAATTTTCAGATAAAGCAATAAAATTTGTTTGATTACCATCACCAATAAAATATTCATATGGATTAGAATTAGATATAGATACAGTAATTGGAGTTCCTCCTATGGGTGTAATTGTTACATTAATTGGATTTTCATTGGGGGTAGAAATATACATGTATTGAATCTGAGGACTCCCACTTCCTTGACCAGACGTACCAATAGGTGGTATATAATGTGTTTTGCTAAATTGAGAAAACGAATTAATTGAAAATATTAATAGTATAAATAATATAGTAAATCTTATATACTTTAATCTTTCCATTTAGTCGAGTTTATAATTAATCCAATTATAGAAATTATTCCAAGGGTAAATATAAAAATAATATATCACGATTAATAGTTAAAAATTATATAAAAAAAACCGTTATCGGCTTGATAACGGTTTTTTTTTAATAAAATTTTAATCTTATTTAATTATGTCATAGCTTCTTTTGATAAAGTTTGTTAACTCTTCACCTTTTAAAAGACCATGAGATAATTTTGCTAAATCTAAACTTTGACTTATGAGTCTGGATTGTTTCTTCTTAGTTTTAGTTCCAAGAATCTGCCCAACTAGCTCTGAATTAGTATTGACGGTAAGATTAAACATTTCTGGCATATTACCCATGCCAAACATTCCGCCGCCACCTCCTGTTTGTTGCATTTCCTTCATTCTTCTCATAAACTCCGGTTGAGTGATAATAAAAGGATCTGCTTCACTATCCATACTTTCAAGTTGCACAGTAAACTTATCAGAAGGGATTTCTTCCTTTAAAATATCTTCTAATTTCTTTTTCTCATCATCAGATAATTTGGATATTTTAGTATCATCTTTCTTGATAAGATTATCGATATGATCAGAGTCAACTCTAACGAACGAAATCTTTTCTTTAGACCCTTCTAGTTTTTGAATTAGATGTCCTATGATTGGAGAATCTAGAAGTAAAACTTCATAGCCTTTTCTTTTAGCCGTTTCGATATAACTATGTTGATCGACTTTATTAGAAGCATATAAAATAACTAATTTGTCATCTTTGTCTGTCTGGTTATCTTTTATTTTATCTGTTAGTTCAGTTAAAGTAAAATATTGATCATTCACTGTAGGGAATAAAGCAAACTTATCAGCTTTGTCAAAAAACTTCTCATCACTCAACATTCCATATTCAATAACTATTTTAATATCATTCCATTTTTTTTCAAAATCTTCTCTACTGTTTTTGAATAACGAATTTAGTTTGTCTGCTACTTTTCGACTTATATAAGAAGATATTTTTTTAACTGCTCCATCTGCTTGTAAATAAGACCTGGAAACGTTCAAAGGGATGTCAGGGGAATCAATAACTCCTCTTAACATAGTTAAGAACTCAGGAACAATTCCTTCTACATTATCCGTTACAAATACTTGATTTTGATAGAGTTGTATTCTGTCTTTTTGTATATTTAAATCATTATTTATTTTTGGAAAGTAAAGAATACCAGTTAAGTTAAAAGGGTAGTCTACATTTAAATGAATATTAAATAATGGTTCTTCAAATTGCATAGGATACAATTCCTTGTAAAAACTTTTGTAATCTTGATCTTCTAAATCTTTCGGTTGTTTTGTCCATGCAGGATTAGGATTGTTAATAATATTATCAACAGTTATCTTTTCTGCTACTGCATCTTTTTCAGCACCTTCTGGTAATGGTAATTCTTCATCTTTTGTTCCAAATTTTATAGGAACTGGCATGAACTTATTATACTTTGTTAGTAGTTCAGTTATTTTAGAATCTTCTAAAAACTCTTTTGATTCTTTATCAATATGTAGAATTATTTCAGTACCTCTATCTTTCTTTTTTGATTTTTTTAAAGTAAAATTTGGTGATCCATCGCAAGACCAGTGCGCAGCATTATCTCCTTTATATGATTTTGAAATAATTTCAACTTTACTAGAAACCATAAATGCAGAATAAAATCCCAATCCAAAATGTCCTATAATTCCTGAATCTTTTGCAGAGTCTTTATATTTTTCTAAAAACTCTTCAGCACCAGAAAAAGCAACTTGGTTTATGTATTTTTCAATTTCATCAGCTGACATTCCTAAGCCTTGGTCAATTATGTGAAGTTTTTTTCCTTTTTTATCAACTTTCACCTCAATAATTGGGTTTCCATATTTAATTTTTTCTTTACCAATGCTGGAAAGATGCTTTAATTTTAATGTGGCATCCGTAGCATTACTAATTAATTCTCTTAAAAATATTTCGTGATCACTGTATAGAAATTTCTTAATTAACGGAAATATGTTCTCTACAGAAACATTAATATTACCTTTTTTCATTTTTAATTATTTAAAGTTTAATCATTTATATTCAATAAGAATGCCAAAGCACAGATACTGACAAACTGACATTTATAATATGATTAAATACATTGCTTAAATGGTTAATTTATTATATTTATTACATGAAGTTTAATTTAACTACTATAGTTTCCTGTTTAGTGTTGTTCTTAGTTTTCTGGCTATGTTTGATTCAATCTAAAACTAGTACACAAAGTTTTGTAGGTGCTTGGGAAAGAAATCATTTTTCTAAAGAAGGAGTAGAATTAAAAAGTATTATAATTTTTTCGGAATCACATCAGGTACTTACCACTTATGAGACTTTGACAGGTAAATTTATATATTCCAACGGAGGTACATGGAAATTGAGTAACAGTATCATGACTGAAAAAGTAGAATTTGATACTAAAGATTCAACTCGAGTAGGCTCAATTTTAGATTTTGAAGTTAAAATAAGCGACTCAACTATGAATATATTTGGGAGTGATATGAATTTTAAAAGAATTGATGATGGTAGTCCAGGAAAGCTCAATGGTGCTTGGTTAATGTCAGCCAGATTTAGAGATGCAAAAATGCAGTTGAGAGATACAACTAAGCCTAGAAAAACTATGAAGATCTTATCTGGGAGTCGCTTTCAATGGATAGCATATAATATCGAAACTAAAAAATTTATGGCTACCGGCGGAGGAACTTATTCAACCGTTGGTGGAGATTATGTAGAAAACATAGATTTTTTTTCAAAAGATGATTCAAGAGTTGGAGTTAGTCTAAAGTTTAACTTTAATTTATTAGATAAAAAATGGGAACACAAAGGTTTTAGTAGTAAAGGAAATCCAATTCATGAGATATGGTCAAAGAGAGATAATTAGTTTACTTAAATTTAATTTATTGCAATTGAGTTTACCTTTAGTTATTGGTATTTAGGTCTCGAATAAAATATAATCCAATGAAAGTTATCAGTCCGTTTATTGCTAATAATTCATATCCAAATTGATAAAAATTAGTTTTGGCATAACTGCTTGCTTCACCCCAATTATTTACTAAACAATCAAAAAATGAGATGTCTAAACAGCTTTCATGATTTAAACTAATTATTGCATAAATAGTAGGTGAATAATTGATTAAAAGAGTTAATAGTGGAGCTAAAATAACTACAGGAATTAATTTCTTTTCATTAATATTTAATTTAGTAAATAAACCAAAAGAAAATAAACCAAGAAGTGGGCCATAGGTATAACTAGCAACTCTTAATAGGCTATCAATCACATTGGAGCTCAAAAGGTACTTGAAAGCTATAATTATTATTATTAGAATTAAGCTCATCCATATATGAACTTTTTTTCTTAAAGCTATTTGCTCCTTTTCAGTCTTTTTTTCAAAGTCGATAAAATCTATACAGTAAGAAGTTGTTAAAGAAGCTAATGCACTATCTGCACTACTGTATGCTGCAGCGATTAAGCCTAATATGAATGTTAGAGATAGTAAAATTCCAAGATCTCCGTTAAGTGCAATTTCTGGAAATAATAAATCTGTTTTTATTTGTCCGTCAAGCATTGGTATTTGTATACCGTTTTTTGCTTTGTAAACAAACAATAAGCTACCTAAAACCATAAATAAAGTAGTTACAATTACTAGAACAACACTGAACCATAACATGTTTTTTTGAGCATCTTTTAATGACTTACATGCTAAGTTCTTTTGCATCATATCTTGGTCTAAACCAGTCATACAAATAGTTACAAAAGCTCCACCAATAAAAGATTTGAAAAAATATTCTCTACTGTAAATATTATCTAAATAAAAAACTTTGTTATACTTAGCAAAATCTTCCGAATTTAGATAATCAAAAAATGTCCAATTTAAGCTGTTTAATATTTCATAAATGGAAATACCTACTGCTAAAAGCATGAATAAAGTTTGTAAGCTATCAGTCCAAATTATTGTTTTTATTCCTCCTTTATTTGTATAAATCCAAATCAATAAAACAGAAATAATAACAGTAACAAAATATGGAACACCCCACTCGTCAAAAACAAATTGTTGCAATACAATAGCTACTAAAAATAACCTAAATGAAGCCCCTAAAAGTCTTGAAATAAAGAAATATACCGCACCAGTTTTGTGTGCTGTATAACCAAATCTAGTATTTAAATACTCATATATTGATGTAACATTTAATTTGTAGTAAACTGGTAGTAAGACATTGCTAACAACTAAATAACCAGCAAAGTATCCTAGTACTACTTGTAAGTAACTAAATTGTGAACTTTCAATCCATCCAGGAACTGAAATAAATGTAACTCCAGAAAGCGAAGCACCTACCATTCCAAAAGCGACAAGATACCATGGTGCTTTTTTTCCAGCTTTAAAAAAATCTAAATTATTATCATTTTTAGAGGTTAATTTAGAGATTAACAATAATACACCAAAGTACAATGAAATAACTATTAATATGTGTCCTGAACTCATGTATGTAAATATATCAAAATACATATTTAAAACTTATGTATTATAAAATATAATTTATACAACATTTATAAATACAATCATTTAATTTGTAAGTTTGTTTTATGGAATTCTCATCAAAATTAATTCAAAATGCTGTTAATGAAATTTCTCAGTTACCTGGTATTGGTAAAAGAACTGCTCTTAGGCTAGCATTGCACATGTTAAGACAGCAAAAGACTCAAACAGAAGACTTAGCCAATGCCTTAATATTGATGAGGAATAACATTAAATTTTGTAATAATTGTCATAATATTTCTGATTTTGATACCTGTGAAATATGTGCAAATCCAAAAAGAGATAATTCAATTATTTGTGTTGTTGAGGATATTAGAGACGTAATGGCAATTGAAAGTACAAGTTCATTTAAAGGTTTGTATCATGTTTTAGGAGGTAAAATATCTCCAATGGACGGAATAGGTCCAGATGATTTAAATATAAATTCCTTAGTTGATAAAGTGAAATCAGGTGAAGTAAAAGAGCTTATTTTTGCATTAAGTTCTACAATGGAAGGGGATACTACTAATTTTTACATTTTTAAACTTATAAATAAATTTGATATCGTAACATCCACAATTGCTAGAGGTGTTTCAGTTGGTGATGATTTAGAATATGCTGATGAAATTACTTTAGGTAGAAGTATAACAAATAGAATCCCATTTGAGAGTTCAATTAAAATTTAAATAAATTGGTTTTATCCGTAATTATTGTAAGCTATAATTCAAGTTCATTTCTTGAACTTTGTCTTTACAGTGTGCAAAAATCATTATTAAAAGCTAATATTAAATTTGAAATTATTGTCGTAGATAATTCTTCTAGTGATGATTCGTGTAGTCTAATTAAAAATAAATTTCCATTTGTATTTCTAGTTGAGAATGAAGTTAATTTAGGTTTTTCAAAAGCTAATAATATTGGAGTAAGTAAAGCTAGTGGAAAATATGTATGTATTTTAAATCCAGACACAGTTTTAAAAGAGGATACTATTACTGAAATTTTAGGCTTTTATGAATCTGATATAAAAGTTGGTTTTGTTGGATGTCATATGATTGATGGAGCGGGTATTTTTTTAAAAGAAAGTAAAAGAACTATACCTAGTTTTTTTAGTTCATTTATGAAAATAATTGGTATTTCTAAGTTTTACTATTCAAGTTTAAAAAATGAAGAAAGAGGGTATGTTGATGTATTAGCTGGAGCATTCATGTTTACAGAAAAGTATATTTATAATCAAGTTAAAGGTTTTGACGAGGATTATTTTATGTATGGTGAAGACATAGATCTTTCGTATAAGGCTTTAAAAAGTGGTTATTCAAATTATTATTTAGGCGATGTTAAAATAATTCATTTTAAGGGCGAGAGTACAGACAAGAATTTGATTTATGTTAGCAGGTTTTATAATGCCATGTATATTTTTTACAAGAAACATTTTAATAAATTTTTAGCTTCCAAGATAGTTGTTTGGATTTTGATTAAGTTTTTGATTTTAATTAAAAAGTTATCAATACTGACTTCACATAAATTCATCTCACAAGCTCCTCATGTTATTTATGAAAATAAATTTTTAATAACTAAATCTTTAACAAACAACTTTGATTTTGAAGCTACATTAATCGATTTAAATCTCTTGTCCAACAGAAAAATAAAAAATTCTTTATTAGTATTTGATCTTAATACTATTTTGCTTTCTGAAATCTTTTACCAATATGAGCATTTGTCAAAAACTAATAATTTCAGAATTATTGTCCCTAATACAAACTTTTATATTGGAAGTGACTTTAAGCATAAAAAAGGTCAAATAGTATATTTTTAGTATAAAATAAATTATTGCCTTCACCCCCTTTTTAAACGAATTTTACTTAATTTTGTGTATATATTAAATCTGGTCTTAAATGTCAAAATTTGAATTAAAATTACCAAAAATGGGAGAGAGTGTTGCAGAAGCTACAATCACATCTTGGCTGAAAGAAATTGGTGATCAGATTGAAATGGATGAAGCTGTTTTAGAAATTGCAACTGATAAAGTTGATACTGAAGTTCCATGTGAGTTTGAAGGAATTTTGATTGAAAAATGTTTTGAGGTTGATGATATTGTTCAGGTTGGACAGACTATTGCAATTATTGAAGTATCTGGTTCTGATTCTACTGAAAAAATAAGTGATCCAAAAGAAATCGTTGAACAATTAGCTGATAATACCAGTGAGGAACCGATTTCAGATCCTATTCCCACTTTTACATTAAAAGAAGCCAAACCACAAATAAAATTCAGTAACTCTGAAAGGTTCTTTTCTCCTCTAGTGAAGAGCATAATGAAAAAAGAAGGTATTGACTTAAAAGATTTAGAGCATATTAAAGGTTCTGGTAAAAATAATAGAATTAATAAAGATGATATATTAAAGTTTTTAGAATCTAATAGTTCAATTAAACCTAAATTATATGAAACTAAATCAGATAATAATATTCATATTCAATCCAATTTAAAATCTTCAAACTTCACTGATGATAGTGTAATTGAAATGTCTAGAATGAGCAAGCTTGTTTCTAAGCATATGGTTGATTCATTACAAACATCTGCACATGTTCAGTCTTTTATAGAAGTTGACGTTACTAATGTATGGAATTGGAGAAATAAAGTTAAATCTGATTTTGAGAAAAGAGAAGGTGAAAAACTTACATTGACTCCTATTTTTATGCAAGCAGTTTCTGTTGCATTAAGAACATATCCTATGATGAATATTTCTGTAGATAACGATAATATCTTAGTGAAAAAGAATATAAATATAGGAATGGCAACATCTTTAGCAGATGGCAATTTAATTGTACCAGTTATAAAGTTTGCTGATCGATTGAACTTAGTTGGTATGACTAAATCGGTAAATGACCTAGCTCAACGTGCTAGGGCAGGTAAATTAAATCCTGATGATGTTCAAGATGGAACTTATACAGTTACAAACGTTGGTGTTTTTGGAAGTATAATGGGTACACCTATAATCAATCAACCCCAAGTTGGTATTCTGGCTTTAGGAGCAATTAGAAAAATGCCTTCAGTAATTGAAACGTCTGAAGGTGATTTTATAGGTATCAGAAATAAAATGTTTTTGTCACACTCCTATGATCATAGAGTTGTTAACGGAGGTTTAGGTAGTCAATTTATAAAATGTATTAAAGACTATTTGGAAGCATGGGACATTAATACAGAGATTTAAAAAATTCAATTTAATGAAATTAAACCTATCTAAACCAATTTGTTTTTTTGATCTTGAAACAACTGGAGTAAATATCTCCAAAGATAGAATAGTTGAAATATCGATTTTAAAAGTATTTCCCTCTGGAAAAGAAGAGATACATACTTGGTTAGTAAACCCTGAGATTAATATTCCTGATGAAGTTGTAGCAATTCATGGAATTTCTAATGAAAAAGTCCAAAACTCTCCGATTTTTAAAGACTTAGCTAAAGAAATTCATCTTTTAATCAGAGATTCTGATCTAGGCGGATTTAACTCTAACAGGTTTGATATTCCATTATTGGCAGAAGAAATGATTCGAGCTGATATTGATTTTAGCTTAAATGGTAATAAATGTGTTGATGTTCAAAATATATTTCATAAAAAAGAAAAGAGAAACTTATCAGCTGCTTACGAGTTTTATTGTAATAAAGAATTAATTGGTGCACATAGTGCAGAGTCAGATACAAAAGCAACCTATGAGATTTTAAAAGCACAGGTTGAAAAATATGATGATTTAGATAATAGTATTCCCTTTTTGTCTAACTTCAGTTCGAGGAGTAAATTTGCTGACCTTGCTGGATTTATTATTTTTAACGAAAAAAATCAAGAATGTTTTTCATTTGGCAAGCATAAAGGGAAATTAGTTCTTGATATTTTAAATACAGATTCTGGCTATTTTAACTGGTTGTTAAATGCAGATTTCCCACTTTATACTAAAAATACATTAAAGTCCATAAAACTAAAATCGCTCAATAATAAGTTGTCATAAATGAAAATAATCTGTATTGGAAGAAATTATGCTGACCACATTAAAGAGCTGAAAAATAATCGGCCTACTGAACCTGTTATATTTTTGAAAACAGACACTTCAGTTATTTTAAAAAATCAACCTTTTTTTATTCCAAGCTTCAGTAATGATATTCATCATGAGGTTGAGCTTTTGATAAAAATAAAAAAAATAGGAAAATTTATTGATCCTAAATTTAGTTATAAGTATTATGATGAAATATCTTTAGGAATAGACTTTACTGCTAGAGATTTACAGTCAGAATTAAAATCTAAAGGATTACCATGGGAGAAATCAAAAGCATTTGATGGATCTGCTATGATTGGAAAGTGGGTAGACAAATCAAAGTTTAAGGACATTAATAATTTGACTTTCACTCTTGAAGTAAATGGAAATTTAGCTCAAAACGGTAATACTTGTTTAATGTTATGGAATATCGATGAGATAATCTCATATGTGTCTAAATATTTTACACTAAAAATTGGAGATGTTATATTTACTGGAACTCCATCTGGGGTTGGTCCAGTAAATATTAATGATCAATTAATTGGAAAAATTGAAGATGAAGAGTTCTTTAAGTTGAAAATAAAATAATGACAGCAGAAATAATTACAATTGGAGATGAGATTTTAATTGGTCAAACAATTGATACAAACTCAGCTTTTATTGCCAAGGAGTTTAATAAAATTGGTTTGTCTATAAATAGGATATCTTCCATTATGGATAGAGAATTAGATATTTTAGATACTTTAAATTCCTCCATTAATCATTCGGATATAGTAATAGTTACTGGTGGCTTAGGTCCAACTAATGATGATATTACAAAAAATACAATTGTTAAGTTTTTTGAAGACACTCTTATTACTAATCAAGTTGTATTAGAGAATATTAAATTTATATGGAAAAAATATATAAAACAACCATTATTACAGGTTAACATTGATCAGTCTTTAGTTCCATCTAAGTCTCATGTTTTTTTAAATACCAATGGTAGTGCACCTGGTTTATGGTTAAAAAAAAATAATACAATTTTTGTTTTTTTACCTGGTGTTCCTTTTGAAATGAAGGAATTAATTAAAAATAGTGTTATCCCAAAGATTTTGAATGAGTGCAATCTTCCTCATATAATTCATAAGACAATACTCACCTACGGTATGGGAGAGAGTAGTATAGCTGAGATTATAAAAGATTGGGAAAAATCTTTACCTGCTGATATTAGCTTTGCCTATTTGCCAAGTCTTGGAAGAGTTAAGTTAAGGCTTTCAACAAAAGGAAATGATTTATTTAAAATAACTGATAATATTAATTTGTATACTGACAAATTATTACCCTTAATTAAGGATATATTTGTGGGATATGAAAAAGATGAGTCGATTGAGAAATTAGTTGCTAGTAAATTAATTTCTAATAATTCAACAATATCTTTTGCCGAAAGTTTTACAGGTGGAAAAATATCTGATTCTTTAGTATCTGTTCCTGGTGCTTCATCTTTTTTTAAAGGGAGTATAGTTTGTTATTCAACAGCTTCAAAAGTGAATAATTTGAGTATTAAAATGGACTTAATAGATAAATATTCTGTAGTAAGTAAAGAAGTCGTTGAATCAATGGCTTTAAATGTCAAAAAAATGTTTAGTTCAGATTACTCATTAGCTACTACTGGTAATGCAGGTCCTACGAAAGGGGATTCTAATAAAGAAATTGGTACTGTTTATATTGGCATTGCAACTCCAGAAAAGGTTTTTTCATTTGAATTTAACTTTGGTAATTCAAGAGAAAGAATAACTGGAAAGTCTGTTAATAAATCTTTTGAGCTACTATTAAAAGAATTATTAAAAAATTGACATATAATATTTGTCATATATTAAAGAATTTGTAAATTCGCACCTCGTAATTAAGAATATTTATAATAAATTTATAAGATTATGTCTAGAATTTGTGAATTAACAGGTAAAACAGGAATGGTAGGAAACAATGTTTCTAAATCCCTTAATAGAACAAAGCGTAAATTTGATGCTAATCTTATTAAAAAACGTTTTTATATTCCTGAGGAAGATAAGTGGATTTCATTAAAAATTTCTACTTCAGCTCTTAAAACAATAAATAGAATTGGAATTTCTGCAGCTTTAAAAGATGCCAGAAGTAAAGGTTTTTTAAAATAATCTAAAAGATGGCTAAAAGAGGAAATAGAGTGCAGGTTATATTAGAATGTACAGAACACAAAGCAAGTGGTATGGCTGGAACTTCAAGGTATATTACTACAAAAAATAAGAAAAACACTCCAGACAGAGTTGAAATAAAAAAATTCAACCCTATCTTAAAGAAAATGACAATTCATAAAGAAATTAAGTAAATTATAATATTATGGCAAAAAAATCAGTTGCATCGTTACAAACAGGTTCTAAAAGATTAACAAAAGCTATCAAGATGGTTAGATCTCCTAAATCTGGAGCTTATTCTTTTGTAGAAACTATTTTACCACCTGATAGAGTAAACGATTTTTTAAGTAAAAAATAATTTACTAATAATGACACTAATTTTAAAAGCCGCTTTTACTTAAAAGCGGCTTTTATTTTTATATTTACAATTCAGTTTGATTATAAACTTTATTATGGGTTTTTTTAAAAACATCTTTTCCAGTTCCAAAAAAGAATCTCTAGACAAAGGTTTGGAAAAGTCTAAGAGTTCTTTTTTTTCTAAGTTAAATAAAATTATAGTTGGTAAATCTAAAATTGACAATGATTTTTTAGATGACTTAGAAGAGATATTAATTTCTAGTGATGTGGGAGTAAACACTACATTGAAAATTATTGAACGCATTGAGTTAAGAGTTGCAAAAGACAAGTATGCTGGATTGAATGAACTTAACTTATTACTAAAAGAAGAAATTAGTTTACTTCTTTCAAAAAATGAGGACTTAACAACCAATGACTTTGAAATCCCTAAATCTGATGACCCATATGTAATTATGGTAGTTGGAGTCAATGGAGTAGGGAAAACCACTACAATTGGTAAATTGGCTAATCAGTTTAAATCAAATGGTTTAAATGTGATTTTAGGAGCTGGAGACACATTTAGAGCTGCAGCTATTGATCAATTAGAAATATGGGCAGATAGAGTTGGTGTTCCAATAATCAAGCAAGAAATGGGCTGTGACCCTGCATCAGTTGCTTTTGATACTTTAACCGCCGCAAAACATCAAAATGCAGATGTTGTTATTATTGATACAGCAGGAAGACTTCATAATAAAGTCAACTTAATGAATGAGCTATCCAAGATTAAAAGGGTAATGCAAAAAGTAATTCCTAATTCACCACAAGAAATATTACTTATTCTTGATGGTTCCACTGGGCAAAATGCTTTTGAACAAGCTAAACAGTTTATTAACACTACTGATGTTAATGCGTTAGCAATTACTAAGTTAGATGGTACAGCAAAAGGTGGTGTTGTTATAGGTATAAGTGATGAGTTTAAAATACCAGTTAAATATATAGGGGTTGGAGAAGCAATGGATGATTTACAGGTTTTTAATAAACACGAATTTGTAGACTCTTTCTTTAAATAAATTTTGTTATTCAACAAAGAAAATTGAGTTTACTAATAATAGTTTTCCATTCTCCCAAAAGCTTCTAAATAGAGGATTGTCGATCATATAAATAAAACTTCCTCTTCCATAATTTTGATGACCAAAAACTAAGGAATTACTAATTTTATTTAAAGCATCTTTACCTGCAAATCCTGAGGTTGGTTTAGGGTCTTTTTTTAAATATCCGATATTATATCCATTTTCAAGTAAGCTATAAGCACTATTGCCAATTTTTAAAGAATAGTAATGATTGTCATTGTAGCCATATGCCATAGGATGGGTGTTATCTAAGTGAATTTTAAAGATTGCTCCAGAAATTGATTGATTGATTCTGCTTCGATTTCTTTCATTATATTTTACTAGATTATGATTATTGTTGGATTCCTGATTACTTCTAGAGCTAAAATCTGAGACAAAAGAAATATTATTTTCTATGCCATTTGTATTTTTATTTAATCCAATGTCTAATCTTGTCAAACTGTTTAATGCTCTGTCAATAGCAATTAATTTACCTCCATTTGAAACCCAATTTTTAATTTTAGTATCATATTCAGAATTTACACTATAAAACCCACTAGCAAGAATCAGTACATCTATTGAGGAAAGATCAACTTGATTAAATGTATCATAGTTTAAGTGAGTTAATGGATATTTTAATTGTTTTTCGAAAAAATGCCAAATTGCACCATAATTTAAGGATGAAATACCATCACCAGCTAAAGTAGCAACTTTTTTGTTTAACAGTAATTTTACATCTGACGAACCTAAATCAGGTCCCATGTCGGATATTCCTGAAATAATAGCATGTGTTCTTCGTTCATGTGAATTACTAATTTTAATAATTGAAGAATGAAAATCTTTTTTAGTTTGATCTCTTTGCAATAAAATTAAAGCACCAGCATTAAATTTCTTTCCATTGGTTGTGATCTCTTTTGTAGTATATCTAACATTAAAATCATTTGTCAATAAACTAGAAAGAAATTCTGCATCTTTTAAAGAAGACCATTCAAATATATATCCAATTGAGTTTAAACTAATTTCATTTGATTCAAAATTTGAAAGATTATCAATAGACTCAACTTCGACTTCTATTACCGAAGCATCTAAGCCGTAAGCATATGGTAAACTCCAAGCAGTGATATCATAAGTTAATGGATCTGATAATTTAGTTTTTTGTTCAAAAAGAATTTCTACTAACTTTCCTTTTGGTTGATTAGCATTGATAATCAAATCATTTTTATCTATATCAATTTTAATTTCTTTATTTACTGAATAATTGTAACCTTTAACTTTATTGTTATTTTTAGAATATCCATAAATTATTTCATGTTGATCTAATAAGTTGGTTAAACTTTTAATTTTATCTTTATTTCCTTTTAAAACATAACTAATTTTACTGTCATTATTTGATTTGAAAAATTCTTTAAACTCACTGTTTAGTCTGCCAGCGTTTATTGAAGATATTTCAACTGTTGATAATCCAGTAGTTGTATGGTGGTTAATTCGATCTATTAATGATACCACCTCATTTTCAGAGTTTAATACACCTAATCCAGCATCACCACCTCCAGCTTGTTCATAAGTCATTCCAATTGCACCTAGAAAAGTAGGATATGTATCTCCATAACTTGGGTATAATAAATCAAAAGTTTCTTTTGTAAAGAAAAGCCAACCATTTTTATCAAAATATTTTGCATGATTATCTCCAATTTCTTTTTGAAATTCTCTTTGCCAATTAGTTATTTGCTCGTGTAAAGGTTCAGCTGCAGGAGCAAAATAGTATGGCTCATCTATTCCTTGTTCATGAAAATCAACATGAATATGTGGTAGCCATTTATTATATATTTTTAATCGATCTCTAGATTCTTTTTGCGTCAACCAAGCCCAATCACGATTTAAATCAAATAAATAATGATTTGCTCTTCCACCTGGCCATGGTTCGTTATGTTCTCTTGCATCTAGATCTGTATTTAGTGGTAGTGTTACATTTTGATTATACCAGTTTGCATATCGGTCTCTTCCATCTGGATTAATACATGGATCTAAAATCACCACTGTGTTATCTAACCAATTGCTATTTTCTGTAACTAGTTTATATAATGTTTTCATTGCAGCTTCTGTACTTGAAGACTCGTTGCCATGAACATTATAACTTAGCCATACAATAGCAGTATTATCATAATTATCATTCTTAATTCCATCTAATCCAGCATTATTAAGATTGTTAGTTCTTATTTTTTCTAGATTTTTAATGTTGTTTTCAGATGATATGTATGTTATGTATAAAGGTCTTCTCTCATTGGTTTCTCCATATTTTTCAAGAATAACTTTTGTGGATAATTCTGAACTTACATACTTAAAATAGTCTACCACTTGATTGTGTCTAGAAAATTGAGTGCCTAACTCATATCCTAAAAATTCAGAGGGAGATTTTATATTTTGAGAATATATCGAACTAAGTGATAAAATAACAGTTAGTAAAAATAGATTTATATTTTTCATATTTATGATGTTAGAAATAGAATATTAATTGATAAATAAAACTAATTAATTATACTTTTGCAATTATAATATTAAACTATATTATATTTACTATCTAATACAATTTAATGTCAAATAAGCATATAGCATATAAAGATACTAATTATTTCAATTCACTTTTTTGTGATTATATCGATAATTCTAAAGCTATAAGAAATCTGTATAATAATAAACCTAGTATAGAAGGTTTTAAAGATCAGATAACATCAAAAATGGCGAGCTTTAAAGTTGAAAACAGATTAGTTTTAAAGAATATTTTAAAAAAGCAATATGTGAATATTAATATTTCCAAAGAGATAGAAGAGTCTATAGATTCTATCGAAAATATAAATACCTTCACTGTTACTACAGGCCATCAGCTAAGTTTGTTCACAGGTCCTTTATATTTTTTATATAAAATAATTTCAACGATTAATTTATCTGAAGAATTAAAGGAGAAATACCCAGATTTTAATTTTATTCCAATTTATTGGATGGCTTCAGAAGACCATGATTTTGAAGAAATTAGAAGTTTTAATTATGATGATGAAAACATTATTTGGAATTCGGATCAAAAAGGTGAAGTAGGTAAATTTTCAACAAATAACTTAAAATCTACGTTAGATGTTTTTTCGAAACTTTTACCGAAAAACATTAATTCAGAAAAACTTATAAATTTATTTAGAAACTCATATTTAAAGTCTAATAATTTATCTGAAGCCACAAGAAAACTTGTTTATGAAATTTTTAAAGATTATAGATTAATTATTTTAGACGCCAATGAAAAAGAGCTGAAGAAAATATTTTCACCTACAATAAAAAATGAATTAATTAATAATCTAATTTTTAATAATTCAAAAGAAACTATAAGCACTTTAAAATTAAAAAAATACAAAGTTCAGGTTAATCCACGTGAGATAAATTTATTTTATTTATCCAAAAATTATAGAAAAAGAATTATTCGCACTAATAATGGCTTCTCTACTGAAGATGAGTTATTTTTCTGGACTGAAAATGAAATTATTGATGAGGTAAATGTTAAGCCTGAAAATTTTTCTCCAAACGTATTGTTAAGACCTTTATATCAAGAATCAATTCTACCAAATATATGTTACATTGGAGGTGGAGCTGAAATATCATATTGGTTAGAACTTAAAAATTGTTTTGATACAATTAAATTAGATTATCCGATTCTATTAAATAGAAACTCAGTTTTATTAGTTAAGAAAAAACAATTTGAAAAATTAAATAATATTAATATCAAAGTTGAGGATTTGTTTTTATCTCAAAACAAGCTTTTAAACTTAAAAACTAAATCATTTGCCGATAAAAAGTTTGATTTTTTAGAGCAAATTTCTTTTTTGGAACATCAGTTTGATACACTTAGAGAGTTATCAAATTATACTGATGTTAGTTTTGTTGGAGCCGTCAATGCTCAAGAAAAAAAGCAAATAAAGGGATTAAAGAATTTAGAAAAACGATTGTTAAAGGCAAATAAAATTAAACATAAATTACAACTAGATAGAATTATTTCTGTTCAAGATAATCTGTTTCCTAATAATTCACTTCAAGAAAGATCTGTTAACTTTTCTGAATTTTATTGCTATTATGGAGATGATTTTATTAAAATTTTAAAAGACAATATTCATCCTCTAAATAACAAATTTTCAATAATTGAGTTGTAAAAAAAATCAATCATTTACTCAATTAATTTAAAATCTATTTCTATTTTTACACATGCAAAATAAGGTATTAATTTTAGATTTTGGTTCTCAGTACACACAGCTTATAGCCAGAAGAGTAAGGGAATTGAATATTTACTGTGAGATTTTTCCTTTTAATAAAATTCCTTTAGAATTAGATAATTATAGTTCTGTAATTTTATCTGGTAGTCCATTTTCTGTTCGTGACAAAAACTCGCCAAAACCTAATTTAAGTTTTATATTAAATAATTTCCCAGTATTGGCTGTTTGTTATGGTGCCCAATTAATTGCGGAACATTTTGGAGGATTAGTTGCAGCCTCTAATATAAGAGAATATGGAAGGGCTAACTTAACTTATATTGATCAAGAAGATTTGTTGTTTTCTTCTATCGGTACAGGTAGTCAAGTTTGGATGAGCCATAGTGATACAATTAAAGACCTTCCAAATAATGCCAGTTTGTTAGCTAGTACAGGTGATGTTGAAAATGCTGCTTATAAGATTAATGATAAAAAAATATACGCTTTGCAATTTCACCCAGAAGTATACCACACTACTGATGGAAAAAAAATATTAGAAAACTTTCTTGTAAACATTTCAAATTTAAAACAGGATTGGACACCAGATTCTTTTGTAGATATGACTGTCGAGTCATTAAAATCTAAAATTGGAGACGATAAAGTAATTTTAGGCCTCTCTGGTGGTGTGGACTCAACAGTAGCAGCTGTTTTACTACACAAGGCTATTGGAGATAATTTAAATTGTGTTTTTGTTAATAATGGTTTGCTTAGAAAAAATGAATTTCAAGATGTACTTAATCAATACCATGGTATGAACTTAAACGTCAAAGGAATTGATTACTCAGATGAGTTTTATAACGCACTTCAAGGAATAGAGGATCCCGAATTAAAAAGAAAAACTATTGGTAGAGTTTTTATAGAAGCCTTTGATGATGAATCTAAAAAAATATCTAATGCTAATTGGTTAGCTCAAGGTACAATTTATCCAGATGTAATTGAAAGTATTTCTGCAACAGGAGGTCCATCAGCTACAATTAAAAGTCATCATAATGTTGGTGGACTACCAGATTTCATGAAGTTAAGTGTTGTTGAACCTCTAAAATTGTTATTTAAGGATGAAGTTAGAAGGGTAGGTGCTTCTTTAGGTATTGATGCTAAGCTGCTTGGTAGACACCCTTTTCCTGGACCTGGGCTAGGGATTAGAATACTTGGAGATATTACAAGGGAAAAAGTTCATATTTTACAGCAAGTTGATCAAATCTTTATTGAAGGCCTAAAAGAATGGGATTTATATGATAAAGTATGGCAAGCTGGAGCAATGTTACTTCCTGTCAATAGTGTAGGAGTTATGGGGGATGAAAGAACATACGAGAAATGTGTTGCTCTTAGGGCAGTAGAAAGCACAGATGGAATGACTGCTGACTGGGTTGATCTTCCTTATAAGTTTCTTCAACAAATTTCAAATAAAATTATTAATAGAGTTAAAGGTGTAAATCGGGTAGTTTATGACATAAGTTCTAAACCTCCAGCTACAATTGAATGGGAATAAATGTATAATAAAATCAAACTTTTTTTTCTTTTATTACTTTTTTGTGCAAATATTTTTTCACAAACATTTCAAAAAGAACTTATCCAAACTAATCAATCGATTGATTCTTTTTGTTTAGATAAATCTATTTCAATTTTTGATTTCTCTGTTTTAAACCCAAATATTTTAGTGAAAAATCTCAAAATTGGGGATGAAGTAATAATTCCAAAAAGTTTTGATTTAATTTATGATGACATTGATTTTATTTCACATAAAGTAAAAAGAAAACAAACCTTAAAGAAGATTTCTGAACTTTATGATGTAGATGTAAAATTACTTAAAAGGTATAATGATTTAAGTTCTGATAAACTTGAAAAAGGATTATCTATTAAAATTCCTCTCTTTACAGTTTCTACAGAAGTTGGCAAAATATTAAATAAGGTTAAATATTATGAGGTTAAGGCAAAAGAAGGTAAATGGAGGATTGCTTATAAGTATGGAATCACTATTGATCAATTGGAATTAATCAACCCTGAAATTGGAGATTTCTTAAAGGTATCTGAAAAAATCCTTGTTCCTAATATTGATTTAAAAAATGTAAATATTATTGATGAAAATTATGCCTATTACAAGGTTTTGCCGAAAGAAGGTTTTTATAGATTAAAAATTAAGTTAGGAATTGAAGAAAAAATTATTAAATCTCTAAACCCTATTCTGATTACTAGTGATTTACAAGTAGGTATGATCATAAAACTACCTAAAATTATAGACGAAAATGAAAATCTAGTTAAGGATCAAGCAATAAATTTAACAGATTTTAGCAAGAAAAAAATTGCTCTTTTGTTGCCCTTTGGTCTTAATAATATAGATTTTGATTCTTTGCAAATAGCAAAAAGTCAACTAACTAATGATAAGCTTTTAAACCTGTCATTAGATTTTTATATAGGAAGTTCTATTGCAATTGACTCTATTGCTAGTTTTGGTATTCCTGTACAGATGAATGTATTTGATACTAATAATTCTTCTGAATCTGATATTTATGAAATTGTAAATAATAATAATCTTAAAAATTATGATTTAATAATTGGGCCTATTACTACTAAAGCATTCGATTACACATCTAAATTATTAGAAAATGATTCTGTCCAGCTTGTTTCCCCTTTAAGTAAAGTTAGGTACGCAAATAATGTTATAAATACAATTACAGAAGATGATATTTTATTTGAAAGGATAGTCTCATTTGTCGAGTCAGACACTACTTTACATAAAAAATATATTATTTCTGATTCCGACAATTTAATTACAAGTAATAAACTTAAAGAGAGATTTAATAATGCAACTCAATTTTATTCAACTATTAATGATTCAGGAGTTGATACTAAATCTTTGGTTTTAGATGATTTAGATTCGACTTTTGTCGATAGAAAAAATATTGTTTTCTTAGAAACTAAAGACCAAGGATTTGTTTCAAATGTTACAAGTATATTAAATTCTTTTGTAAATGATTCTGTTCAAATTTCTTTGTATACTACTTCTTCTAATAAAGCATTTTCAGGAAATAATATTTCAAATTATAACCTATCAAATTTAAATTTTCATTATCCTTCTATAAATAAACCACTAGATTTTAATTTGTATTCTGATTTTATTAATAATTTTAACAATATCTATAACTTTATTCCTAATAAATATGTTATCCGTGGTTATGATATAATGTTGGATCTTTTATTGAGGTTAAGTTCTGATAAAATAAATTTGAAAGGTTCAAATTTTTCGGAGACAGAGCATATCGAAAACAAATTTAAATATTTGAAAAATCTGAACAGTTTAGGTTATAGAAATATATCTACATATATAATTAAGTACGAAAATTTAGAATTAAAAGTAGTTGAGTAATAATTTGTCTATAATTGACTTAAATTCAATCTAAATCCCTAAATTTGTTTGCGTTTATAACGCATACATGTCATCTACTAAATATATATTTGTTACAGGAGGAGTATCTTCATCATTAGGTAAGGGTATTATAGCTGCA
>CAXYEG010000002.1:0-32336 GCA_964275995.1 uncultured Flavobacteriaceae bacterium
GAAGAGATAAAGCTTGTTAATGAAACAAGGAAAATATTAAACGACAAATCAATATCAATTACCGCTACTGCTGTTAGAATCCCTGTGATAACGGGGCATAGTGAATCTGTCAATATTGAGTTTAATGATGAGTATGATTTGTCAGGATTAAAAAATTTATTATCGACTAGTAAGGGAATTACTCTAGTGGATGATACAAAAAACAACCTTTATCCAATGCCCCTATCTTGCATTGGAAAGGACGAAGTTTTTGTAGGGAGAGTTCGAAGAGATGAATCTAGAGGTAATTCTTTAAACATGTGGGTTGTATGCGATAATCTAAGAAAAGGGGCTGCTTTGAATGCTATACAAATCGCTGAGTACCTAATAGCTACAAATCTTTTAAAAAACTAGACAGCCACTGTTAAACTCTCTATATGAAGAAAAAATATATTTTAATAATTTTAATAATTTTTGGATTTCAATATAAAATTCATTCGCAGGAAGAGGTCAAAATATTTACAATATATTTAGTAAGACACTCTGAAAAAGATCTATCATCCAATAATTCAGCAGACCCTTCACTTACTAAGTGTGGCAAACAAAGGTCAGAGAATTTAAGTGTGTTTTTAAAAGATGTACCTCTTGAAGCTATATATAGTACTCAATATAATAGAACTAAAAATACAGCTTTACCAACTGCTATCTCTAAAGATATAGAGGTCACAGAATATAGCGCACTAGAACTCAAAAGCTTTTCAAAATTATTAATAGATAGAGAGCAAAATGCACTGGTCATTGGGCATAGCAACACAACAGGGGTTTTAGCCGGGCTATTGATCGGTAAAGAAATTGGCGCTTTTGATTTAAATATTTATAACCGCATATATCAAGTAGTGATGTATAATAAGCAAGGACGACTTCATTTATTAAATACAGTTTCAGACTGTATTGATTAGATCACAAATAAAACATTTGTATATTTAAGACTGAATAATAACTTAAACAAAGACTTTATAATGACTAAAAGATTTTTATTATCTATTCTTAGTTTAATATGTTTTCATTTTTTTTCTTCTGCTCAAAATGTAGAAATTGACAATTACTCTGTAAATAACTTGGGCCAAGTACAGCTATCAATTCAAGCAGAATCTGGCAAATATTATGTGCTTCATGCTCAGCACAGCCCTACTTTTAACTGGGCAACATCAATTACAATTGGTGTTGAAGGTACGATGGTAATTTCAGAACCAGCAGGGGCTTATCCACTAGAAAGCTATACTATAACAGAACATGACATGGGAGATCCCGATGATTATGATGGTGATGGTATAGATGATATTACTGAGTTTAATAATATGCCTACTGACGGGCCTCTAAACTTTGCTAGTCCAATTGATTTTATTGATGGAGCTACTTCAATCCCAGATGCCGAAACATTTATGAGTTTGGCAACAGTGAATAATGTTGGCTGGGCTCCTTTTCTAGATGATCAATTGTATGTCAAGTTTGGGATACTTGATAGAGACACCTCAGAACCAAAGATCTATTTTATAAATAGTAATACATATACCATACACGCAAGCTTTTGGAATGGAATTGACGCAACTGTTAATGGCGATGATAGCTCTGGTGAGATAGTTTTTAATCCAAATGATATTCTTCCAAGTGGAATTATAGGCACCTACTCATTCAATTTTTCTTTTGGAGATGCTTATAATTTTGAAGCCACTCAAAGAACCTATGAATTATTAGCGGCTAGTATGCCTTTTCTACAAAATAACATGAATCATTTTATCGGGCAATCTTCTGAAAATAGTCATCTTAATAATTACGCTGAAGATTTTGTAGATTCTAGAATAGATGTAGTTTTAGAAACTGATGTTTTTGCAGAAGTTAATTATGTTCCTTTTCACGAAGCAGAAGGATATGGATTCTTTAGACATATGCAAGATCTTAATGAAACACCAGGCAGTAGAGATATTGTTCTTTACGATGCATTACCAAATTCACTCCCAAGAGTTGGGGGAATAATTACCTCGGTTATGCAAACCCCACTATCACATGTTAACTTAAGGGCTATTCAAGATAATGTGCCAAATGCATATATAGCAGATCCCTTATCAAATAATGCCATATCAAGTCTTTTGGGAACTACATTTATTATAAAGTTGAAAGCGAACAGTTTGAAATAAGAGAGGCTACTTTAGCTGAGGTTAATGAGTGGTATGAAGACCTTAGGCCCACAGAGCCTCAGATTCCAATTCGTGATTTAAGTATTACTGATATAGTTCCATTAGACGATATTGAATTTGAGATGTCAACTGCATTTGGTGCAAAGTGCTCTAACGTTGCAACCATGAGAGATTTTGGGTTTCCAGAAGGAACAATACCTGATGGTTTTGGTATACCATTTTACTACTACGATGAGTTTATGCAATTCAACAATTTTTATGAAGAGGCGCTAGTAATCATGGAAAATCCTGTTTTCGTTAATGACATAAACTTTAGAGTTGAACGTTTAAACCTTTTCAGAGAAGATATTAAAGCGGCGCCTATGCCGCAGTGGATGCTAGATGATTTACAAGCCATGCATGATGATTTTCCTGAAGGAACTGCGGTTAGGGTTAGATCAAGTACTAATAATGAAGATTTACCTGGGTTTAGTGGTGCAGGACTATACACTTCTAAAACTCAATATCCTGATGAAGGTCATATATCTAAATCTATCAAACAGGTTTATGCTAGTATGTGGAATTTTAGAGCCTATGAGGAAAGAGATTTTTATCGTGTTGATCATTTTATGGCAGCAATGGGTGTTTTATGTCATCCTAGCTTTCAAAATGAACAATCAAATGGCGTAGGAATTAGTATTGATCCAATTTATGATACAGAAGACACATTTTATTTAAACACGCAAGTTGGTGAATCGTTGATTACAAATCCTGAAGCAAACTCAGTTCCGGAAGAGATTTTGCTATATGAAGACCCTAATCAAGCAGGTGGCTACCTAGTTTTAAGGCTTTCCAACTTAGTTAATCCTGGAGAACTGGTAATGGATATAGTTTATCTAGATCAAATGAGGGAATATCTTTCTATAATTCATGATGAGTTTGCAATTCTTTATGATGTTGTCGGAGCAGAGGGTTTTGCGATGGATATTGAATATAAAGTTACTGAAGAAGGCCAATTAATCATAAAACAAGCTAGACCATGGGTTTCGTTTTGGGCAGATATTACATCTGATTATGATTTAGGTGTTTCCGCAATTGCTAGCCCACAATCTTCTTCAAGTCTTGGAAGTGAAGAATTGGTAACAACAACAATTTCAAACAATGGCTTAAACGATATGACTGACTTTAACATTGAATTATTGGTAGATGGTGAGTCAATGGAAACTATTATTATAGATCAAACCATAGAACCATTTAGCGAAGCTGATTATCAGTTTTTAGTACCTCAAGACTTTTCAAACATTGGAGACTATACAGTTACTTCAATTGTTAATCATATTAATGATGAATACGAAAATAATGATACTCTAAGTGTTGTTTTAAGAAAGGTTCACCTGTTAAATGGAGGGATTTCTCTTGGTGAATTAGAAGTTGTTTGTGACGATGTCGTTGAAGTAGAGGCTATAGTTTATAACCATGGAGAAGAAACTATAACTGAGCTTGAAATTGAAGTGATTGTTAATGATTTAAGTGTGGATATTATAGATGCAGAAGTAAGTATCCCATTCGAACAAGAAGGTGTAGTAACAATAACTATTGATGACAACCTTCAGCAAAACAATAACATTACTCTTAACTTATTAGATATTAACAGCCAGCAAGATGAAGATTTAAGCAATAATTCAGCTACTACAAGCACAAGTCTAGACTCAAATTATGATATTATTACGCTAGTGATAAATGCGGACGACTACCCAGAAGAAACGTCATGGAAGCTATTAGATGAAACTAATCAAATCATTGCTACTGGCGCTTTGGATAATGACACAGAGGTGTTTACTGAAGATATTTGTGTAGACTATAGTTCTTGCTTCTCGCTATATGTTTATGACTCTTATGGGGATGGGATTTGCTGTAGCTATGGTTTTGGAGATTTCCTAATCTTAGATTCATCTGATAATATTATTCTTGCCAATAGTGGCGAGTTTGACAACTTCGCACAGGAAGTGTTTTGTCTTGATGATTCGGGTTGTGAGATTACGGCGGACATTAATGTATCTCCAGTAAATTCTACATCTGTTCCAATAACTACTAGCTTTTGCTATGATACTGGATTAGACAACACTTATTCTTTTACTAGTCTTGACGGAAGTCCAATGAATCTGACTATTAACTCTGGGGAAGTAGAAAATGGATACGATGAATTAATAATTCTTGATTCTGATGGTACCGAACTTTACAATGGCTATGGTGTAGGTGGAGATGTCTCTGGATTGAGTTTCCAGTCCTCTGGAGATAATATAACTCTTATCATTCAAGAAGATGGAAGTATAAGCTGTGCAAGTAGTGGATACAACCCTATAGATTTTACTGTAGCTTGTGCTACTTGTGTAAGTCCTATTGCTATTAATGATGGTACAATTACAATTAACACAAATTCTGGCTTAAGTCCATTTGAATATAGTATTGATAATGGACTAACATTCTTTGATTCTAATACTTTCAGCAATTTAGCTCCTGGAGATTATGATGTAGTTGTTATGGGGGCTACAGGGCTTTGTACATTTGAACAAACTGTCTATGTTGGGGCGTGTGAATTTACTTCAGTTGACATAGTGGTAACTACAGCTTCTTCAGTAGTTTCCACAGACGGATCAATAGTCATCGCACCAACATCCGGCGAAGGTCCATATTTGTATAGTATTGATGGTGGGCAAAGCTTTGTTACAAACAATGTCTTCTCTGGACTTGCTATTGGAACATATAATATAGTTGTTCAAGATTCGGAACAAATATGTTTTTATGAAGAGAGTGTTCCTCTTAGAATTGAAACGATGGTGATTAATGAAATTAATTATCGATCAATTGAATCGTTTAACCCTAATGACTGGATTGAGTTATACAATCCAGAGTCAACAACTAAGGACATTTCGAATTGGAAAATTAAAGATGACAATGACTCTCATGTTTTTGTAATCCCAGAAGGAACTCAAGTTGAGGCAAATGGATATTTAATTATCGTTAAAGATGAGGCTGATTTCACAACCGCATTTCCAGGTACTCCTTACATAGGTGAGCTTGGTTTTGGTTTTGGTGGATCTGATGAAGTTAGACTATATACCTCAAATGATAAACTAGTTGATGAAGTAAAGTATGAATCTGAATCTCCTTGGCCTACTTGTGCATATGAAACAGGAAATACATTAGAATTAATTACTCCAGACTTAGACAATTCATTGCCAGAAAGCTGGAGTTGTATTAATGAAAATGGTAGCCCAAATGCGGTCAATAGTAGCAGTCTGAACATTGAAAATACGACTTACAGCTTAATAAATATATTTCCAAATCCTGTAAAAAATACACTCTATATTTCAGGTGATTCAAGCAACTATAATATAAAAATTTATTCTCTTCTGGGTCAGCTCGTAATGGCTGCTTCAAGTGTGGATGAAGTTGATGTCAGTTCACTTACTAAAGGAGTTTACTTAATAATGATAAATAATGAAAACTCTACAACAACCAAACGATTTATAAAGTTTTAAAAGTGTTTAGAAAATTTAAATTAGGTTTGCTAATTCAGCCCCAATATTAGTACCTATTGCAACTCCCATTCCTCCTAGTCTGACCCCGCAGTAAACATTGTTAGAAAGTTGTTTTGTAATTGTGGTTTTTTTGTTTCCAATTCCCATAATCCCGCTCCATCTTTGGTCGATTTCAAAATTGGTTTCAGGTAAAATAACGTCTGTTAGTAATTGCTCTAATTTAGATTGTATAGAATCTGTAATTCCAAACTCGCTTGTGTTTTCAGCTTGAAAATCTAAATTTCTACCTCCTCCTAATAAAATTCTGTCATCGATATTTCTAAAATAGTAGTACCCTTGTTCCAAATGAAATGTGCCAATAGCGCTTAAGTTTTTAATAGGCTTAGTAATAAGCACTTGTGCTCTAGCGGGAACTACTTTTTGCTTAATTATTGTCTCCGAAAATCCGTTTGTTGCAATAAACAATTTATTACAACTTAAGCTAAACTGATCTGTGCACACTTGCACTGACGAACCTGTATCTTCATAATTCTCCACTGAAACATTATTAATGACCTTTATGTTAGACTTGAAGACTTTGTTTAAGAGTGAGTCCATCATTTCTCCAGTATCTATTTGTCCTTCAAATTTGTTGAAAATTATCTCATCTAAAGTGTTCTTAAAATTAAATGTATTTCTGCTTAATTTAAACACCTTGTCATTAAATAGTGGCTCAATAAGATCGTTAATCTCATTCATTTTTGCTAAAGACTGATGTAGCTTTTCTGTGTCATTTTCAAGAAATATTTCATTTCCACCTAGCTGTTTGTATTTAATTTGCTTATCCCCTAAAAGATTTCTTAGTCTTTTTAAACCAGAAACTCTTTTTTTTATTAATTCATAAACCTCTAAATTACTGTGTGAATCTAGGTCACTTAAAATTTCTGTTAGGCTTCCAAAACAGGCAAATCCAGCATTTCTAGTACTGGCTCCGTAAGGAACAAGTCCTTTTTCTAAAACAACAATTTTTGATTTTGGATGTTTTAATCTAAGTTCTAAGGCGCAATTTAATCCAACTATTCCGCTTCCGACAATAACAAAGTCAATGTTGGAAAGCCAGGTTTTGTTTTCCCAGTAAGAGAATTTCATATAAGCCTTATGTTATTAATTAGATTCTATTTCAAAATCTTCCATAAATTTAGTGGTATAATTACCTTCAATATATTGTGAGTTATTCATCAGTTGCCTGTGAAAAGGGATGGTCGTTTTAATCCCTTCAATGATAAACTCATCTAAAGCTCTTTTCATTTTATTTATTGCTTCTTCCCTTGTTTGAGCGGTAGTTATAAGTTTTGCTATCATAGAGTCATAATTAGGTGGTATTGAATATCCAGAATAAACATGAGTGTCAAGTCTGACTCCATGACCTCCTGGTAAATGCAAGTTTGTGATTGTCCCTGGAGATGGTCTGAAATTATTAAATGGGTCCTCCGCATTAATTCTACACTCTATAGAATGTAACTGAGGGAAATAATTCTTTCCGCTAATTGGAACGCCAGCTGCAACTAATATTTGCTCTCTAATTAAATCAAAGTTGATTACCTGCTCTGTTATAGGGTGTTCTACTTGGATTCTCGTATTCATTTCCATAAAGTAGAAATTTCTATTTTTATCTACTAAAAACTCTACAGTTCCAGCTCCTTCATATTTAATAAACTCGGAGGCTTTTACTGCAGCTTCACCCATCTTTTGTCTTAACTTGTCAGTCATAAAAGGAGATGGGACCTCTTCTGTTAATTTTTGATGTCTTCTTTGAATTGAGCAGTCTCTTTCCGATAAATGACAAGCCTTGCCTTTTGAGTCGCCAACAATTTGAATTTCAATGTGCCTTGGCTCTTCGATTAACTTTTCCATGTACATGTCGTCGTTTCCGAATGCAGCTTTTGACTCTTGTCTTGCTGAATCCCAAGCGTCTTTTAACTCAGATTCGTTCCAAACAGCTCGCATGCCTTTTCCTCCTCCTCCTGCAGTTGCTTTTAACATAACAGGATACCCAGTTTTTTTTGCAGTTTTTTTACATTCTGAAAAATCCTCAATTATTCCATCGCTTCCTGGTACACAAGGCACTCCTGCTGCTTTCATTGTTAATTTAGCAGTAGCTTTATCTCCCATTTTAGAAATCATTTCACATGAAGCCCCAATGAATTTAATGTCGTGTTCTTCACAGATTTTTGAAAACTTTGCATTTTCAGAAAGAAAGCCGTAGCCTGGATGAATGGCATCTGCATTAGTGATCTCTGCTGCTGCTATTATATTTGAAATTTTTAGATAAGACTCACTACTTGGTGCTGGGCCTATACAAACTGCTTCGTCTGCAAATTTAACATGTATACTTTCGGCATCTGTAACTGAATAAACAGCAACAGTTTTAATTCCCATTTCCTTGCAGGTTCTTATTATTCTAAGGGCAATTTCACCCCTGTTCGCAATTAATATTTTTTTGAACATAACTATTTTTTTTATTGGTCTTGATTAACTGACTAAGATGGGTCGACTAAGAATAATGGCTGATCAAACTCTACAGGAGAAGCGTCGTCAATTAAAATTTTAACAATTTTGCCTGTTACTTCAGACTCTATTTCATTAAAAAGCTTCATAGCTTCAATTACACATAGAACATCGCCTTCTGCTATAGATGAGCCAACTTCAACAAAATTTGATTTGTCTGGTGAAGGTTTTCTATAAAAAGTACCTATAATTGGAGATTTAATAGTGATGTATTTTGAACTTTCATCCTCTGCTTCGGGTGCTTGCTCTTTTGTAGCAACCTCTAAAGGTTTTTCAATTATTGGGCTTTGTACTATTGATTGCTGTTGTACTGGTAAAGCTTGAACTATTGTTTGCTTATCTCCTTTGCCTGTTTTAATGGTGATTTTAACGTCCTCCATTTCTAATTTCACTTCATTTGCCCCTGACTTAGCAACGAATTTTATTAAATTTTGTATGTCTTTAATGTCCATAAAATATATTTTGTTTAGTTAATTATTATTATAACTCCATTTAAAATAAATTGAGCCCCAAGAAAACCCTCCGCCAAAAGCAGCAAAAACAATTTTGTCTCCTTTTTTAAGTTTGGATTCGTAATCATGTAAAAGCAAAGGAATAGTCGCTGAAGTGGTATTTCCATACTTTTCGATATTTACCATTACTTGGTTTGGTGAAAGTTCTAGTCTATTGGCAGTAGCATCAATAATGCGTTGATTTGCTTGATGGGCTGCTAACCACTGTATATCTTCTTTTTTAAGATTATTTCTTTTCAAAATTTTAGCCGAAACATCTGCCATATTAAAAACTGCATTTTTAAAAACAGTTTTTCCGTCCTGCCTAATAAACTGATCTCCCTTTTCAATAGCTTCTTTGTCTGTAGGGCGACAAGAACCTCCAGATTTAACTTTAAGGAAATCTCTTCCTTTGCCATCAGTTTTAAGAATTTCATCTTGCATTCCTAAGCCATCATGATTTGGTTCAAATAGTACGGCCCCTGCTCCATCTCCAAAAATTATACATGTTGCACGATCTGTGTAGTCAATCATTGATGAATTTTTATCAGCTCCAATTAGTAGTACTTTTTTGTAAGCTCCAGATTCAATATATCTAGCAGCAACTGACATTCCGAAAAGAAAACTAGAGCATGCGGCATCCATATCAAATGAAAATGCATTTATTGCTCCAATTTCGGTTGCTGTGTAAGAAGCTGTAGAAGCAGCTTGCATATCAGGAGTTGCGGTAGCAACTATAACTAAATCAATTGTTGTTGGGTCTATGTTCTTTTTTGCTAATAGATCTTTAGCTGCATTGATTGCCAAAAATGATGAACCTAACTCACTGCCTTTTAAAATTCTTCTTTCTTTAATTCCAGTTCTAGAAACTATCCATTCGTCATTAGTTTCTACCATTGTTTCTAAAATTTTATTAGTAAGAACATATTCCGGAACATATCCTCCAACAGCTGTTATAGTAGCATTTAATTTGCTCATAGATAAAAATCTTAAACAAATGTGTATAAAAAAAGCATAAAAACAAGCTAAAAAGAGTAAAATTTAACTAAAATGGGCAAAAAACAGGCGAAAACAAGCTAAAAAAGGCTAAAAAAGGCTAAAATTGATGAAATTATAATTTGTTAAGACAAAAAAAAGCACTCTTATATAAGAGTGCTTTTTAATTTAGAAATTACATTTACTATGCTTCTTCTACAGCAGAGTTGTCAATTAACACATTCCCTCTGTAATATAGCTTACCTTCAAACCAATGAGCTCTGTGATATAAATGAGGCTCCCCTGTTGTAGGGCAAGTTGCAATTTGAGCTTCTGTAGCTTTGTAATGGGTTCTTCTCTTATCTCTTCTTGTTTTTGAGATTTTTCTTTTAGGATGAGCCATAATTCTTTTTATTTATCTGTTACTATTTTTTTTAATTTTTCCCAACGAGGGTCAATTTCTCCTTTGTTTATTGAAACATTTTCTTTCGGACTAAGTTCGTTTAACTTGTCTAAAATATCTGATTTTAATGTACCATCAATAACTCCTGGGTGAATTTTTTTTTGAGGAATTGAAAGAGCTATAAGTTCGTAAATCAATTGCTCAACATTAATTTTATGCTCATTATGAGGCAAAATTAATATTTCTTCACTGTCATTATTAAATTCTTGTCCAAACTTTACAACCAAATCAAAGCTATTATTAATCTCTTGATTAAATATTTCGTTAGAAATATCACAATGAACTTCAACATGACCTTTAGAATCAAAATTGAGTTCTAGTAAGGTTGTTTTTTTGACAAGCTTAACCTTAACCAACACGTCAATGTGGTTAAAGTCAATAAAATCAATATCTTGAAAGAACGTGTTTTTAATACTGTACTCAAAATCATGAAGGCCTAGCTTTAATCCAACAAATTCAATATCGAAATCTTTATTAGGCTTCATTTCAATTTATTTCGAGGGTGCAAATATATAAAATTTCTTTTTATGACTTAAACTTGCTGTTCTTTTTCTTTTTAGGTAATCTAAAAACTTTTAAAGCATTACTAGAAAGTTCATTTTCTTGAGTTCTAGTATTAAAAATTTCAATTGCAGTAAACAATGCTTTTTTAAATGAAGTCTGGTCTGCAACTCCTTTACCAGCAATTTCAAAAGCAGTTCCATGATCTGGTGAAGTTCTAACAATATCTAATCCTGAGGTATAGTTTACACCTGAGCCAAAGGATAGGGTTTTAAAAGGTATTAGACCTTGATCGTGATAAGCAGCTATAACGGCATCGAAATTTTTATAATTATCTGAGCCAAAAAAACTATCTGCTGCATATGGACCATAAATTAATTTACCCGATTGTTTAGCTAATTCTAACGCAGGTTTTAAAATTGTATCATCTTCATTTCCAATTACTCCATTATCTCCAGAATGAGGATTAATCCCCAGCATAGCTATTTTTGGTCTAGAAATACTAAAGTCATTTATTAGAGATTGATAAATCCCGTCAATTTTTTTTGTTATCAAATCTTGGTCAATTAAGCCTTTGATAGAGCATAGTGGAACATGCTCAGTTAGAAGTCCAATTTTTAAATTGTTTGTGACCATAAACATTAGACTGTTTCCTTCAAAAACACTATCTAAATAATCAGTATGTCCCTTAAAAGTAAAAGATTCAGATTGTATAGCCTCTTTGTTGATTGGAGCGGTGACCAAAACATTTAGTTTTCTTGTTTTTATATCGGCAGCGGCAGATTTTAAGGACTTCACTGCCAATTCTCCAACTTTTAAATCACATTTTCCAAAATTAATTTCTTGTAAAAAATTCCAAGGCTCCATTATATTTAAACAATCGGAAGAAGCCTGGTCTGGAGATGTAATAACATTAGTTTTAATTTCAAAACCAAAATGAGACATAAAGAAATTTAAATTCTTTAAAGAGCAGTATATAATAGGTTTACAGAATTCAAAAATTCTTTTGTCGTTAAAAGTTTTTAGAATAATTTCAGGCCCTATCCCGTTCATATCTCCAATAGATATCCCTACTTTTAATTTTTTATTATTTTCCATCCGAATTCTAATAAATCGTTTAATAATATTCAGTAAATTTAATCAAATAAAACCTACATAATAATGTTTACAGGAATAATTGAAAATATAGGTGTTGTCAAGTCTATAAAACACGATAAATCAAATATTGACTTTACAATAGCCAGTGATTTGTCTAAAGAGTTAAAAGTAGATCAAAGTATTTCTCACAATGGCGTTTGTTTAACTGTAGTTAGCCTAGACGATAACGCATACACAGTCACGGCAATTAAAGAGACATTAGATAAAACAAATCTTGGAAAACTTAAATCAGGAGATAGGGTAAATTTAGAAAGATGTTTGAAAGTAGGGGATAGGCTAGACGGGCATTTTGTCCAGGGTCATGTTGATCAAATTGCAACTTGTAAATCGGTTATTAACGAAGATGGAAGCTGGCTCTTTACATTTAAATATGACCCAACAAACAATAACATTACAATTGAAAAAGGCTCTATTACTGTAAATGGCGTTAGCCTAACGGTAGTTAACTCAAAGGAATCAGAATTTAGCGTTGCAATAATCCCATATACTTTTGAAAACACTAATTTTAAAAGCTTTTCATCTGGGACATTAGTAAACTTAGAATTTGATGTTTTTGGAAAATATGTTACAAAGCTTTTTAACAAAAAATAGCTGTTATTTAGCAAAAAACAGTAAAAAACAACTAAAAATGGTCAAAAATAGCTTAAAAACAACTAAAAACAACAAAAAACCAAAATCAAATTATTACGTGTTTTTATTGCTGTCTTTAATATATACCGTGGGCTATTCACAAAATAATTCAGAAAAAATGAATGCTACAAAAATTGTTCTTATAGGTGACTCAATCATAGAGCACTGGCAGACATACAGCCCACTATTTTTTAAAGAAAATTCTTTTCTTATAAATAAAGGAATTAGCGGTCAAACTACTATTGAAATGTTATCTAGGTTTAATGAAGACGTAATTAAACAAAGCCCACAAGCTGTTTATATATTGGCTGGCATTAATGATATTGCACAAAACTCTGGCTATATTTCCATAGATGATATTTCAAAAAACATAATCAAAATGGGGTTAATTGCTCAAAAAAACAACATCAAGGTTGTAATCTGTTCTGTATTACCTGTAACAGAAATAAAGTGGAATGAAAAAATTAAAAATGCAAATCAAAAAGTGATTGAATTAAATCACCAGCTAATTAGTTCATCAAAGAATAACAACTTTATATACCTAGATTATTATAATCAAATGGAGGAAGAGTTAAGTTCGCTTACCTATGACGGGCTTCATCCCAATGAAAAGGGGTATGTAAAAATGAGTGTAATTATTAAAAAGTCTATTGCTGAAATTATGAACAATTTTAATTAAATTTGAAAAAAAAACTATGAAAACAATTTTAAAGCTTATTGGGGCCCTTTTACTGGCTGTGATTTTATATTTTGCTTATGCAATAATGTATCCAACTAGCCCTCTAGACAGGGTTACTTTTGAAAATAATGAACTAACTTTTGAAGTAGAATATAGTAGGCCTTTTAAAAAAGACCGCTTAATTTTTGGCGATAAATCTGAAGGTGCTTTAGTTCCATTCGGAGAATATTGGAGAACAGGGGCTAACGCTGCAACTAATTTTTCAATTAGTTCAGATATAACTATTTCAGGTATAAGATTAATGGCTGGAAAATACAGATTGTACACCGTTCCTGGTGAGAATAAATGGGAGGTATTTATAAATTCTGAATCTGATACTTTTTTCGCGATTACAGAGCCTGATACTGCTAAAGATTTAATGAGTTTTACACTTAATTCCCAAAAATTAAATGAATCTGTTGAGCAATTCACTATTGACTTTATACCTTCACCGCCAGATGGCCCTTCATCTACAGGTCTGAGATTAAGATGGGATTTAACCGAGATAGTAATTCCTTTTAATTAACTACGCATGATTGGTTGGATAAATTTTAAAAGCTTTATTAAACTATTGGTTTATATACTTTTAGTCACTGCTGTTGTTTATTTTTCTATTGGAGTAATTCAAAAGAAAAACAACCTGATGGACATTGAGGAATATAGTCCAAAATCTTCACTAGTAGTTGAAGAAAACCCCAAAAGTAGTGCTAAATTTCCCTTTGTAGATGTACATAGTCATCAGTGGAAAATGCCGGTAATGGATTTTACTGATCTTTTAGCTGAAATGGACAGCTTAAATATGGGCTACATGATTAATTTAAGCGGTTCTGGATTTGCCACATTTGCAGGAAATCAAGACCTGATGGATCTTTCGTTGACTGAGTCTATTGAAAATATAAAAAAACAAGGGGTTACTAATAGATTTGGTGTGTTTGTTAATGTAGATTTCAATAAGATTGATGATGCAGATTTTGGCACTAATAATGTTGAAATAATTAAAGACGCTGTTAAGCAAGGTGTTATTGGGCTAAAAGTTTATAAAAATCTTGGTCTAAATTTAAAGGATAATAGCGGCAACAGAGTTAAGGTTGACGACCAAAGATTAAATCCAATATGGCAAATTTGTGGCGAATTAAATATTCCTGTGCTTATACACAGCGGTGAGCCTTCTCCATTTTTTGACCCTATAGATAAGCATAACGAAAGATGGCTACATGCAAGGCAAAAACCTCAAAGTTTTAGAAATTCAGAGGAATACCCTTCCTTTGATGTTGTTATGCGGGAACAATACAATATGTTTAAAAACAATCCGAATACAACTTTTATTAACGCACATCTTGGTTGGTATGGAAATGATTTAGACAAAATGAGTGCTCAACTTGACGAGCTATCTAATGTTTACACAGAGATTGGAGCAGTAATTGCTGAACTTGGAAGGCAGCCTATTAGAGCAAGAAGGTTTTTTGTTGAACATCAAGACAGGGTTTTATTTGGAAAAGACACTTACAAAAAAAGTGAGTTCGATGTGTATTTTAGAATTTTAGAAACAAATGATGAATATTTTGATTACTACAGAAAAAGACATGCTCACTGGAAGATGTATGGGTTAAATTTACCAGATTCAATTTTAAAAAAACTGTATTATAAAAATGCTAGAAAATTATTTCCTAATATCCCTCTAGAATTATTTGAACCTAATTAGTAGTGAAAAAAAAGCTTATTTTATTTGTATACTTATGTTTTAGCACCAGTTCTTTTTCGCAAAATTTTGAAAATCTTGAATATTTACTTCTTGCCTCTCAAGAGGATCAGTCTATGTTGTTTAAAGAATACTTAAAACCTCTGGTAACTAGTGTAAATTTTGGAATGGGAAGCGGCTGGTCTCATTCGGCCAAAACTCATAAAAAACTTGGGTTTGATATTACAATTTCTTTAAACACATTTTTTATTCCGTCCAATGCAAAAAGATTTTCTACCTCTGGGTTAACCAGCATCATATCCTCTTCAGATTATCTGCCAACCGTTCTTGGCGAGAACACAAACGAAACCTTGTCTGTTTCAATAAATGATGACTCCACTGTCTTTCCTCCGAACGAATTTAGTGCTACATTCATAGCTCCATCTGGTATAGAGAATGATCTTTTTTTAAACATGTTGATAACCCCAAATATTCAAGTTGGCTTAGGTCTTCCCTTTAAAACGGATCTTATTGTTCGATATATTCCAACAAACTCAACTAAAAACACGGATATTGGATTAATGGGAGTGGGAATCAAACATGATTTATTACAGCATTTTGGACCAGCAGACAAGATTCCTCTTATAGACTTATCATTACTTCTCGCTTATAGTAATTATTCTATTGATTATGCCTTTCAAAAAACTTCAAACCTTCCTGGTGTTGGCCAAACAGCAACAATGGATATGAATAACTATACTGCTAAGGTTATTTCCTCTGTTGACCTAAAGCTGATAACTTTTTACGCCAGTATTGGTTACTCAAAAGGAATCTCCAATTTAAGTGTTTTGGGCTCTTATGATTTGTCTTATAATGTCACAAATAGTACAGATGTTATTGTTTTCAATATAACAGACCCTTTGGATGTGAAATGGGAAAAAGAATCTACAAATAGCAGTGCCGGATTAAGTTTTAAACTTCCTGGAATAAAATTATTTGCAGATTATACTTTTCAAGAATATAACTCTTTAACTGTAGGGGCTTCAATTAGTCTTAGGTAGTTTTTTTAGAGGTTTTTACTTCCTTTTAATTTAAATAAACTTGATAATAAAATGATTGGCTCCCAATTCTTTGATGAGGAAGAGAAAAACACGTGTCTAGTACTTTTAGGGGTAAGTAAGTTGCCAGCAACTCCATATTCTACAATTTGATTTTTAGTTATTTTTTCTTCATAATCAGTCTTGATTTGATCAGAGTCGTAATCTAAAAGAGTAACTGGAATTTGTTTGTATCCGAGTTTTTTTAATGCGAAATACCTATGATGACCATCAATAATAACAAACGACTTACTACAACATAAAATAGATGATATAATAATATCATCATAGTTAAAAGATTCAATATACTTTATAAGTTTATCTGCTTTTTGTTCAATTATTTCCTCATGAGTAATTATTGTTTCTACATTAATTAATTTAACTGCTTTAATAATTGATTTGTCGAATTCTATTGAATGCATTTATAAGTTTTTTATATATTAAAATGGTTGCAAATCTAATTCTTTGTCTGGAATTCTCAAATAACTTTTTTGTTTAAGAATTTCCATTTTCTTAAGTGCCTCTTCACCAAACTTTAGCTTGTCTCCATTGAAGATAACTCTCCATATTTTTCCGTTTTTTGATTCAGAAACATATAGTGATCCATCTGGCCCTTGAGCTAGCCCCATAGGTCTATACTTAGAATCTTTCATTTGTTTAACAAGATCTGTTCCTGTAAAACCATCTGCAAAGACCTCCAGATTTCCGTCCGGTTTTCCATTCTCAAATGGAATAAACGCAACAATATATCCTGCCTGTGGGTAAGGTCCTCTGTTGGTCGACCCATGAAAAGCAATAAAAGCTCCGTCTTTATATCTGTCTGGAAATTGGTCCCCAGTATAAAACAATAAATCATTTGGAGCCCAGTGAGCAGGAAGGCCCATAATAGGTTCTGCATAGCCTCTTGCTTCTTGAGTTCCGTCCCCTCCGTACTCTGGAGCTAACATTCTTTTATTTTTAAAGTGATCATAATAAGCATAGGGCCATCCAAAATCATCATTCTTTTTAATGAGCATAAACTCTTCTGATGGCAAAATAGAATTTTCCCATTTAGTATAATAATCTGGAGCATGATTATGAAGGTAGTCTCTTCCATGATTTACTGCATATAAATTATCTTCCTTCTTGTTCCAAGTAATACCTACAATACTTCTAAGTCCTGTAGCAAATCTAACCCCGTCGGACTGTCTTTGATCTAGTTTATTTTCGTCAAACCTCCACACTCCACCTAGAATGTTTAATTGTGAACATGGAAACTCCCCTTTAACAATTGCATCTGGGTCTCCTGCGGTTAACCTCAGGTCTTCACAGGCATTGGTAGGTGCGCTAAATGTTACATACATTCCTCCTTTACTGTCGAAGGCTAAAGATTTTGCGTTATGCCATCTAATTGGATATTCATCAACCATAATAACTTCAGGTTTTCCAATTGGAATAAGTTTGTTTGGGTCAAGTTTTTGTCTGTAAACAACTAATTCTGAACTATAGTAAAGATAATCGTTATGAATTTTCATTTCCGTTGCAAATCGTCCGTCGTTCGGGTAATCTCCAAACCTTTTGAAGATGTCTGCCTTGCCATCTCCATTAGTGTCTCTAAGCGCCATATTCCCCTTGTCCCCTGTGTCTATTCTAAGTTTAATGTAGATGTCTCCATTGCTGTTGACGGCCAGGTGTCTTGCTGGTCCTACGCTATCGGCAACAACTAGTGCTCCAAAACCTTGTGGAAGAATTAATCCTCCGTTATCTGGGTCAGTAGCTGGGGTCTCAAAAATGCGTTTATCGTCATTGCAAGAAATTAAAAGCACTATTAATAAAATAATTAATCTAATGTTCATGGTTTAAAGATAGTATATCTTAACAAGACTGTTTACTTTTGCTGTAAAGCAACAAAAGATATAGCCTTGAATTATCTAAATGTAGAAAATATTTCTAAGTCCTATGGTGAAGTCACACTTTTTGAGGGTATCTCGTTTAGTATTCATAAAGGGCAAAAAATCGCTTTTATTGCTAAAAACGGAACAGGGAAAACATCTATTTTAAAAATTATTTCGGGAGAAGACACAAGTGATTCGGGAGAAATAACTTATCGAAAAAATATTGCGGTATCATTTCTGTCTCAAGACCCAAAGTTCGACGACAACCTTACTATTGAAGAATCAATTTTTAATAGTGACAATCCAATTTTAAAAGTCATCGCAAACTATGAAAAAGCAATTTTAAATTCTGAGGATACAGAAAACTACCAAAAGGCATTTGAAGAAATGGAACTTTTCCAAGCATGGGATTTTGAAACACAGTACAAACAAATCTTGTTTAGGTTAAAGCTAGATAAAATAAATCAAAAAGTAGGAGAATTGTCTGGTGGACAAAAAAAACGATTGTCTTTGGCCAATGCTTTAATTAATAGACCAGACTTGCTAATCTTGGATGAGCCCACAAATCATTTAGATTTAGAAATGATTGAATGGTTAGAGTCCTTTTTTGCTAAAGAAAACATTACTCTTTTTATGGTTACTCATGATCGATATTTTTTAGAGCGAGTCTGTAATGAAATCATTGAGCTAGACCACGGTGAACTGCATAATTATAAAGGGAATTATTCGTATTATTTAAACAAAAGAGAGGCTCGAATTGAAAGGCAAGCTATTGAGCAAGGAAAAGTCAAGCAGCTTTTTAAGAAAGAGCTCACATGGATGCGTAAACAGCCAAAAGCTAGAACTACAAAGTCTAAATCGAGAATAGAAGACTTTAAAGAAATTAAGCATCTTGCTCAACAAAGAAGGAATGACCATGAAGTGCAGCTTGAGCTAAACATGGAAAGGCTAGGAACTAAAATTGTTGAGTTTTATAAAGTCTCTAAATTTTATGAAGACAAAACTATTTTAAACAAGTACAGTTACCTTTTTCAAAGAGGAGAAAGGGTTGGAATAATTGGTAAAAATGGAACGGGGAAAAGTACTTTTTTAGATATTTTAACTGGGAAAACTGCTCCAGAATCAGGGAAGATAATCATTGGAGAAACTATAAAGTTTGGGTACTACACACAAAATGGCATTAAAGTCAAAGACTCCCAAAAGGTGATTGATGTAGTTCGAGATTTTGGAGATTACATTCCGTTAAAAAAAGGAAAACAGATAAGCGCCCAACAGCTTTTAGAACGATTTTTATTTAACAGACAAAAGCAGTACGACTTTGTTGAAAAATTAAGTGGGGGGGAGCGGAAAAGACTTTATTTGTGTACCGTTTTAATCCAAAACCCTAATTTTCTAATATTAGATGAACCTACCAATGATTTAGACATAGTGACTCTTAATGTTTTAGAAAGCTTCTTGCTAGATTTTCCTGGATGTGTTATTGTGGTCTCTCATGATCGATATTTTATGGACAAGGTTGTTGATCATTTATTAGTATTTAAAGGAGAGGGGCAAATTGAAGATTTCCCTGGAAATTATTCAGATTATAGATCTTATGAAGACAGCAAACCACACGTTTCTAAAAAAGAAATTAGTGACGGAAAAACCTGGAAAGAGCCAGCAAAAAACAAGCTAAGCTATAATGAAGAAAAAGAGCTGAAAAATATTGAAACTAAGATAAAGGCTCTTAATTATGAAAAGAAAGAGATTGAAAAAGAGTTTTTACAAGAAGGTTTGTCTCAAGAAAAAATCCTATTGATGTCTGGTGAGTTGGAAAAAATTATTGTTGAAATAAATGCAAAAGAGGAAAGGTGGTTTGTGCTATCTTCTAAATTAGAAGAATAAAAAAAGCCCTTAGAGGGCTTATCTTATTTGTTTGAATGTGATCCATCACAATAACCATTTAAGTCACTTGTGTTTCCGCATCCACATTGGGGTTTATTTAAGTTTGATTTCATGTTAATTAAATTTTAGTATTGCTGATAATTCAATTTCGTTTAAAATTAATTTGTCTCCTAGATTCTTGAAAAAACTGCCAGAAGCATACTTTACGTCATATTTAGATCTATCAAAAACTAAGTCGGCAGTGTAGCCTTCATTACTTTTAATAAGCGAAAAGCTTATGGGATGACTAATATCTTTTATAGTTAAAACTCCAGAAGCAGTATTGTTTTCAACCGAAGTTACAGTTAGATTCGCTGTAGTATATTTATCTACTGCAAAAAAGTCTTCAGACCTTAAGTGGCCTTCTAAGCTCTTCTTGCCTTTTCCTGTTAAATCGTCGCATGTAAGTGATGTCATATCTACAGAAAAAACTCCACTTATAATTTTACCGTTTTCCATTAAAACATTACTATCGCCAAACTGTAACGACCCATTATGCCCACTTCCTGTCACCTTTTTGCCTTCCCAGTTTAGGGATGATTCAGAAATGTTTAAACCATTTTGACCATACATTGATACAGTCAAAATTAAAGAAAAAACGATTAAAAAAAGTTTATTAATATTCTTCATTTATAGTTTTTTAATTGTTAAAAAACGAAACTACATATAATTTATAGAAAAAATTATAACTTAACATTTAATTAAGTTTTAACAACAATATGTTTAGAAAGAGTAAAAGAAAAAAAGCACTAAATCTTTGGGTGTTTGTTGTCTTACTATTATTAATATGTCTGTTTTATAAATTTCTGTAAAAACCAGTTCTTATGAAAAAAATTGAGTCAATTAATTTAATGGAAAAGTTTTCTTTGTTCACAAAACAATGGACTCCACAAGTCATAGGTGAGTTAAATGGGCAATATGTAAAAATCTGTAAACTTAAAGATGATTTTGTGTGGCATGCTCACGAAAATGAAGACGAATTATTTATGGTTTTTAAAGGAACTTTGTTAATGGATTTTAAAGACGGAAGGACTGTAAAGGTAAAAACGGGGGAGATTTTAATTGTACCTAAAGGAGTTGAGCACAGGCCTCACACAAATGGAGAAGTTGTTTATAACTTACTTTTTGAGCCTAAATCTACAAAGCATACTGGCGGGGTGAAAACTCCTTTAGAGGTCAAGAAATTAAAGTGGATTTAAAATTAATTTTAATCTTCAACTTCAACTATTTTATTGATACTTTTTGCTAGCTTAAAGTCTAATTCGGTAACTCCACCTGCATCATGAGTTGTGAGTCTAATGTCTAATTTATTGTAGGTGTTTTTCCACTCTGGGTGATGGTTTAGTGCTTCACATTCAAAAGCAATTCTATTCATCGCAGACATGCAGTCTTTAAAGTTGTCAAATTCGAAGTCTGTGTGAAGTGCATCCTCATAAAAATCCCAATCTTGTAAAGAACTGATTTTATTTTTTATTTCTAAGTCTGTAAGTTTTTTCATAGTCAATAACATTTTTTGACAATCTAAAAAAAACAACCTCCTTGCCGTGTTAATTAATAGTTAAAACGTCAATTATATAAGGTTTTTTAACAAAAATTTAAGTCAATCAAAGTGTGGTTTGTAACTATCTTTGAAGAAAATCACTAAAAAAATTTCAATATGAAAAAAATTACTTTTTTAACTTTTATGTTGTTTGGTATCATTTGTAATGCCCAAACCGAATATAATTTTGACTGGAATATGCAAAGCACCAATCAGCAAATCACTATAGATGTTGGAGACACCGTGGTTTGGACATGGGGTTCTGGATCTCATAATCTAATATCCACATCTGGAACACATACTTTTGATAGCGATTATCATGGGCAGGGATATACCTATTCTTTGACTTTTAATGAGCCTGGTGTTACTGACTACACTTGTACTCCTCATGCTTCCATGTACGGAACAATAACTGTAAACTCTTCAATGTCTGTTAATGAAAACGAGATGTTAGGGTTAAAGATTTTCCCTAATCCTGTTTCTTCTGGCTATGTAACAATAAAGACCGCTATTAGTGGAATAAAAAAAGTTGAGTTATTTGACGTAAGTGGTAGAGTGGTTTTAAAAACATCCATAAATACAGATATTTTAAATGTTAGCTCAATTAAATCTGGGATATACTTTATTAAATTATCTGTTAACGGCGTAGTCGATACTTCTAAATTAATAATTAGATAAATCCTTTTTCTAGCTGATAAAGTGGGTTAATATTAATATCTTTATGTACATGAAGTTTAGGTTTTTGTTTTGTTTTTTATTGATCACAAACCTGCTTAGCGCTCAAAAGTATGCTACAAGGTCTGGCAAAACTTCTTTTACAGGAAGCGAAGAAACCTTTGAGCAAATTAAAGCGATAAATAATGTTTCCACTGCTATTGTAGACTCCTCCAACGGGGACATTGCTATACTTCTTTTTGTTAGTGCATTTGATTTTAAGATAGCGTTAATGCAAGAACATTTTAATGAAAATTATATGGATTCCTCTAAGTATCCAAAAGCAAATTTTGTTGGAAACATTCAAAACCTCTCCTTCAATGAATTGACTGACTATGAAAAAGATCATAAGATCATTGGGGTCTTAACAATTAGAGGAATAGAAAAAAATATCACTATAAATAGTAGATTAAAAAAAACCGATAATGGGCTGTCTTTAATAGCTGATTTTAGTGTACTAACAACTGATTTTGACATCCAAGTTCCAAAAGTTGTGAGGAATAAAATTTCAAAAGAAATTAAAATCAAGGTAGATTATGAGCTCATTGAAAAACTATAAATGGACTTTATTAATAATTGGAGGTATTGTAACTTGCTCATTATTTTTAATAAATTTTGCATATCAAAAAGAAGTGCCTATTTCTGAAAAAAAAGCTATTTTTTCTGGCACTGTTTCTGATTTTGTTAGCTCAAAAGTTATTGAAAACTCTGTAGTTATTTTAAAATCTTCTGTTACCGCCGTTAGAGGTAAAGAATTAGAGTTAGGTGGGTTAATAAGCGTACAACACCTTGAGTCGGAAAGTCAAAACTTCAGCAATATTAATCTGGGAGATTTAATTGTCGTAAAAGGGGTTTACTTAGGCTATGACGACTTGTTTGAGGAGTATAAATTAATTAGCTGTATATTGTTAGATGATGAATAAATTCAATTGTTTTATTATTACTCTTTTGTGTAGCATTTTTGCTTTTGGGCAAAACTCACTCTTAAACGAAATCACCGCAGAATCTGATTATGAAAATACGTTTGAGATGCCTGCTTTTAAAGCAATGAAGGTCGTTAACAACCAGTCTACAAAATTAGCTGGAAAAGGCGATTTATATCTTTACGTTGGGCACAGGTTTGGAGCGATAAAAGGTGGTATAGGTTCGTTGTTTGGATTAGATTACGCTAATACCAAAATAGAAATGTTATACGGACTCTTCAACCAAGTCCAAGTCGGCTTTAGTCGTGAGTCTTTCAAAAAAACTTATAATCTTCATGTAAAATATGGAATCAAAAGACAAACAAATAATTTTCCTGTTTCAATAGTAGGCTACAATAGCATTAATCTAGACACGTCTTTAGATGAAAATGTATATCCAAACCTAAACTATAATGAAAGATATGTGTATATTTCACAGCTTCTTGTCTCAAGAAGGTTTAGCGACAAGTTCTCTCTGCAGCTATCTCCTTCTCTAATAAAACATAATTTTTTAACAACTCAAGCCGAAACAGATTACAATTATGTCTTAAATACTGGAAGCAGATTAAAAATATCCAAAAGAAGCTCTTTTAATATAGACTATTCTTATCACCTAAATAGATTAAAAAATTCTAGCGAAAAAAATGTTCTAAGTCTTGGTATTGATATGGAGACAGGTGGTCATGTTTTTCAGTTGTTATTTTCAAACACACAAGCTTCAGACGAGGCGGGTGTTTTAACAGGTGCTGAAGGTGACTGGCTAAAAGGAGATGTCTACTTTGGATTTAATATTTTAAGAGTATTTTAAAACCCTAACAAAAATGAAATCAAGAAGAAAATTTTTAAAAGAAGTTTGCCCAACTGTCGCTTTTGCGTTTTTTGGAATTTCTTTTTTAGACGCATGCAGCACTGATGAAGCTCAAATTGAAACCTCTGATAATGGGGGTGATGATGGGCTCGGTTTTTTGCAAGACGGAAATGTTTACACGATTGACTTAACTAGTTCAAACTTTAGCTCTTTAAGTACAATTGGAGGTTGGATGAATGGATATTCCTTAGGATTGCAAATGTTGTTTTTGCGTGTTTCTAATGATACGGTTAACGCATATAGCAACTCATGCCCGCATAACGGAACAAGGAACTTGTGGGAATTAAATGGAGATAATTTTAGATGTAATGATCATGGCAATTCTTATTCCTCAAATGATTGTTCTGGGTCTTCTGGATCTTTGAATTGTTATAGCTCTTTAATTGAAGGAAATTCCTTGATTGTTACTACATAAAAAGCTAATTAGGGTTTTTCTTACGTTTTCTGACTAGTCAATGGGCTTGCCTTTTTTATATCTTTTTGTTTGGCGCTTAGAAAAGTTTTGAAACAAGGTTTCTTCATCAAAATCTGACATATATGGAAAACCTTTTTTTAAGATAATAGTTTTTCCATTTTCAAAAAAATGTGGAGTGATATAAACGCTTTCTATCTCTTTATTGCTTTTAAGGCTAGATATTTTCAATTCATTTATTGTGCTTAGGTAGCTAATGCTAAAATTAATTAAGTGAAACCCTCTGTTGTCAAAAGTGGCTGTTTTTCCGAGTGTATTTATTACCGGATATACGACATCTCCAGGTTTTACATAAATGTCTGATTTGTCAAATCCTGAGTAGCTTGCTATAGACCCATCGCTATGTTCAATTTTAATAGAATTCATATTATTATAAAATGAGTATGTTTTTGTTAAATCAGGCTCATACTTGTCTATCACTTCAATTACGGTACCTTTTCTTGTCGGATAAATTTCTTGAACTATATCACTTTTAAAGGAGTATGCTTTCCAGCCTTTAGGTTGCTTTTTATTAGAATATTTTGAGCCCAAAAAACCAAGTTCTTCGACATTCATTTTTGCTCCTTTTTTATACGGTAAAATATAGACAAAATCTTGGTCTAACTTTGGGTTTATTGTGTATTGAAAATATTTATACGTATAATTAAAGACTATGTTTTCGTCTGGGTTTGATGGCTTGAGTGTAAAAAAAATTCCTTCTCTTTTGTTTAACTTTTGAATTATTTTACTTGGACTTGAAGTATTGCTAATAAAACTAAATTCTAAAATAGCTGTAACACTCCTTGGGGTAGACTTTTGGTATCTAAAACTAACTGTTTTGTCATCATTTCTTTTGTGCTCAATTTTAAATTCTTGAGAGAAAGAATGTGTAAAAAATAAAATAAAAAAATACAGCAAGGGTTTCATAGAATCAATTTTTATAAATTTAAGAGTTTTAACCTAAGGCTAGTTTAACTTAATTCTTTTCTTTTTGTATTAACCTTATAAATGTTTTAATAATTCGACAAATAGTTTGCGGCTTTATTGAGTCTTACAAAAGTGTTTTTATTGAAAATATATGGTAGTGTTTTGTTTAGAAATATATTGTTTCTTCTATATTTGCAGCTAATTAATTCAACCAATTTTTATCTATTATTATGTTGCAATATTTCAGTAAAGATGTTGATCAAATTAAAATGACTAAAGTTCAATATTTGTCAATCGCAATTTGTTTCTTAATGAACATTTTAGACGGAATGGATGTTCTGGTTGTGTCGTATTGTGCTCCTGCCATTGCCCAGGATTTGAGTCTTGGCCCTAAAACACTTGGGGCTGTATTTAGTGCAGGGTTAATAGGAATGGCAATAGGTGCTATATTTTTAGCTCCATTTGCAGACAAGTTTGGGCGTAAGAAACTAATATTAATAAGTGCATTTATAATGGGCTTAAGTGTTCTTTTAACTGCGTTTAGTGAAAACATTTTTCAACTAATCTTTATGAGGTTGCTAAGTGGGCTTGGGATTGGCTGTATGCTTGCAACTACAGCAACTTTAACTTCAGAAAATGTCTTAAACAATTCAAAAGATTTTTGGGTTAGTCTTGTTATTTCTGGCTATCCTGTTGGGGCAGTTTTGTCAGGCTATATTGCAGCTGCTGTTATCCCTTTATATGGGTGGGAGAGCATGTTTATTTTGTCGGGGCTATTAACTATTCTTACTATTCCGTTAACATATTTTTTCTTAACAGAGTCTCCGCAGTTTTATTTAAAAAAACAACCTAATGGGGCATTAGAAAAGGTAAATAAGATTTTTGTTAAAATGAACTTTGAAGCCTTAGAGAGTCTTCCAAAGGTTGATCTTAGTGTGATTAATAAGTCTCGTGTTTCTCAGCTGTTTACAGACAAGTATAAAATATCAACTCTTCAGTTGTGGGCTGCGCTTTTTTTTGCTTTTGGTTGTTTGTATTTCTTAATTAGTTGGATACCCAAACTCGCGACTGATGCTGGTTTATCAATTGAATTAGCTATTTATGCGGGTAGTATTTTTAATGTTGGCGCCTTTTTTGGAATAGTTCTACAAGGTTACTTCTCTTCAAAGATTGGCCTGAAAAAAACTATATCAATATTTCTGTTATTGACTTTTTTGTTAATGGCTTCGTTTAAAGTTTTTATAGGAACAGATGTTTTATTGCTAATTTATTTTTTGCTGGGGTTTAGTTTGCAAGGAGGGTTTGTTGGGCTATACGCAGTCGCCGCAAGACTATACCCTACTGAGTTCAAAACTACTGGAGTGGGTTGGGCTATTGGAATGGGGAGAATTGGCGGCATATTAGCGCCGTTAATTGGTGGGTTGTTTATATCTCTAGGGCTAAGCTTATCGGCTAACTTTTTTATTTTTTCAATACCGGCTTTATTGGCCTCAATTCTTACCTATTTTATGCCTTCTGGAGATATAACTTAAATAAGTTAAAAACAAAAAAATCTTATTGTTTAGGTTTTTTTGCTTTCTTTTTTTCTATTGGTAAAGAAGAGACTGAAAACATCTTCCATTTATTGTCTGTTTTTTTATACATATAAACTCCTCTCCCTTGGAAAATTCTTTTATAATCGTCGTTATATCTCGAGTATGTTGCATCAACCAAGTAAACCTCTTTTGACAACCATACTATTCTCGATTTATCAAGCAAGCTATACTTGTATCCGTCCTGAACATTAGTTCTCATTTGTTTGTAAAACGCAATCAAATCTTTTTTGCTTGCAATTATTTGAGGATTCTCTAGTAAAGAAAATGTTAAGGGGTAGGTAAAGTATGAGGCTATTTTATCATAGTCAGCATACTCAAAAGCTTTGCTGTACTCCTCCCAGTTGTCTATTATCTGTTTTTCAAAAAAAACTTTTTTCATTACTTTTTCTTTTTTTTGGACACTAGGCTGGGAAAAAGCAAAAAGCGGTAATAGTAAAGCTAGAATTATTGTTTTTTTCATTCTTATATAATTTTATTGAACACTAATGTAAGAAATAACAAGTTAAATATAAAGGTATTTATTGCTCAATGGATGAAGCCCTGAAAGATTCAATTAAGTTGTCGTTGACACTAATTGTAAACTCCAAGGGGTTGCAACAAGTCTCGCAATCCTCAATAAATTGTTGGTTTATTGTTGAAGGGTCAACCATTTTTAGCTGATTTTGCCAACAGTGTGGACAATCAAAATAATATTCAAGCATAGAGAATTCTTAAATTTTTTCAAACCGTATCAAGTGCGTCATTTGATTTTGCAATTGACAGGCTTTAAGGTTTTAAAAAGTAAATATAACCTATTATAAGAATTCGTTCTTATTGTTTAGTTATTTTTGAAAATCATTATCTTTAAATTTTAAAAACCAACTTTGATAACTACTGCTAACGATTTACTCTTGCACACTGACACAATATTTGAGGGTCTGCTTAGCGATGGTATTTTTGTTGGAATGTTAACTTTACTTTTTGTTGCAATAATTTCCTTGATTTATAAATATTTTAAAAAGAAGTAGAGGGTTTTTACTTAAACAACCTAAAAGAAGAAGATATGCCTAGAATTTAATATCTTTATTAAATTAAACAACACTTTTTAAGATAAAAAAATAAGAACATATGAAAAACTCAATTTTACCTATAGCTATTTTTATAATTACATTAATTAGCTCACCAAAACTAGCTGCACAAGAATTTAGAGGCTTAGATAAAAGCCCAATGGATATGGCAGCGTTTCCTAGTAGCTATAAGATATCAGATAAAATAGTAAAAGTAATTTATAGTCGCCCTCAATTAAAAGGGAGAGATTTGGTGAAATTAGCACCCCCAGAAAAGGTGTGGAGAACCGGGGCCAATGAAGCGGTAGAAATCACATTTTATAAAGATGTTGTTTTTGGAGGAAAAGCAGTAAAGGCGGGGACTTATTCTCTATTTGCAATTCCTTCTTCAGATAAGAATTGGACCATAATTATTAATAGCGCACAAAATGTTTGGGGCTCATATTACTACAAGCAAGACCAAGATGTTGTTAGGGTTTCTGGCATAACATCTAAGGCAGATAAAAATATTGAAGCTTTTTCTATGATGTTTGATGACGATATGACGTTAAAGATGGGGTGGGGTGATACGGTAATTTCAGTGCCTATAAAATAAACTTTAAGCCGATTTTTTTTGTAGGGGAATGGGGCGGAAATGGTTACTAAGAAAATCCAAAAGAAGTAAGTGTGGTGATTTAAATTTTAACAACAACCACAGCTTTTTTGAGAAACATGGTTGTTTGATTTTTTAATGTTACAAGAATAAACAGGATATTTCGCAAGAAATAGTTCTGCTAACATAACATTAGAAATATAATTATCTCCTCCAAATTTATTTCTCAAGGCAGAGCCAAATTCTTCAAGAGTATATAGTTTGTTTTCTAACCCTAATGGGTTATTGTCACTTTCTTTCATAATTGCAATTTACAATAATTCTCATAAATTCTGCTAGTGTATATGTTCAAGCATCCTTTTTATAGAAGTGTCACGAAATCACGTATGTGTACTGTCAAAAACCCTAACTTTTTTATGTGCAGTGTTTGTTCTTCCGTTGATCATTTATTTTCTTTTTGGAAAGCTTTAACTTTTACAAAAATTATAATGAGTCGTTAATGTTAAGTATAAGTTAAAGTTTGATTATTAACAAAAAATTAATAAAACACTCTAATATAAATTTCATTCTTTGCAAAATAAATTTAACCTAATATTAAAAACTCATTTTATGAAAAAATTAGTACTTATTTTAACAATTGCAATGACTTTAGTTATATCTAAAAATGTTATTGCACAAGGAACAATAGTAGATGTAGCGGTTGAAAACGAAGATTTTTCAACATTAGTAACTGCTTTAAAAGCAGCCGATTTGGTTGGTGCTTTGCAAGGAGATGGACCATTTACAGTTTTTGCTCCAACAAACGATGCTTTTGCAAAACTTGATTCGAATACATTAAGTTCTCTGTTAGAGGCAAAAAATCAAAAAGCATTAGCTAATATCTTAACATATCACGTAATATCTGGAAAGTTAACTGCAACTGATGTTGTATCTGCCCTGGAGAGTGGTAATGGTTCGGTTGATTTAACTGCATTAAACGGTCAAGTAATTAATGTTATGCAAAAAGATGGAAAAATCTGGTTGAAAGATTTAAATGGAAATTACAGCGAGATCGTTGCAACGGATGTAATGGGTAGTAATGGTGTGATTCACGTAATTAACACGGTAGTGATGCCTAATTAATTAGAAATTATTTATTTTAAAAAGTAAAGCCTCATTAATTTGAGGCTTTTTTTTACTCTGTTTTTTAGATATTTGTATCAAACATTAGAGAAACAACAAATAACAAGAAATAATAGTTTTTTCATCTCCCCAGTTTACAACGTTTAGTTTTTACCAAAACTATCTGAAAAAGATTGCTGCGGTTTAGTTAAAGATAAATTATAACTAAAATCATTATTATTAAGGGAAAGAAAAGAAAAATTTGACTAATAATTGTACAAAATATAAATTCACTCAATTGATAAATTCCTAATTTGGTGTGGTCTTGCTTTTGGGTAATCTTTACCAATTGATTGAACTCCATTTGCATTAATTCAGTCTTGCTTAACCCCAAGTCAATTATTCCAATATCATTTAGCCCTTTTTTAAAACCTTCAATTACTGTTTTTGGGTGGATTAACAAGGAATATCCAAAAGCTAAAAAAATAAAGATATTAATTGGAAAATGCTTGTAAAATCTTGTACCCACTTCCCATCCCGCAATAAAAGCCTCACCTCTATTAGAGGCGTCACAATTATTTAAAACATGTTCAATATCGTGAATATGTACAACATCCTTACGAAACTTTGGATTTGGAACAGGAATATTAAAGACACCTAACTTAACATTAAAAGTGTTTTTGGCAATACCTCCATTTACAGGAAGTCCATTGTTTAAATAAAATTGATTTAATAATTTCTCAATTTTCATTTAACAGGATATTATTTAAAGTACAATTTACAAAATTTAGTTTTACATAAACTGTCTGAAGAAGATATGCCTATGGTTTAGTTGCAGTCAGAATTTAATCTAAATAAGCTATATTCTGGTGTTTCAAAAATAGCTTCCCCACCATCACACTCAAATATAATTGGAGTAACTAATTCATTACCAAAATTTAAATCAACCGTTAGGATATCATTGTCATATGTATAAGTATTAGTTTCTGGTATGTGATTCCCATCTCCCGCCTCATATGAATTAAATAATTCTTGAAGTTGTTCAGAAGGAGTAACACCGTCCCAGTAATAGGTGTAACGTATCCCATCTTCATAAATGAACATACCATCATTTATTGTTAAAGAGGACCACAACCATTTACCTTCAATAGAATAATAAGGAGCAGGAAGGTTTTCTGAATCTTCATCACAGCTAAAAGTAAAGATTAATAAAAAAGAGAGTAAGAGTAGTTTTTTCATACCGCCAATTTACAACATTTATTTTTTACTTAAACTATCTGAAGATAGCTATGGTTTAGTTAATTTAATTACGTTTTATGTTATACAATGAAGCCATAACAATAATAATAATACCTATTAACCATAATCCAGGCGAATCATCATTTTCTCCAAAGACCATAGCAAAGACTCCTGCGATTGTCATTAGAATTGGTAACAAACCAGTTAAAATTGATTTAAAAACTTTCATAATTAAATATAAGAATTATAAAGCGTTTAAAGACGACTATGTTGTTATATAAAACAGGTCATTTACAAGTGTTTATTATAGCTGTTCTTGGATTGTTTTCTTTAATTATCATATATTTAGTTTAAACTGTTATTATGTGGTTTGAAAAACACGCATTTCGTATGTATAAAAAGTTCTGGTGGTATATTGTTTTTCTTATCATAATCTATATAATCGCTAAAATTTTTAGCTAATGAAAAAATCAAAAAAATCATTATTAAGTATCTTTCTTAATGGCATTGCCAATATATTTAATTTTAAGGATTACTCAAGAAGAACCAGAAGAGCCAAAAGCAATTACTTTAAAAGAAATAAATCATAGTTTATGAAAAAGTTACCAAAATGGAAGAAGTTTATATTAATAGCATCAGCTTTGATTACTGCATTTGCGATGGTTTATGAGGCTTATATTAGAATGATTAACTCCTAATAGCTTTATCCAAAAATTAAACCACCACCAATTAAGGCTACAAGAACAACAGCAATGACTATAAGAATCTTTTTGCCTTGTTTAGGAGTTGTGCTAGAGTCTCCCAATCCACTATCTATTCCCATTATGCTGATTAAAATTATCCATACCCACAATTTACAAAATTTATTTTTACTTAAACTATCTGTTCTTTGAGATACTTATTATCAATTAAGTCTGGATGCTTTTAGTAGCTTTTCGAGACTGGTTAGAGAAGAAAAAACCCCTCACGTCTGTGAAGGGCTTGGTGGTCCCACCTGGACTCGAACCAGGGACCACTTGATTATGAGTCAAGTGCTCTAACCCTATAACATATTGACAATAAGACACTTAAAGACAGAGTGATTACTAATCTGTCAAATGTCTGTCAAAATGAAGGTCAAATATCCAAAAGTTAAGTTCGATTCTAAACAAAGAATCTATGTTACATTTTATCTAAACAACAAGAGGTATAGGTTGTTTAATGGTAAGAAAATTAATTGTGAAATCTATCCAAATTCATTTCCAATAGAAAAGAGATTAGAGATGGGTAGTTTATTAGCTGCTGAAGTCTATAAGTTCATAACAAGTGGTTTGTCTTTTAACAGTCTAATCATTAAAAATAGCAATCAATATTGTTTAGATGATGTCGATTTGTTTGATTCTATTGTGTCTAAAAAACTATCTGAGCCTCTATCCCAAAATTATTATAAATGTTTATGTGGTATAGTGTTTAGACTTAGAAACGAATTAGTGGTTAAAGGATGTATAAGTGTTGATTTTATTGATTCTATTTCTTTAAGAAACACAAACAACACAAGTTACAACACAACAA
>CAXYEG010000003.1:0-28827 GCA_964275995.1 uncultured Flavobacteriaceae bacterium
GTTAAAAGATAAAAAGATAACCTCTGAAGTTTGTATACATCATTTATGGTTTTCCGATTCTGATTATGATGAATATGGTTCAAAAATAAAGTGGAATCCTGCTGTTAAAAGTTCAACGGACAGAGATGCTCTTTGGAAAGCACTACTAGATGACCGAATCGATGTAATAGCAACTGATCATGCTCCCCATACTAGAGAAGAAAAGAAATCTAAATATTTGAACTGTCCATCTGGTGGACCACTTGTTCAACACGCACTCCCAGCAATGTTAGAAGCTTATCATAATAATAAAATAACTCTTGAAAAAATTGTTGAAAAGATGTGCCATAACCCAGCTATTCTTTTTCAAATCGAAAAAAGAGGATATATCCGAAAGGGTTACTTTGCCGATTTAGTTATTTTTAATTTAAATAATCCATGGACGGTTAATAAAGAGAATATTTTATACAAATGTGGTTGGTCTCCTTTTGAGGGAAAATCATTTAAATCTAGAATTTCACACACAATTATAAATGGAAAGTTGATATATAAAAACACTTCTTTTGTTAACGAAACTAGAGGAAAAAGACTGACATTTGAAAGATGAATAAATTAAACGTTATAATTATTTTGAGTTTTGTTCTAGGATGTAATAATAGCCTAACTCAAAAACCCATCCCACCTGATAATTTAATTTCTCAAGAAAAAATGGTTGATATTATCTATGATATGACTTTAATCAATGTTGCTAAAGGAGTTAATAAAAGTATTTTAGAAAATAATGGAATAATTCCTGAGCAATACCTTTTTAACAAACACTCTATAGACAGTATATTATTTGCTAGAAGTAATGAATACTACTCTTATGATTTAAAAACGTATCAAATAATTTATGATAAAGTAAAAATTAAACTTGAAAAAAATAAAAATATAATAAGCGACAGCATTGATATATTAAAACAAATATCTGGAGAACTGAGTAAAAAATTAATTAAAGAAAGTAAAATAAATAAAATATTAATTGATACTATTAAAATTGATAGTATTACCAAAATAAAATTAATTAATTCAAATTAGTATTGCTTATTTTTATATTTTGTTTTAAAGACTGAATAATAGATGAAAAATTTTATTGAAGAAATTAGATGGAGAGGGATGGTTCACGATGAAATGCCTGGAATTATTGATCATTTAGTTGATTCGTGTAGAGTTTCTTACACTGGGTTTGATCCAACTTCTGACTCTCTACATATTGGAAGCTTAGTCCCTATTATGTTATTAGCCCATTTTCAACGCTCTGGCCATAAGCCTATCGTTTTGATAGGTGGTGCAACAGGTATGATTGGCGACCCATCTGGGAAATCTTCAGAGAGAAATTTATTGGATGAAAAAACATTATCTAAAAATCAAACAGCAATAAAACAACAGCTATCTCATTTTTTGAATTTTGATTCTAAAGAAAAAAATAGTGCATTAATTCTTAACAATTTTGACTGGATGAGTAAATTCACATTACTAGAATTTATTCGTGATATAGGAAAGCATATTTCGGTTAACTACATGATGTCAAAAGATTCTGTAAAAAATAGAATTTCTTCAGAATCTTCAGCTGGAATGAGTTTTACTGAGTTTACTTATCAACTTGTTCAAGGATATGATTTTTTACATTTATATCAAAATTATAAATGTACAATACAAATGGGTGGTAGTGATCAGTGGGGAAATATTACAACAGGTACAGAACTAATAAGAAGAGTTGACTCAGGGAAAGGGTATGCATTAACCTGCCCATTAATCACTAAATCTGATGGTACAAAATTTGGTAAAACTGAAGGTGGAAATATTTGGTTAGACTCTAATAAAACTTCAGTATTTAAATTTTACCAGTATTGGTTAAATACTAGTGATTTAGATGCAGAAAAATATATAAAAATATTTACTTTCTTAAATGAAAAAGAAATTGCTGACATTGTTAATACTCATAAATTAGAGCCACATAAAAGATCACTTCAAAAAGTTTTAGCAAAAGAAATAACAATTATTGTTCATTCTCTAAATTCATTTAAACAAGCTGAACAAGCATCATCTATATTGTATAGTAAGACATTTAAGCAAGATATTGAACTTATCGATGAAAGCACTTTTTTAGAGGTATTTGAAGGTGTGCCATTAGTAGAAATTAATAAAGCTGAATTAATAAACGGAGTTGATATGATATCTGCTTTATCTTCAAAAACAGATTTTTTAAATTCAAATTCAGAAGCAAGAAGAGCACTAAAAGAAAATTCAATTTCAATTAATAAATATAAAGTCAAAGAAGATTATTTAATTCAAACCAAAGATTTGATTAATGACAAATATGTAATAATTAATAAAGGTAAAAGAAATACTTTTATAATAAAATTCATATAATCTTAAACCATTAAGTTACATCCACGAATATCTGTATTATCAAATCTACCTAGTATCTCAAATTCGTTTTCACTCTTATTTTTACCCAGGTCTTCTGTAGCTATAAAAGAACAAGAATTAATATTTGCCAAATCAATTATGTTAACCCCACCGGATACTCCATTATTTTTGAAAGATAAAGGATCTTGTGGTTCTCTAATGTGTATTTTCATCCATGGTGGACAATGAAAAATTCCATTTTTTTGTGAATACGCTTGAGATAGTAGCTCAGTCATTCCATACTCACTGCAAATTAGATCAGTACCAAATCCTTGTTTTATTATTAAATGTAATTCTTCTCGAATTATTTCTTTTCTCTTTCCTTTCATTCCACCAGTCTCTATTACAGTAAGATTAGGTAATTGAAACGTAAACTTTTCAACTAAATTTAATAATGCAAAAGTGACACCAAACAATAAAACTTTTTGATCTTTTAGGGTTATTAACTTGTCTCTTAACTCATTGTAATTGTTGAGATAAAAACCACTATTTTTATTATTGGTCTTTAATATTAATTTATTTATCATATAAATTAATGATGAATTCTCATTTTCTAAATATGACGGTAATAAAGCTAAAATTGTATATTTTTTAATGTCACCAAAAAAATATTTAAATGAATTTTCAAAACTAGATTCATAGATTTTTAGATCAGTTATATGGTGTTTACTAAAATTAGTATTTGTTGTGCCGCTACTAATAAATGTTTTTTGAATAGATTTGTTAGAACTTAAAACTTCATGAGATTTAAAAAACTTAATGGGTAAGAAAGGTATTTGTTTTGAATTTGTAACGTCAGACGGATTTTTATTTATTAAATCACAAAATGATCTATAAATACTATTATTATTAAATTGAAATTTGAATATTTTATTTGCTATTAATTCAAATTCATCATCAGTTTTTATTTCAAAAATGTCCTTAACATTTATCATATATTCAAAAGTATTTAAAATAAAATATATCGTGTTAAAATTGAACATTTATTTAATGTTATTATAATGTTATCAATTGATTATTTAAATTTTTAATAACATTTACTTTATATATTTGTTAAAAATACACGACTTTGACTATGGCTTATAAAATACTACTTGTTGATGATGAGCCAGATATATTAGAAATTATATCCTACTCACTTGAATCTGCGGGCCATAAGGTTTATAAAGCAAACAATGGTTTGGAGGCTATTAAAATTGCCAAAAAAATAATTCCGGATTTAATCATTATGGACCTAATGATGCCTCACATGAATGGAATAGATGCCTGTGAAGAAATTAGAAAATCTAATAATTTAAAAGATGTAGTTATTACTTTTTTATCCGCTAGAGGTGAGGATTTTTCTAAAATCGCCGGATTTGAGGCTGGAGCTGATGACTATATAACTAAGCCTATAAAACCAAAAGTTTTATTATCTAAAGTTAAATCTCTTTTACGTAGAAAAAATTCTGAACAAGTTCAAACTATAATCCAAATAAACGATTTAATTATTGATCGATCAAAATATACTGTTAAACTTAAAGGTATTGCAATCTCCTTACCTAGAAAGGAATTTGAATTACTATATTTGTTAACATCAAGTCCTAACACAGTTTTTACAAGAGGAAAGATTTTAGATATTGTTTGGGGTAGCGATGTTATAGTTGGAGATAGAACTATTGACGTGCACATCAGAAAACTAAGAGAAAAAATTGGAAATTCTTCGTTTAAAACTATTAAAGGTGTTGGGTATAAGTTTGTAAGCTAATGTCCTTTAAATTTAAAAATTCGTATTCATTTGCATTTAAGACCTCATTTGCAATTTCCTTTGTTATTTCATTTATTGTTGGAACTATTCTTTGGATAGAGTCATACTTATTTCATTTTTATTTTGAACTTATTTTCTTAACAGCTTTAGTGTTTGCTATTTCCTTTTTAATAATTCAGTCAAGAATAGAAGCATTTATTTATTCAAAAATTAAAAATTTATATAAAGACTTAAATTTAATTGATACGATTTCTTTATCTAAACCTGATGTTAATACAGATATGAAATCGTTATTAAAAAATATTAGTGAATTTAGTAGAGAGAATAAATTAGAAATAGAATCTCTAAAGGTCAGAGAAGAGTTTAGAAAAGAGTTCATTGGAAACGTAGCACACGAATTAAAAACTCCAATATTTACTATACAGGGATATATTGAAAATCTTATTGATGGAGCTATAGATGATAGTTCAGTTAGAGATAAGTTTTTAAATAGGGCCAAAATTAGCGTTGAAAGATTGATATATATCATTAAAGATTTAGATATGATCACAAAGTTAGAATCGGGAACTTTAAATTTAGAACAAGATTCATTTGATATAATTGAACTTATTAAAAATACTTACGATCAGTTAGAAATTCAAGCTCAAAAAAAAGATATAAAGTTAATTTTTAACAAACTTTATTTAGAACCAATTGTTGTTTTTGCAGATAAAGATAAAATTCAACAGGTCATTACTAATTTAATTATTAATTCAATTAAATACGGAACCAACAAAGGAACAACAGAGGTTAGTTTAGAATCTATTACTTCTGATAAGTTTATCGTTAGAATTACTGATAACGGAGAAGGTATTAAAAAAGAGCATCTTCCAAGGCTTTTTGAAAGATTTTACAGAGTAGATCAGAGTGGATCTAGAAAACAAGGCGGATCTGGTTTAGGTCTGTCTATAGTTAAGCACATAATTGATGCTCATAATGAGAATATTTATGTTGAATCAAAGTTTGGAATTGGCAGTGAATTTTCTTTCACTTTAATGAAAGATTTAAATTAATTTATTTCTTTATAAAAAATTAAGATTTGGGTAGTAAAAATAAACTGAAAAGATTTAAAGAAAACGAAAACTTTGATAATGTATTTCAACCTAGTCGAGAAGAATTGCTTACAGGAAATTTTAAATTTAAAGGTAGTTGGGCAAAAAATGTTTTCAATAATTCTAATCCGATTACACTAGAATTAGGATGTGGTAAAGGAGAGTACTCAGTTGAACTTGCAAGACAAAACCCTGATATCAACTTTATAGGCATAGATATTAAGGGAGCTAGATTCTGGAGAGGAGCCAAAACAGCTATCGAGAATAATATTGATAATGTTAAATTTATTAGAGCTCAAATTGAACTTGTTGAATGTTTGTTTGAAAAAAATGAAATCTCTGAGATATGGATAACATTTCCTGATCCACAAATCACATTTAAAAGGACAAAACACCGTTTAACTAATTTAGAGTTCTTAGATAAATACAAGAGAATTTTAAATAAAGACGGATTTATTAACCTCAAAACTGATAGTGAGTTTTTACATGGTTATACTTTAGGTCTTTTAAATGCAAAGAAAAGTGCTGAAATATTATATTCTAATCACGATATATACAAAAGATCGGGTAGTCCAAAAGAAGCTACAGAAATTAAAACACATTATGAAAACTTATTTCTAAACAATGATAAGGCTATCACATTTATAAAATTTAAAATTTAGTTTTTTGGCTACAAATACAGACAATTTTTTTGACAGAGTTTACAAGGTTGTAAAACAAATTCCATACGGTAGAGTAACCAATTATGGATCTATAGCAAAATATTTAGGCTCCGCTAGGGGTTCAAGAGCTGTTGGGTATGCGATGAATGCATCTCATAATATAGATGGTGTTCCTGCTCATCGGGTTGTAAATAAAGTAGGCCTATTAACAGGAAAGCATCATTTTTTTGGGTCTAATTTAATGAAAGATCTTTTAGAAAGTGAAGGAATTGAAATAGTTGACAATCAGGTTAATAGATTTGATTCATTATACTGGGACCCTTGTAATGAACTATAAATCTAATACATTTATTAAAATCAAGTTTTCGCACTATATTTGCATAAATAATTAGAGATTTTGAAAATAAATAAAATACAAATACTCAAAGAATTAACTGAGTCAAATATTGATAACTGTACCTTTATTAATATTGTAAATTTTTCTGATGAAGTTATTTTAGATGTAAACATTTCCAACCCTACTCTTCAGGCTAAGAAAAAGGCTGAGTTAACGATTAATAAATTCTTTAGCTCAGAATCTCTTTCTGCATTCAAAGTAAAAATTAATTTTAAAAATGTTGTAGCGCAAAAGCAAAGCACACAAATTACAGCTAAAAAAATCTCTGGTATAAAAAATATTATTGCAATTGCATCTGGAAAAGGTGGAGTAGGAAAATCTACGGTTGCTTCAAACCTATCTGTTTCACTTGCAAAAATGGGATTTAAAGTTGGACTTCTTGATGCAGACATTTATGGTCCTTCTATTCCAATTATGTTTGATGTTGCAGAGGAAAGACCCAAATCGATTGTGATTAAAGGAAAAAGCAAAATGGAACCTGTAGAAAATTATGGGGTTAAAATTCTCTCTATTGGTTTTTTTACAAAGCCTGACCAAGCTGTTATTTGGAGAGGTCCTATGGCATCAAAGGCTCTAAATCAAATGATTTTTGATGCTAACTGGGGTGAATTAGATTTTTTATTAATTGATTTACCGCCAGGTACAGGAGATATTCATTTAAGTATACTACAGGCATTACCAATTACAGGATCTGTAATTGTCAGTACCCCACAAAATGTTGCTTTGGCAGACGCTAAAAAAGGAGTTGCAATGTTTAAGCAAGATCTAATTAATATTCCTGTTTTAGGGATTATAGAGAACATGTCTTATTTTACACCTGAAGAATTACCAAAAAATAAATATTATTTATTTGGTAAAGATGGTGCGAAAAACTTAGCTGTTGATTTACAAGTACCATTTTTAGGGTGTATTCCTCTTGTTCAAAGTGTAAGGGAAGCTGGAGATTTTGGTAGACCTGTAGCGATGCAAGAAGATACAATTATTAGCAATGAGTTAAAAAAAATTACACAAAATGTGATTTCTGAAGTTATTAAAAGAAATAAAGACCTTCCAGATTCCGAAGCAATTAAAATTACAACCATGGCCGGTTGTTCAGCAGTTAACTAATAAATAAATTATTATGTCTGAAAAAAATATTAAAGAAAAAATTGAAAATGCATTAGATGAAATTAGACCATTTCTCCAAAAAGATGGTGGAGATATTTCATTAATCGAAATTCAAAAAAACACTGTTAAAGTTAAATTAGAAGGAGCTTGTTCTACTTGTACTATTAACCAAATGACTCTAAAATCAGGAGTTGAGATGACTATAAAAAAACACGCTCCAGAAATTCAAAATGTTATTAATATTGAGTCATAAATGATAAAGTCTGATATTTTAATTATTGGAGCTGGACCTGTTGGTCTATTTGCTGTATTTGAAGCAGGTTTACTGAAAATGAAATGTCATTTAATTGATATTTTACCAAAACCTGGTGGTCAATGTTCTGAAATATATCCTAAAAAACCTATATATGACATACCGGCTTACCCTGAAATCTTAGCTGATGGCTTAATAGATAAGTTGATGGAGCAATGTTCCCAATTTCAACCCGGGTTTACCTTAGGAGAAAGGGCTATGACTATCGATAAACAAGAAGATAACTCATTTATTGTTATAACAGATAAAGGAACAAAACACTCTGCTCCAATTGTTGTTATTGCTGGTGGTTTGGGTAGTTTTGAGCCAAGAAAGCCATTAATTGATAACATAGAAAAATATGAAGGTTTTGGCCTTGAGTATTTTATAAAGGAACCTAATTTGTTTAAAAATAAAAAAGTCGTAATTGCTGGAGGTGGAGATTCAGCACTTGACTGGGCTATTGTTTTATGTGAAATTGCTTCTGAAGTTACCTTAATCCACAGACGAAATGAATTCCGAGGTGCTCTTGATTCTGTAGATAAAGTTCAACAACTTAAAAATTTGAACAAAATTAATATTATTACACCAGCAGAAGTCGTTGGATTAAATGGTAAGAAAAATTTAGAGTCTATTTTTATCAAGAATTCTGACAAATCTACAACAGAGATAAAAACTGATTTTTTTATACCCCTTTTTGGTCTTTCTCCAAAATTAGGCCCCATAGCTAATTGGGGATTAGAAATCGAGAAAAATGCAATTAAAGTAAATAATTCTTTAGATTATCAAACTAACATTCCAGGAATTTATGCGATAGGTGATGTTAACACTTACCCTGGAAAACTAAAATTGATACTATGCGGTTTTCATGAAGCTGCTTTAATGTGTCAGTCAGCTTTTAAGATCTTAAATCCAAATAAAAAGTTCCTTTTAAAATATACTACGGTGTCTGGAGTACAGGGTTTTGACGGATCACACAAAAAGGCTGAAAAACCTGTTGTTAAAACTATTTCATAGTGACAGATATTAATATTACCATAATTGATAGGTTAGGGAAAAAACATAATGTTTTAGCCCCTTTAGATATGGCTATGAATATTATGGAGTTAATTAAGACTTATGAATTAGCAGATGATGCATCTATTGGCATTTGTGGAGGTATGGCGATGTGCGCCTCATGCCAATGTTATATAGAGTCTTCACATCAATTAAATGATAAATCCGATGAGGAAGAAGCTATGCTCTCTGAGGCATTTTATTTAAAAAATTCTAGTAGACTTTCATGTCAAATACCTATTACAAAAGACTTAACAGACTTGATCATTAGAATTGCACCAGAACACTAATCCAATAGTTTCTCAACAGCAACTGGAAATATTCTCTCAACAAATTTTTTATAAGCTAATTCTGATGGATGTAAATTATCACTAGCAACAAGATTTGAGTTAATTAATCCAAGTCTAGTAATGTCGGTGATATTAATAAAATTGATATTATTTTCTAAACAAAAATTTTCTGCAAAATTATTATACATGTCTATTTCTTGGCTTGTATTAGAAGGGTTTGGTCCTGACTGTCCAAATGGTGTATATGCGTAATCCGGTATTGATATTACTATTAGATCGTTACTGCTTTGAGATTTTGTTAGACTTATAGCTTTATTTACTAACTCAGGAAATTCAGTTTCATACAGTTCAAAAGGTCTATTTTGAAATTGATTATTAACACCAATTAACAAGGTCACTAAGTCATTATCTTTAAAAATATTATCTGGACTGTCATTTTCAAGTACTGGATTTACACTATTAATTAATGCTGTTGTTGTCCAACCTGTAACTGCAATTATTTCAACATTTATCGTGTCATTGTACAAAAAGGTTTGAAGTGAATCTTTTAATTGTACTGGAAAGTTACATTCATCACAAACACTTTGACCGATAGTATAACTATCTCCTAAGGAGAGTATTTTGTAATTAATTGGCGGAAAAATACCCATATCTTCTGCATCTTGAAAAATATCACAACTATATACACTTAAAATAATAATATATATAATTATTTTTTTCATTTAAACTAAAACCTTTTTACGAACAATAATATTTTCAATTGAATTCCATAACCCAATTCTTTTTTTTAGGGCTTCAATTGATACTTCTTCAATTTCTTTCCATTTTATCGGATCATTTTCTGCTAATTCTTGCACCATTTCTAGAGCCATAGGTCCGTGTTCATCTTCATCTAATTCAATATGTCTTTCAAAGTAGTATATCAATTTTGAAATATCTTGCTCTGGAAAGTTATTTTGAAAGTTTTTTAATATTGCAGTAAACATACTTGGAATAAGGTTTTCTCTACCAAATGTGAAAGCTGCAGCAACTTTGTGAGGCTTTCCTTCTTCAATTACATTAAAGGTAAATTCTAAAAAATCTTTGACCTCATTTGGAATAGTTGAAGATTTAATAGTTTTAAAAATATCTTCATTCTTTAAGTTATTCAAAAATAAATCAATATCAGTAGTATTTGCACCAAAACTTTCGATTGCTTCTAAATATAGCTCGTAATGACTTTTTCTTTCACCAATTTGGTTAATATCGGTTTCTTCAGCAAGGACAATTTCATTAATTAAATATGCTGTCTGGGAATTATTATTAGGTAGCCAAGGAGTTGATGTACAGGTTAAGTTTTTTTGAAGAGACTTTAATAGTGACATAAAATCCCATACTGCAAAAACATGAATTTGGACAAAATTTCTTAAGTCATCAATTGTTTTAATGTTTGAATATAAATTATGATTTAGTAATTCTTGTCTATAATTTAGAATAGAATTGTTGATTTTTTCAACTGTCATATGTTTTATTTAAATGCATTTAAACCTGTAATATCTAATCCTGTAATCAGTAAATGAATATCATGTGTACCCTCGTAGGTAATTACACTTTCTAAATTCATCATATGCCTCATGATTGAATATTCACCAGAAATACCCATTCCACCAAGAATTTGTCTAGCTTCTCTAGCAATTTTAATTGCCATTTCTACATTATTTCTCTTAGCCATCGAAATTTGAGCAGTAGTAGCTTTACCTTTATTTTTTAAGTCACCTAATCTCCACGCCAATAGTTGTGCTTTGGTTATCTCAGTAATCATCTCTGATAATTTTTTCTGTTGTAATTGAAATCCACCTATAGGTTTACCAAATTGGATTCTCTCCTTAGAATACCTTAAAGCAGTATCATAACAATCCATAGCTGCTCCAATTGCACCCCAAGCAATTCCATACCTCGCAGAGTCTAAACAACTCAAAGGAGCTCCAAGCCCTGATCTATTAGGCAAAATATTTTTTTTAGGAACTTTAACATTATCGAAAATCAATTCACCTGTAGAGCTTGCTCTTAATGACCATTTGTTATGCGTTTCAGGAGCAGAAAAACCATCCATTCCTTTTTCAACAATTAGTCCATGAATTCTTCCCTCTTCATTTTTAGCCCAAACAATAGCTATCTGAGCAATTGGAGAGTTCGAAATCCACATTTTAGCACCATTAAGTAGGTAGTGGTCTCCCTTATCTTTAAAGTTAGTCACCATTCCTGATGGATTAGAGCCATGATCAGGTTCAGTTAAGCCGAAGCAGCCCATCCATTCACCCGAAGCTAGTTTTGGTAAATACTTCATCTTTTGTTCTTCGTTTCCATATTTCCATATTGGAAACATAACAAGTGATGATTGAACCGAAGCTGTCGATCGAACTCCCGAGTCTCCTCTTTCTATCTCCTGCATTATCAATCCATAAGAAATATAATCTAGTCCTGCTCCACCATATTCCTCTGGAATATATGGGCCAAAAGCTCCAATATTAGCTAAACCGTTTACGATTTGTGTAGGAAACTCTGCTTTTTGTGCATATTCTTCAATAATTGGACTAACATCTCTTTTAACCCATTCTCTAGCGGCGTCACGAACTAACAAATGTTCTTCAGTAAGTAGTTCATCTAAATTATAATAATCAGGCGCTTCAAATAAATCTGGTTTCATAAAATTGATTTTTGGTTAAACAAAAATAAACAAAGCTTGTTGATTTTTGGTATTAGTAATAATTTTTTTTAATAGTATTAACAATAAATTAAGACTTTAACAACTTGGACATTAAGTGGTGAAAATGGTGAACCCCTTTTTCTTTAGTTGCTGAATACCTTCCAGATTTATAAAAAGCTGAATTTATTCCTTTTTGTACGTTTTGAACAACAAACTCATCCTCTTTTTCAACTTTTCCTAAATCACCACTAGCTCCTTTATTTAGTTTTGTTTTATCAAAAACATAGGACCTAAATTCAACTTCAGTTAATTTTAAATTAATTGGCTTAACGATATTAATTGAAAGACCCCAAGGATAAAAATTAAACATCATGTTGGGAAAAATCCAAAAATAGTACGCAGCTATATTTTTTCCATAATCAACGTGGTTTTTCGGAAAAATAAAGCAATCATTTTTATTGTTGCTATATCCAATTTGTAAATTACAATGATCATAAATCTCAGTTTCATAGCTATTATAATCTAAAACTTCATTTAAGTCTTTATGCACAAATGGAACATGAAAACCTTCTAGATAATTGTCACAGTATAAAGCCCAGTGCGCATTTATTTTAAAATCCTGAGAAATTGAAGGGTCAAATATTGCCTTATTAAATGGCAAAAATCCAATTCTCTTGTCCATAATGTCAATAACTTCCTCTATATCAATGATAGGGTCAAAACCAACAAAAAGTAACTTGTTCCAACTTTTTACTAAAAAACTATGTAGGTTATCGCAGTTTCTTGGAAAATTCTTAGTTTTTTCAAAATCAGGCATAAATTCAAATTTGCCATCATTTTTAAAACGCCTTCCATGGTACATACATCTTATCTTAGTAGAATTACAAGGTTTTAGAACTAACAAGTTTCCTCTATGAGTACATACATTTGACAAACATTTAATATTATTGTCTGAAGTCCTTGATAGTAGTAATGGTTCATCTAAGTATCCCTTTAACAATGTAAAAGGGTAAAGTGATTTTTTTTCTAATATTAGATTTTCATCCCCGATCCAATGCCAAGTTCTTAGAAATATTTTCTTTTTAATTATTTCAAACAACTCAGGTTCTTTATAAAAACTTGCAGGCAATGTTTCTGCTTTACTTATGTCAGAGTCAATATTGAAATTTATATTCATATGAAATTATTAATAGAGTTAAGTTAACTTTTTTTATGAATTTATATATAAATCTATAAGTCCCTCCGGAGTTTTTACAATTATTTGTTTTTTATTTCTGTCAACTTTAATTATAAATTCATCATGAATTGGAATTAAAACTTCATTTTTATTATAATCTATAACAAAAAGATCTTGAGAAATATTTTCTTTAATACTTGTAATTTTTCCTATTTCACCAAAGTTTTCATCAATGATTAAATAATTTAATACATCATGATAATAAAATTTATTACCTGTCAAAACAGGTAAGTTGTTCAATGGTAAATAAATATCACAATTAATTATTGAGTTTGCTTCTTCTTCAGAATTAATTCCTTCAAACTTTAATCTTAAAACACTATCCTTGTGAAATCGAGCAACTTCAATTTTATGTAAAGTCAATTTGTTTTTATTATAAATAAATAAAGATTTAATTTTTTTATAATAAGTTGGTTCGTCAGTATCAATTTTTAATAATACCTCTCCTTTAAAACTGTATTTTTTAGTTATTTTTCCTAAGTAATAATAATCTTTCATATAAAAAAACCTGTTAATTTTAAATTAACAGGTTATAAATGTATTAAATGTTTTTTTAATCTTTATTTGTCTTCAGCAGCAGGAGCCTCTTCAGCAGGAGCTTCTTCAGCAGGAGCCTCTTCGGCAACAGCTTCTTCAGCAGGAGCCTCTTTAGCAGGAGCCTCTTCAGCAACAGCTTCTTCAGCAGGAGCTTCTTCAGCAGGAGCCTCTTCAGCAACAGCTTCTTCAGCAGGAGCTTCTTCAGCAGGAGCCTCTTCGGCAACAGCTTCTTCAGCAGGAGCTTCTTCAGCAGGAGCCTCTTCAGCAACAGCTTCTTCAGCAGGAGCCTCTTCAGCAACAGCTTCTTCAGCAGGAGCCTCTTCAGCAACAGCTTCTTCAGCAGGAGCCTCTTCAGCAGGAGCCTCTTCAGCAACAGCTTCTTCAGCAGGAGCCTCTTCAGCAACAGCTTCTTCAACAACAGCTTCTTCAACAACAGCTTCTTCAGCAGCAGCTTCTTCAGCAGCAGCTTCTTCAGCAACAGCTTCTTCAGCAGCGACTACTTGAGCCTCAGTTCTAGCCTTATTGACTATTTTTTCAGCCTCTAATTCTTTTGCTTTCTTTTTAGCTTCTTCTTTTTCAAGAGAACTAATTTTAGAATCTATTTTAGATGTTTTTTCCTCTAACCATGCTGCAAGTTTAGTTTCAGCTTCTTCTAAAGTTAAAGCACCTTTAGCCACACCACCTAATAAATGGTGTTTGAGCATTACGCCCTTGTAAGATAGAATGTTTCTTGCAGTGTGAGTAGGTTGAGCACCATTTTGAAGCCATTTTACAGACCCATCAATATCTAATTCTATTATTGGGGGATTAATATTAGGATTATAGCTTCCTAATTTTTCTAAATATTTACCATCTCGTTTTGATCTGGTATCAGCTGCAACTATCCAATAATAAGGTTTCCCTTTTTTACCGTGTCTTTGTAATCTAATTTTTACTGGCATAATAATTAATTTGTGGGGTTCTCGACCTCCGTTATTAATGAGAGCGCAAATATAATAATATTTTCTAATTCTAATTAATTCTTTTGTTTTTTTGTTTTACTTTTATATAAATAATTAAATTTCATGAAAAAAATCATCTATATATTGTTCGTTTCTTTGCTAATTTCAAGTTGTACATCACAAATTGAGTATAGAATTCCAGCATTTCAGGCAACCATAAATGACTCAAATAATTGGGAGGCAACAAATTTTAATGTAACCACAAATGCTTTAGGGGAAGGAATAATTACAGGTAATGATTTTAATTCAGCTATTAGTTTAAGATTTCCATCCATTAATATTGGAGTTTATGATCTTCGAGAAAACATAATTGGTGAAGCTACATACCAAGACACAATTCAATACTCAACTCTAAATGATGGAATAGCAAGTATAGCATATTTTAGTGACGGAGAGATATCAATTAATGAAATAACTTCCGATTCTAAAATTAGCGGAACATTTACTTTTAATGCTTACAATTCATCTGGGGAATCAACTGTTAATATTTCTCAAGGTATTTTTTATAGACTTCCATTAACGCAAACAACGGATTAATCAATGTATTTAATATTTGATACAGAAACCACAGGATTACCTAAAAAATGGAATGCCCCTGTTTCAGATGTCAATAATTGGCCCCGCTGTGTTCAATTAGCGTGGCAAGTTCACGATAGTCTTGGTAACTGTGTTGAAAATAAAGATTTTTTAATTAAACCGGATGGCTATAATATTCCATATGATTCTGAAAAAATACATGGAATCTCTACAGAACTGGCCGAAAAAGATGGTCATGATTTATTAGATGTTTTAAACCAATTTAACGAGGCTGTTAAAAAATCAAAATTTGTCATTGGTCACAATGTTAAGTTTGATTTAAATATAATGGGTTCTGAATTTTATAGATCAAAACTTGAAAACAATTTAGATGTTGCTAAGATACTGGATACTTGTTATGAAAAAACTGCATCATTGTGTAAGATTCCAGGTGGTAGAGGTGGTAAATACAAGTTCCCAACGTTAACTGAACTACACTCTTTCCTTTTTTTAAAACCTTTTTCTGAGGCACATAATGCAACTGCTGATGTTGAAGCCACTACTAGATGCTTTTTAGAGCTAATAAGAATTAAGAATTATTCTTTAAGTGAATTAGAACAGACAGATGGATATTATGAAGATTTTATAAAACAAAATACATCTTTAATTAGTCCTGTAGGCATTAAGCATATTAATTTAAAAAAGAAATCTAGTTTAATAAAGCAAAAGGTAGTTGATGAGGACAAGGAATTTGTTAATCAAAACATAGTAATTTCAGATGAATTAGTTAACTCAAATTTCGTTCACTTACATAATCATTCTCAATTTTCAGTTCTTCAATCTACAATTGGCATTAAGGATTTAGTGGATTCAACATCCAAACACAAAATGCCAGCTGTGGCGTTAACTGATCATGCTAACATGATGGGATCATTTAGATTTATAAATGAAATTAACAGATATAATAAGCAGATATTAATTGATAATTCTGAACTTACTGATAGTGAAAATGATAAAATTAAGTATCCAATAAAACCTATTTTGGGTTGTGAGTTTTTTGTTTGTGAAGATCATCTAAATAAATCTTTTAAAGATTATGGGTACCAGATCGTGTTATTAGCTAAAAACAAAAATGGATATCAAAATTTAGCTAAATTATCTTCCATAGCCTACACTAAGGGATTTTATTATGTCCCTAGAATTGATAAAAATTTAATAATAAAATATAAAGAAGATATTATTGTATTAAGTGGAAATCTTTATGGAGAAATACCAAGTAAGATACTTAATATTGGAGAAAAACAAGCTGAAGATGCTTTGTTATGGTGGAAAAATAATTTTGGAGGTGATTTATATTTAGAAATAATGAATCACGATCAAGAAGATGAGAGGGTTGTTAATAAAGTTATTAAAAGATTTTCTAAAGATCATGAAATCAAATTAATAGCAACTAACAATAATTATTACTGTGAAAAGCAAGATGCTAATGCGCATGATATTTTATTGTGTGTTAAAGATGGTGAGAAACAATCTACTCCAATTGGTAGAGGTAGAGGGTTTAGGTATGGACTACCAAACCACGAATATTATTATAAATCTTCTGATGAAATGAAATCTCTTTTCACAGATTGTCCAGAATCAATAATTAATTTACAAGAGGTTGTAGATAAAATAGAAACTTACACATTATCTAGGGATGTTTTACTTCCAAAATTTGAAATACCAATTAAATTTGAAGACAATGATGATTTAAAGGATTTTGGAAAAAGAGGTGAAAACAATTATTTGAGACATCTGACTTTAGAAGGAGCTAAAAAAAGATATTCAGAACTTACAGACAAGCTTACAGAACGTATTGATTTTGAATTAAAGACTATTGAAAAAACTGGTTATCCAGGATACTTTTTAATTGTTGAAGATTTCATCAGGGAAGCAAGAAAAATGGATGTCTCTGTTGGACCAGGAAGGGGTTCGGCTGCAGGTTCTGTTGTGGCTTATTGTTTATGGATAACAAATATAGATCCAATTAAATATGATTTGCTTTTTGAAAGGTTTTTAAATCCCGACAGAGTTAGTATGCCAGATATTGATATTGATTTTGATGATGAAGGTAGAGGTAAAGTTATGGATTATGTAATCAACAAATATGGAGATACACAAGTTGCACAAATTATTACCTATGGGACAATGGCAGCAAAATCATCAATCAGAGATACTGCTCGAGTACTAGACTTGCCATTAAATGATGCTGATCGATTAGCTAAATTAGTTCCAAATATGTCAAAACTAAAGACAATATTTGAGACTGAACCGAATAAACTTAGGAGCGAATTTAGACCTGAAGATTTAGATAAAGTAAATCAACTTTTAAACATTTCAGATGGAAATGATTTAGAAGCAGAAACAATAACTCAGGCAAGGATTTTAGAAGGCTCAGTAAGAAACGTTGGAACACATGCATGCGGGGTGATAATTACACCAGATGATATCACAAACTTTGTACCGGTTGCAACAGCTAAAGATTCCGATCTATACGTGACTCAATTTGATAATTCTGTAGTTGAGCAAGCTGGTTTATTGAAAATGGATTTTTTAGGATTAAAAACACTCTCTTTAATAAAAAGTACAGTTAAAATTGTAAAAGCAAAGCACGGAATTACTCTAGATCCAGATAATTTTCCACTGGACGACACAAAAACATTTGAATTATTTCAAAAAGGAGAAACAGTTGGTGTTTTTCAATATGAATCAACTGGTATGCAGAAGCATTTAAAAGATTTAAAGCCTACTGTTTTTGATGATTTAATAGCCATGAATGCCCTTTATCGACCTGGGCCTATGGAGTATATACCTAGCTTTATTAATAGAAAGCATGGGGATGAAAAAATTGATTACGATTTGCCAGAAATGGAAGAGTATTTAAAAGAAACTTATGGCATTACAGTTTATCAAGAGCAAGTAATGTTATTGTCCCAAAAATTAGCAGATTTCTCTAAAGGAGAAGCTGATGTGTTAAGAAAGGCAATGGGTAAAAAACAAAAATCTGTTCTTGATAAAATGAAGCCTAAATTCCTAAGTCAGGCTTCTGCAAAAGGACTAAATGTTAATAAACTAGAAAAAATATGGAAGGATTGGGAGGCTTTTGCAAGTTATGCATTTAATAAATCTCATTCAACTTGTTATGCATGGATTGCTTACCAGACTGCGTATTTAAAATCTAATTATCCTGCCGAATATATGGCAGCAGTTCTCTCGAACAATATGAATGACATTAAGTCTGTTACATTCTTTATGGAAGAATGTAAAAGAATGAAATTAAACGTTTTAGGTCCAGATGTAAACGAATCGTATTATAAATTTTCAGTTAATCAAAATAATCAAATTAGGTTTGGTATGGGCGCTGTAAAAGGAGTTGGTGCAAATGCTGTAGCAACTATTGTTGCCAACAGAAAAGAAGATGGGAATTATAATTCAATATTCGATTTAGCTAAAAGAATTGACCTTAGAGCTGCGAACAAAAAAGCCTTTGATAATTTAGCATCTTCTGGAGCTTTCGACTGTTTTAATAATGTTCATAGAGCACAGTATTTTAATGATGACGGGGATGGTATAACATTTTTAGAGAAAACAATGCGTCACGCTTCAAAATATCAAGAAAACATCAATTCTTCTCAAGTTAGTTTATTTGAAAATTCTAGTGAAGTGCAATTTTCCGAACCATCGATACCTAATTGCAATGAATGGGACCCTTTAGAAAAATTAGCTAGGGAAAAAGAAGTAGTTGGAATATATATTTCAGGCCATCCGCTAGATGATTTTAAAATTGAAATGAATACATTTTGTAATTCTAATGTTACTGCATTCAAAAGCATGGAAAACTTTATAAATAAAGAATTAGCATTTGGAGGAATTCTTACCGAAGTAGAGCATAGAATAAGTAGGCAAGGAAAGGGATGGGCATCATTTATTATTGAGGATTACTTAGATTCTTATGAATTTAGGATCTTTGGCGAAGATTATTTGAAGTTTAAACATTTTTTAATTATTAATAATTTCTTATTTATAAAAGCCTTTATAAAGGAAGGGTGGCAAAACAGAGATACAGGAAAGAAAGGAGATCCAAGGATACAATTTAGTAGCTTTAAATTATTACATGATGTTTTAGATTCGTTTGCAAAAAAACTATCCATTCAATTAAAAATTAATGAAATTGACAATAGTAAATTACTTAAGCTAAACCAAATAATTGACAAGTTCAAAGGAAGTCATAGGCTTAATTTTGTCGTTTATGACGACGTTGAAAAAGTGAAAATTGATATGATTAGCGAAAATAAAAAAGTCAATATTTCTCAAGAATTATTAGACGAACTTGATAAAGAAAAGATTTATTTTAAATTAAATTAAAAAAAAATGATGAGATTAATATTTAGTATTGTATTGTTTTTTATTGTTTCCATTAATGTATATGCACAAAAAGTTAATTTAGATGAGCAGCTTAAATCTATTGACTCCATAACTTATAACATGAAAGTAGATAAAGGTTTGATTACTACTTATCAAAATAAAAAAAATGAATTATATTTTGAAATAGATAAAAGTTTACTAAAGAAAGAACTTTTAGTTGTTACAAGATTAGCTCAAATTCCTTCTGATTATTCGGGATATTTAAATGCAGGCTCTAAGACAGCTGAGCATGTTGTAGAATTTGTAAAACATGGGCAAAAGATCTTATTAAAAGAAGTTAGTTATTCCAATGTTGCAAATAGTAATGACCCAATTTCTATAAGTGTGTCTGAAAATAACTTCAAGCCTATCTTGGCTGCATTTGAAATAAAAAATTCAGATGAAGACAGATATTTAATTAATGTTACAAGTTATTTTATGTCAGACTCACCTGGATTTAATATTATTAGGTCTTATGATAAAGAAAATTATAAAATTGGAGGAGTTGATAAAAAAAGAAGTTTTATAGATTCCGCTAATAGTTTTCCTGAAAATATAGAAATATTACACACACTTACATTTAGTGCAAATAAAGCACCGCGAAAAAATCAAACTAAGTCATTTTCCTTTCAAATTAATCATTCAATTATTGCTCTTCCAGATGATTTGATGCCAATAAGATATGAAGATGAACGTGTAGGGTGGTTCAATACTGAAAAAATTAATTATAGCTCTGAAGCTTTAAAATCTGATAAATTTAGCATTATTAGAAGATGGAGGTTAGAACCCTCGGATATAGATGCATACAAAAAAGGTATTTTAGTAGAGCCTTTAAAACAAATAGTCTATTATTTAGATCCTGCAACTCCAATTAAGTGGAGAAAATATTTTAAAATGGGTATTGAAGACTGGAATACTGCTTTTGAAAAAGCAGGTTTTAAAAATGCTATTGTTGCTAAAGACCCACCTACAAAAAAAGAAGATCCTGACTTTAGTGCGGAAGATATTCGATATTCAACTGTTAGATATGTTGCTTCTACTACTAGGAACGCTGTTGGTCCTAGTGTTTCAGATCCTAGAACTGGAGAAATATTAGAAAGTGACATTATATGGTATCACAACCATTTAAGATCTTATAGAAATAGGTATCTAATTGAAACTGGTGCTGCGAATCCTAAAGCCAGAACTTTAGACACCCCCGAAGAAGAAATTGGTGAAATGATGCGCCGTGTTATTTCTCATGAAATAGGGCACGCTCTAGGTCTTCCACACAACATGAAAGCTAGTAGTGCATACCCAGTTGATTCATTAAGATCTGGAAATTTTACTCAAAAATTTGGAATTGCAACTTCAATAATGGATTATGCGAGATATAATTATGTAGCTCAGCCTGGTGATACAAACATCAGATTTGTAAGACAGCTTGGGCCTTATGATGATTATTCTATTGAATGGGGATATAGATATTTTGGGCAAACACCAGATAACGAAAGAGAAATCTTAAGAAAGATTGTAGATTCGAAATCATTAGATCCTATTTACATGTTTGGTGGCTATGGTAATGATCCCAATTCCCAAACCGAAAATATTGGTGATGATCCTGTAAAGGCTAGTATGTATGGAATTAAAAATTTGAAAATTGTATCTAATAACTTAGAGAATTGGACCTTAGGGCCAAACGACAATTACGATGATTTAAATGAAATATATGGAGAATTAATTTCTGTTTACAGAAGATATATTTATCATGTTCATAATATTATTGGTGGAATTTATAATACAACTCATAATTCAAATCAATTAGGAGTTACAACTTATCTAAACACTGATGTTTCTAAGCAAAAAGAAGCTCTACTATTTTTAGAACATAACCTTTGGAAAACTCAAGATTGGCTTATGAAAAAGGAGCTTGTTTCTAAAATTAAAGAAGAAGGAGTTTTAAATTCATTCCAAGATTTACAAATAGGTGCTTTAAATAGATTTTTGAGTGTAAGTAAATTAAACAGAATGTTATCTGCTCAAGAATCTTTAAAGGGTAAAGCATTAACTGTTGAACAATTACTAAATAGCTTATTTAAAACAATAGCTACTAAGCCATTTAGTGAGGATTTATTTGAGCAAAGACTGCAACTTCACTTTGTTGATAGAATAAATCTGTTAATGACTGAAAAAGATTTAAATCCAACCGTAAAGGGATTGTTGATGGAGTTAAAAAACGATTTTTACTCATTATCCAAACGTAAGGGTAGATTTGCCACAGGCAAGAAAAAAGCTCATTTCAATTATTTAAAAAGTTTAAGTAATAATTAGTAATTTTTTAATTAGTTTTGATTTATAATATTTAAAAATAAAAAAGTTATGGCATTGGAAATTACAGACAGTAGTTTTGAGGAAACGGTATTAAAAAGTGATAAACCAGTAATGGTTGACTTCTGGGCTGCTTGGTGTGGGCCGTGCAGAATGGTTGGACCTATAATTGATGAAATTAGTAGTGAATATGAAAATAAAGCCATCGTTGGAAAAGTAGATATTGATTCAAATCAAGAATTTGCTGCCAAATACGGGGTTAGAAACATTCCTACAGTATTGGTCTTTAATAATGGTGAATTAGTAGATAGACATGTTGGTGTAGCTCCTAAAGACACTTATGCTACTGCGTTAGATAACCTTCTTAAATAAGTATTGATTACTCTTATGAATATATTTATTATATAATTAATTAATAATTTTTATAAAAATATTTGTGGTATAGAAAATGGAGTGTATATTTGCTCCGCTTAAAGCAACGGTCTGGTAGTTCAGTTGGTTAGAATACCTGCCTGTCACGCAGGGGGTCGCGGGTTCGAGTCCCGTCCAGACCGCAATTAAAATGTTGTGTTGCTAATAAGTGTAATACTTATTAGAGGTTTTTTAAAACCAGTGGAAAGCTTTCCTTTTTCTTTTTAGAAATCGGGATGCTTTTTTATTTCAAATGTAAATTATTGCTCAAATAATAGCAAATTTGAGGCATATTTAACTCACTATAACGTTTTCGTGTTACAATTAAAGAATTCTTAGTAATACTGTTTTTTTAATATTGATTAATTAGAAATCTGCTAATTTCAATGTATTTTATTTAAAAATTCAATCTAGATTATTTAAACAATTGCATATGTATTAGTTTAGCGTACTCTATTTTGAGATATCCATAATTATCACATTTTTTTTGTGCTTGGTATTTTAGATAAGATCAAATATTTAAATAAAAATTCATGAAAGTAACATTTTTAAATTTATGTCTGTTTTTAGGAACTATGTTTTCTACTATTCAGAGCCAGAACATTTCTGGAAATGTAAAAGACGCTAATTCTATTCCACTAGGTGGAGTTAATGTTAGTGTTGAAAACTCTAACAACGGAGCTGTAACTGATTTTGATGGAAATTTTTCTTTATCAAATGTTAGTTCAGATTCTAATTTAGTTTTTAGTTATCTTGGTTACCAAACAACATCTGTTGTTGTTGGACTACAAACCAATATCTCGGTTGTACTTCAAGATGATCTAAGCGAACTAGATGAGGTTGTAGTAATTGGCTATGGATCTCAAAAATTGAGTGATATCTCTGGTGCAGTTTCTACTGTTAGCTCTAGTGCTATTGAGGCAATTAAGCCTGTAAGAGTTGAAGATGCTTTGCAAGGGCAAGCTTCCGGTATAAATATTATTTCTAGTGGATCACCAGGCTCTAAACCAACTGTTTTAATTAGAGGTATTACATCTTACGCTGGTAACTCTCCCTTAGTTGTTATCGATGGTGTTTCACAATCAATTGACGATTTAAATTCACTGAACCCAAGTGATATTAAATCTGTAAATGTTTTAAAGGATGCTGCTTTAGCATCTATATATGGAGTTAAAGGAGGTAGTGGTGTAATCGTTGTGACTACCAAGTCAGGGGAAAGAAATTCTGACACTTCTTTTAACTTTAGTACATCAGTTGGAAATCAATCTGTTATTAAAACTATTGATGTTCTAAACGCAAGTGAATATGGGGCTATTTTAAATGAAGCAAGTATGGCAGCTGGAGAAGGCTTAATTTACCCAGATCTTTCAGGATTAGGAAAAGGTACGAACTGGCAAGAAGAGGTAATTAATGATGCTGCTATTGTTAACCATTCTATTACGGCATCTGGAGGTAGTGATAAAACATCTTTTTATGTATCAGCCGGTTATTTAGGTCAAGATGGTGTTGTTGGTCCTTCTGATAAATCTTACTTTAATAGAACTAACTTTACAACAAATATCAATACTGATTTAACTAATAAAACTAAATTGTTAGTTAATACAAATTATACAAACATTAAAGGCAAAGGCCTTCCTGAAAATGGAATAAATAGTGTCCTCTCCAACTCATTAAATTTTGATCCAACAGTTAATCCTTATGAAAATGGAAGTTTTGGAATTAGTGAAACAATTACTCAAGAAATAATTAATCCACTAGCTCAAATTGATAACACATACAATGAGGGGAATACTAATAAATTAACTGGGAAGATTGAATTACAACATGATTTAAATAATAATTTTAAAGTTACCTCTAGATTTGGTTATACTTTTGTAGATATTTATAATAAAAACTTTATTCCTTTAGCCTTTTATGGAGCCGGTCACAATGCAACAAATGCGAATGAAGACTTAAGCCCAATTGTTTCAGTGGATACGGAAGGAACGATAGTTTCTACCCACAATAGAATATCAGAATCTAAAACTAATTATTTTAACTATACATTTGAAACTTATGCCAATTATGATTTTACTGTTAATGAAAATCATAACTTTCAAACGGTTTTAGGTTTTTCAATTGGGGAGAATAAAGGGGAGTATATTGGTGCATTTAACGAAGATGTTCCGTTTAATTCGTGGGCCTATGCAGATATCAGTGCTGCTACTGGTAATGCATCTCAGCAAACTTCAAGTTCTTGGCAATATGTAGGAAGAAATGTTTCTTATTTCTCAAGATTATTATATGATTTTAATGAAAAATACTACTTCTCCTTTACAGGCAGGGTAGATGGATCTACATCCTTTGGTGTAAATAACAAGTTTGGATTTTTCCCTTCTGCTTCTTTAGGTTGGGTAATTTCAAAGGAAGATTTTTTCCAAGATGCACCTTTAGATTACTTAAAATTTAGAGCTAGTTATGGTTCACTTGGTAATGATAATATTAACCCTCAATTTGCACTTATCTCAACTTTCCCTAGTTATACTTTTGATGGTAGTATAATCAATGGTTCTGCACTTGGATCAGTTCCAAATGAAGATGTTTCATGGGAAAATCAAGTTCAGATGAACCTTGGAATTGATACTAGACTCTTTGATAATAAACTTTCAATAACTGTTGATTATTTCAAGAAAACAGTTGATGATTTACTCTTTAGCCCTAATTTATCATTATACTTAGGAACTCCAAGTTTCCCAACAACAAATATTGGGAAAACACAAAGTACAGGTATTGATGCTTCATTGTCTTACAATACAACTATTGGAAAAGAGTTCAATGTTAGTACTAATGTTAATTTTACAACTTCTGATAACGAAGTTTTAGAGATTAATAATGGAGATAAATATATATGGGGAGCTGGATATGGAATTCCATACACTCCAATTGTTAGATTTGAAGAAGGCTATAGTCCTGGATACTTTTTTGGCTACAAAACCGATGGAATATTTCAAACCCAGTCTGAAGTCAATTCTCATGCAACACAAAATGGTGCAGCACCCGGAGATATTAGATTTGTAGATGTAAATGCTGATGGTATTATTAATGATAGCGATAGAACTGAAATTGGAGATCCTTTTGCAGATTTCACTATCGGATGGAATTTGGCTGTTGATTATAAGAATTTTGATTTTAGTGTATTTACATATGCATCTGTAGGAAATGATATCTACAGAGCCTATGAAAGAAATTTAAACTACACCAATAGATTTGCTTCTACTCTCGACAGATGGACTGGAGCAGGGACAAGTAACTCTGAACCAAGAGTTACATTTGTAGATTCTAATAATAATAGAAGAGCATCTGATAGATATATTGAAGATGGAAGTTACCTTAGAATTAAAAATATTCAATTAGGATATACTTTTCCAGAATCTTTTGCAAATCAAATCGGCTTTGATGAAATTAGAGCATATACACAAGTTAAAAACTTACTTACGTTAACAGAATACTCAGGTTATGATCCTGAAATATCAACTGGGGGAGTTTTAAATACTGGTATAGATATAGGAACCTACCCACAACCAAGAACATGGTCAATGGGATTAAATATTAAATTTTAATAATAGAAATTATGAAAAAAATTAAACAAATATTTTTATTACTTACTGTTAGCATTATGTCATTCACATGTGCTGATCATGTTGACTACGAACCAATAGAAGGATATGCTATTACTGCGGATGTTTACTTTCAATCAGAAAGTGATTATGATGCTGCATTGATTGGAACTTACGACGTATTACAATGGCTTTATTTAAATTCACTTATTGGAGATATTGCTTCAGATAATTCATTATGTGGTGGAGAAAGTGCAACCGATGTAATTGGTCTACAACAAATTGATGATATGACTCATTATCCAAATAATGATAATTTAAAATCTATATGGCAGTGGCTTTACGAAGGAGTTAATAGAGCCAATTATATGCAAGAGAATAAATCATTACTTGATTTTGATAACAAAGAGGCTCTTTATGGTGAGGTTTATTTCTTAAGAGCATATTTCTATTTTGAACTAGTTAGATTCTTCGGAGATGTTCCTTTATTTGTTGATGGAAGGTTAACTGCTGGTGATGCTGGAACTCTTTCTAGAACACCAAAAGAGGATGTTTATGCTCAAATTGAACTAGATCTTCAAAATGCAATTTCAAGTTTACCAAATTCTCAAACTCAAGTCGGAAGAGTTAATAAATTTACTGCAAATGCACTTCTAGGAAAAGTTTTATTATTCCAAGACAAATTCACAGAAGCAGCTACAGCTTTTGATCAAGTAATTGGGGTTTATTCACTAGTAAGTGATTATGGAAGTCAATTCTTGTCTTTTGGAGAAAATGGACCAGAATCTGTATTTGAAATTCAATACACAAATAGTTCTAATTGGTATGATTGGGGATGCCCACAATGTTCTGAAGGAAATTTTGGAATTATCCATAACGGACCTAGAGGTTGGGATGGACCTGAATACGCACAAGGATGGAGTTTTAATGTACCTTTAAATTCATTATTTGAATCATTTGAAGATGGAGATTCAAGAAGAGATGCTTCTATTTTAGATATGGTATCATATGCTGCAGCTACTGGTGCAAATTACTCAGAAGGATACGAGCACACTGGGTACTACAATAACAAATATATTCCAAGAGCAGGACAAAGTGGTGCGCAAACGGAATTAAATTACTTAAATAATAATAGAGTTATTAGATATTCTGATGTTTTATTAATGGCTGCTGAAGCCAATAATAGAGGTGGTATTAGTGATGCTTTAGCTCAACAATACCTAAATGAGGTTAGAAGAAGAGCTTTTGGAGATGAAAACCATGATATTACTGCTACAGGAACTGCTCTTACTGATGCTATTTGGGCTGAGAGAAACTTTGAGCTTTCTATGGAAGGTCATCGATTTTTTGATTTGGTTAGAACTAATCAAGCAGCTTCCATAATTAATGGTTTTATTGAAGGAAAACATGAAGTTTTTCCAATTCCTCAAGTAGAAATTGATATTTCTGGTTTGACTCAAAATCCTGGTTATTAAAAAATTAATTTTATATAAAAAGATGAAAAAATTCAAATATTTATTAAACGTATTTCTTGCTTCTGCCCTAGTATTTGCTTGTGTAGAAGAAATAGAAAATAATATTGATTTTATTGACACTATTGAAGTGCCAACAAATGTTTCAGCTATGATTAGCATAACCCAAGATAATACCGGAGTCGTTACAATTACTCCTACTGGTGAAGGTGTTGTTAGTTATTCTGTTGATTTTGGAGATGGCTCATCCGAGTCAGGGTCAATTAATCCTGGAAATTCAGTAGTACACACATATCCTGAAGGAACATATGAAGCAACTATAATTGCTGTAGGTTTAAACGGAGAAGTGACTGAAACTGTAGTTTCTGTTGTAGTTTCCTACTCTGCTCCTGAAAACTTAGTTGTAACAATTAATAATGTAGCTGGAAATCCATTTGATATTAATGTATCTGCAACTGCAGATTTAGCCGCATCTTTTGAAGTTTATTTTGGAGACCAAGGTACAGATGAAGCTCCTACTTCTTTACAAATTGGAGAAATACTTACCTACACTTACTCCGCAGTTGGAGAATATACTGTTACCGTTGTTGCCTTAAGTGGTGGAGCTGCTACAGTCGAATATAGTGAAGTGGTTACAATTACAAATCCATTATTAATGCCAATAGATTTTGAAGATTCAACATTGAATTATTCATTTGTTGATTTTGGAAATGCTCAGAGCACTGTAATTTCTAATCCAGACCCAACAGGTGTAAATACTAGTAGTACTGTTGGTCAATCAGTTAAGTTTAATGGTTCTGAAGTATGGGCTGGTTCATTTTTAACAATCGATGAACCTGTTGATTTCTCTTCGCTAAATAATATAGCTGTTGATGTTTGGACTTCTGAAATTGGAGAAGTTGTTAAGTTAAAACTTGAAAACTCAGCTAATCCAGATATTAATACTGAAGTTGATATGACTACTACTGTAAATCAAGGATGGGAAACTTTAATTTATGATTTTAGTGCCTCTGATTTATCTCAGGAATATGACAGAGTTGTTATATTCTTTGATTTCGGAAACTCTGGTGATGACACTTCTTATTATTTTGATAATATTAGATTATCACTTCCTGGTGTTTCAAACTTTACAACGGTTGAAGATTTTTCAAGGTGATTTACCCGGGAACTTCTCATTTGGTGGAGTTGAAGGAGTGCAATTAGTGTCTAATCCTAATCCTGCCGGAGTTAATACAACTTCGACCGTCATGCAGTTTACCAAAACTGATGGTGCTGAAGTATGGGGAGGAATGGGATTTGCTGTTAACGGGATGATTAACTTTAATGGTACAAATCAAATTAAAATTAATTCTTACGCGCCAGAAGCTGGAAAAGTAGTAAAGGGTGAAACTTGAAACTATTGAAGGTAATGTGGATGGTTTAACATACGAATTTGATATGACAACTACTGTTGCTAATCAATGGGAAGTTTTAACTTACGACTTCTCTGCTGCTCCGGATCTTGATTATATTTCTTTCATAGTATTTTATGATTTTGGCAATCAAAATG
>CAXYEG010000004.1:0-71324 GCA_964275995.1 uncultured Flavobacteriaceae bacterium
GTTATTTTAAGGGTGTTTGGAGTCGTTTTAAGAAGGTTAATTCTTCTATCAATAAAGATATAACGCTATACTCATTTAGGCACTCTGGTGCTATAGAAATCTTTAAAAGAACTGGTTCATTAACCAAGCTACAAAAAGCAATGGGGCATTCATCAATAAATGTTAGTTTAACCTACTTACGTGGTTTAGAGATATCTGAATTAAAAGAAGAAGATATGCCTATGGTTTAGGGTTATTTATATAGAGTAAATCTATTTTTTTTGTTTTTCTTATCAGTCTCTAAATTATTATAACTTGAAACCTCATTAAGAATAGAGTTTTTTCTCAACATATCAATCAATATATTTGCATATACAACTTCACCTCCGTGAAATCCATCAATAAATTGATCATCATTTGAACCCAATAACTCAACCGATGAATAATTATAAAATTCAAAATTATATTTATTGAACTCCTTTTGTAATATACTTTCTAAACTTTCAATATATAAATATTTTTTTGAGCTAATCATTTTCTCGTAAACTGAATTTGCAAATGGGGGCGTAAAGCCAATTACAGTAATATTATTTTTTTTGCAAAACGACAATAATTGATTTAATTTATAAACGGCTAAATCATTAACTTGTTCAGCATATACAAAACGAAGTTGCCATTTTTTATTCTGGAAAAAGTATTATTAAATTTATAATCTTTAGCAGTAATATCATTACTAATCAATTTATAAATTTGTTCTCCATAATAAAGGCTTCCATCTTTTCTAAAACCTATATTATTTACTATGGCTCTAAGTCCAATTTTTTTAGTTGAAAAATTATTCGTGATAACATTCAACCCATATTTACTTTTTATTAAATCCTTGTAGACAGAAATATACGTGTCAAATTTTGGATATTTTGAAAAGGAGCTTGACCAATAATTGTTTTGTTGTCCTGCAACCCCTCCATTATTCCAATTAATGTTAAACATCCACTGGTCAAGGCCAATGATTAGATAAGTGGGATATTTATTTTTAGGTATTCCCTCTAAAAACGATTTAAAATCACCAATACTTTTAATTGTATAACCAGCATTATAAAATGATGTTTGAAACATTTTTTTTCTAAATTGAAGAACTCGTGATGATCCAAGGATAATTATTTGATGTTTCTTATTTTCATTTATCGATAACCATTTTAATTAATTATAATTATTTTCATTGTAGAAATATCCAATTAAATAGTCATCTTTCTTTTTGATTAAATTTTTTAAGTCATTAAAATTTTCTCGTGAGTATTTTAATATTAAAGATGGTGGAATTAATAAAAGAACTAATAAAATTAAATTTAAAACTATTTTAAAAATAAACTTTTTCATATCAAAATTGGAAATATATAAAACCTTGCTTTTCACCAGCAAATTTCATTATTAATAAAACTAAAATCCAATAACAAATCGTTCTGTAAATAAAGTTAAACTTTAATAATTTTTCCAATGCAAATTTATCAGCTCTTCCAAACCACTCAACAAAGAGGAAAATTATAATTAACGATATAGTTATTAAAGCGTTTTTTTTACCATAAAAAACAGGAATATCTAATATAGATTCAGAAAATATTTCACCTATATAACTAAAAGCGTGAATTACATTTTCAGCTCTAAAGAAAATCCAAGCAAAGACAGTTAACATAAATGTTGTAAGCATTGCTAATAGTTCTCTTAAAGATGGTAATAGTTTACCTTCAGCAACAACTCCCAAGTTCTTTCTGTTGTTGTTCGTTAATAATAATGGCAAGAAATAAATAGCATTTAATGCTCCCCAAATAATAAAAGTCCAATTGGCTCCGTGCCAAAACCCACTGACTAAGAAAATTGCAAAGGTATTTCTTACTTTCATCCAAGTACCACCTCTACTACCACCAAGAGGAATATATAGATAATCTCTGAACCACGTGCTTAATGATATGTGCCAACGTCTCCAAAATTCAGCAATATCTCTTGAGAAGTAGGGTGTAGCAAAGTTTTGCTTTAAGTCAAAACCAAAGAGTCTTGATGTACCAATAGCAATATCAGAATATCCTGAAAAATCACCATATATTTGAAACGTAAAGAATATCGCACCAAGCACTAAGGTACTTCCATTCATATCAGCAGAGTTATTAAATATCTGATTAGCAAACTCAGCACAATTATCAGCAATCACTACTTTTTTAAATAATCCCCAAAGAATCTGACGCATACCATCAACTGCTTTGTGGTATTCAAAAGTTCTTTTCTTGAAGAATTGAGGAAGTTAATTAGTAGCTCTCTCAATTGGCCCTGCTACAAGCTGTGGGAAGAAACACACAAAGGCTGAAAAGGCCATAAAGTCTTTTTTAGGCTCTAATTTCTTTCTGTAAACATCAATAGTATAACTCAAGGTTTGGAAGGTATAGAAGCTTATCCCAACAGGAAGAATAATATTTAGACTATTAGCATTAATCTGCATTCCAAAAAGACTAAAAGCATCTACAAAGTTTTCTAAGAAGAAATTATAATATTTAAAGAATCCTAAAAAGCCAAGATTTACTATTATACTTGTCCAAAGCAACACTTTCCTTTTAGATTGCTTGTCCTCAGTTCTTAATCTTTGTCCAATTAAATAATCAACTACTGTACTAAATATGATTAATGATAAGAATCTCCAATCCCACCAACCATAGAAGACATAACTTGCAACAACTATTAAAGCATTTTGGAGCTTTAAATTCTTTTGTGCGACAAACCAATACAGAAGAAATACTATTGGTAGAAATATTGCAAAGTCAAGGGAGTTGAAAAGCATTTGTAATTTTCATATTTTACCAAATATAAAACAACAATTATATACATTTAAATTAATATGAATTTATCTGAAAGAAAAAATACCGTTATACTTCATTATGGCTGTGCTGATTTTAATAAACCTGTACGCACTATTTTTTGGATAGGTGCAATCTATTATGATAATCAGGTTAAGAAGTACTTTTTTGAAAACGGAAACGAGAGGGATATAATTGAACAGTTCAGAAATTTCTTAGACGACAATCAAGAGAAAACATTTGTTCATTGGTCAATGAATTCTCCTTCATTTGGTTTTAATCCTATACAAAATAGATATAAAGAGTTAACAGGTAAAAGCATATCTATAACAACAAGATTACAAATAGCCCTATCCGAGTATCTTAAAGAAAAGTATGGAATAGAATATATAAATCGTCAAGGAGGAAGGCTCAATAATTCAGCTAAGTTAAATGGGTTTTCAGGGATTAAATTAGACTTAGAGGTTTAGAAATAGCTGAATTGAAGGAAGAAGATATGCCTAGGGTTTAGAATTTATATCTAAATATATTTCTCCAAGTTTTGAGCTCACACTTGTAAAACTTAATTAGTGTTTCTTTAATAAAGTCCGAGTAGTTTTTCATACTCCCAATTTACAACATTTAGTTTTTACTTAAACTGTCTGTAATTACTACCTTTAGATTGGTTTTTTTAAAATCAGTATATTTAAGTAATGGAGTTAATAGTTTTACTTATTGGATGTGCATTACTAATTGGCTTATTCCTTCGCAAGAAAGGAGATAATACAATGGATACATTAGGAAAAGGATGTGGATGTATGTTTTGGTTTGTTTTTATCATAGTAGTTTTATTTATTCTATACCTTTTATTTATGAATGGCACTTTAAATGAGTGGACTGGTGGTGCAATAAATGTACCTACTCAACAAACGTAACTGTATGCATTTACCTCATCACAATACAAGGAATATTTGGAAAGACGTAGATTTTAAAAAAGGATTTAAAAAACCTTTGCCATATATCGTTATTCTAATTGTGTTTATAGTCTTTTCAATTCTTTATTATCTTGATTTGTAGTTTTATTTTTATTCTTATCTAGTCTATCTATTATTTCTATTTGAAACTTTTGTTCTTGCTGCACAGGTTCTTCTAGTTGTGGTTTAGTAACTATATATGGAAGTCCTAGTTGTATAAGTTTAAGTCTTTCTGACTTTGTCATAGTCTCTAAACCCAATGAGTCTATAGCCTCACTTATTATACTAGATAGTTTGTCTTTAATCTTGCTAGTTAGTTTATTAGGAGTTCCTTTAGTTCTTCCTCCAAATTTATTTCCTGTTGTATTCATATCTATTTTAATCTACTTTTCTTAAACAACCGACCGAAGGTCGCATTTGATATATAAACTGCTGCGTACCTCATCCAAAAAAGATGTTACTCTTTTTATATGAAGAACCTCCATCAGAATCAAGGCAGAAAACCTATTCACGCGGTGTCTATTACTACTGACACAGGAAAAACTGCTGTACTTACCCACTCACACACTCTATCCGAGTTTATAACGTCAAGCCTTAATGGGACTCAAAAGGTCTTTGTAGAAAATATCTTAGTTTTCTAAACGTAATTATGGTGTTTTATGTACTAAGTTTAAACACCTTATAAGTATATAACGGAATTATAACTCAATTTTGTAAATTCAATCTGAAAAAACATTTGACATTGGCTCAGTAGCTTTGGAACAAAGCGCGTTGAGAAAACTGCTAAAAGTCGAAAAGAACACAAATGTCTGTCAATTGTCTGCCAGTTTTACTAAATTTAGATTGTTCTTTGAGATACTTATTGTCAATTAGTAGTAGATGCTTTTAGTAGCTTTTCGAGACTGGTTAGAGAAGAAAAAACCCCTCACATCTGTGAAGGGTTTTGTGGTCCCACCTGGACTCGAACCAGGGACCACTTGATTATGAGTCAAGTGCTCTAACCAACTGAGCTATAGGACCTGTAATAGGGTGCAATATTAATACATTTTTTTAATACTAGAAAAAGAATACTATTGTTTCTTCTCTGTGTTTTGGCATAATTCAATTAACACCCCATTGGTTGTTTTGGGGTGTAAAAACACAATTATTTTGTTGTCTGCCCCTTTTTTTGGGATTTCTGAAATAAACTCAAAGCCTTCTTTTTTCAATCTTTTTACTTCCTCCACTATGCTGTCTACATGTAAAGCGAGGTGATGAGCGCCTTCTTTTCTTTTCTCAATAAACTTTGCAATAGGCCCTCTTTCATCTGTTGATTGTAATAGCTCTATTTTTTGTTCTCCAATTTTAAAAAAAGATGTAATCACTGATTCGGATTCTACCGATTCTATTTTATAGTGTTGTTTTCCTAAAAGTTTTGCAAAAAGCTTGTTCGATGAGTCAATATTTTTAACGGCAATTCCTAGGTGCTCTACTTTGTTAATCATAGTACTAAAATAAATTAAAAAAATTTGTTTTAATTATTTCATGTTGTAAATGTTTATTTTTACCAAATGGAAAGTAATAGACAAAAAAAGATTTCTAAAATTCTTCAACAAGACCTCGCGGATATTCTTCAGGGTGCTGCTAGAAAAGGCGGCCTGAGGGGAATTATCATTTCGGTCTCCAAAGTTTCTGTGACTACGGACCTTTCTATTGCAAAAGTACATTTAAGTGTTTTTCCTTCAGCTAAAGGGGAGGAAATTCTTGCTGGTATTAAAACAAATACTCCTTTAATTAAACACGAAGTTTCTCAACGAACAAAACATCAATTAAGAAGGACTCCTAATTTTATGTTTTTTATAGATGACTCTTTAGATTATATAGAAAAAATTGACCAATCACTAAAGGGGGTTGACAACCCTATTAATCCATCAAAATAAGTAACCCTTGAATTTTTCGTATTATATAGCTAAACGATATCTCTTTTCAAAGAGCTCTAACAATGCTGTGAATTTTATGTCTAAACTTGCTGGACTTGGTGTTGTTGTTGGGGCTGCTGCGCTTTTCATTGTTTTGTGCGGTTTTAACGGTCTTAAAGATTACAGCCTTGCTTTCACGTCTTTTGTAGATCCTGATCTAAAGGTCGTTCCTGTAAAATCCAAAACGTTTGTTGTTAGCGACTCTTTGTTAAAAGACGTTTTGCTGCTAGATAACTTTTTAAGCTATTCCAAAACTGTTGAAGAAAATGTTTTTTTGTCGACCAAGGTAAGTGGTGACATTGTTTCTGCAAAAGGTGTTTCGGAGTTTTTTCCTTCAAAAACCATGGACTCGATTTTGTATGACGGAGAGTGGGTTTCTGGACCAAATCAGATTGTTTCTGGCTGGGGAATTGCAAATAAGCTTTCGTTCGGGGTTTATGATTACTCTAAAAGTATAGCGCTGTATGTTCCAAAGCCTGGAAAAAAACAAATCCTTTCAGTTGATGGGTCTTTTTCAAAACTAGATGTTGTAAATGTGGGGTTATTTGAAATTAATGAGGCCTTAGACTTTTCACTTATATATACAAGCATTGTTGATTTACAACAGCTCCTGGGGTATAGTGAGAATCAAATAAGCTCTGTAGATTTTATGTTAAAAAATCCTTTAAAGGCCAAAGAATCCGCAAGATTATTAAGCTCTAAGCTTGGTTCTGGTTTTAAAGTAAAAACAAAAGAGCAACTAAACGAAACGTTATATAAAATGCTCAATACTGAGGAAATTGCTGTTTATCTAGTTTTTACGCTGGTTTTAATAATAGCGCTTTTTAATCTGATTAGCTCAATAATAATTATGGTTTTAGAAAAAAGAAATAATCTTAAAACTCTATATAACTCTGGCGCCACTCATCGTGATATTAAAAAAATATTTTACTACCAAGGGCTGATTATTACTTTTCTAGGAGGGGCTGTCGGACTATTTCTTGGATTTGTTTTAATGCTAGCACAACAAAATTTTTCTATTTTTATGATAACGCCATCTCTTGCCTATCCAGTAAGTATAGAGCTTTCTACTTTCTTAATTGTTAGTCTTACAATATTAATTCTTGGAGCTATCGCCTCTAAGATTTCTTCAAGCGTAGTAACCAAAGAGCTTGTTGGCAGAGCTTAAGCAAACTCATAAGTGTTAAATTTTTCATAGATTTCTTCCAAAGTTGCAAACACGTCAACAGAATCATCACTTGTAACAAGTTTTTGTCTGAAGGGCTTAAAGTCTTGTATGCCTTTAAAATAATTGGTGTAATGTCTTCTTGTTTCAAAAACTCCAAGCCTTTCGCCTTTCCAGGCTATAGACATTTCAAGGTGTTTTTTTGCTGCCGCAACCCTTTCTTTAATAGATACTGCTGGCAAATGTTCTCCTGTTTTAAAAAAATGCTTTACTTGATTAAAAAACCAGGGGTTGCCAATACTTGCCCTGCCAATCATAGCCCCGTCTAAGCCATAATGATCTCTTATAAGCATTGCTCTTTCTGGCGTATTTATATCTCCGTTAGCAAATACTGGAATGTGCATTCTTTGGTTGTTTTTGACTTTTTCTATCTCAGTCCAATCCGCCTCTCCTTTATACATTTGAGCTCTCGTTCTTCCGTGAATTGAAATCGCCTTACATCCAACATCCTGAAGTCTTTCGGCCGCTTCGACAATTTTTATACTGTTTTCATCCCAACCAAGTCTTGTTTTTACTGTTATAGGAAGGTGAGTTCTTTTAACCATCTCCCTTGTGAGGCTTTCCATTAAGTCAAGGTCTTTTAGTATTCCTGCGCCGGCACCTTTTGAAACTACCTTTTTAACTGGGCAACCAAAGTTAATGTCAATAATGTCTGGATTTGATTTCTCTACAATTTCTACCGACCTAAGCATAGAGTCTAGGTTGGCTCCAAAAATTTGTATGCCCACTGGCCTTTCTTTTTCGTAAATATCTAGCTTCATTGTGCTTTTTACAGCATCACGAATAAGTCCTTCGCTAGAGATAAACTCAGTGTATACCACGTCTGCGCCATTTTCCTTGCACAACGCTCGAAAAGGTGGGTCGCTGACATCTTCCATTGGCGCTAGCAGCAAAGGGAAGTCTGGTAATTCTATATCTCCAATTTTGACCATTTAAACAATCTAGATGTTAATTTGATTACAAATATACTGAACAATCTATAATATAATTTTAGTCGTTATTCTGCCTTCAATAATGGTTAATTTTTATGTACTTTTGTGCCTTGCATCAAATTGCATAGACTTTAATGGAAAACATTAGAAATTTTTGTATTATAGCCCATATTGATCATGGAAAAAGTACTCTTGCTGACAGGTTGTTAGAGTTCACTGGATCTGTTACAGATAGAGAAAAACAAGACCAGCTGCTAGACAGCATGGATCTTGAAAGAGAAAGAGGAATCACCATAAAGTCTCACGCTGTGCAAATGAATTACCAAAAAGATGGGGTTGATTATGTTTTGAACCTTATTGACACCCCTGGGCATGTGGATTTTTCTTACGAAGTTTCAAGGTCAATAGCAGCGTGTGAGGGTGCGCTTTTAATAGTTGATGCGGCACAAAGCATTCAGGCGCAGACTATATCGAATTTATATTTAGCGCTTGAAAATGATTTAGAGATAATTCCTGTATTAAACAAAGTCGACTTACCTAGTGCAAATCCGGAAGAAGTTACAGATGATATTGTTGATTTACTTGGCTGTAAGGCTGAGGAGGTTATTCCGGCTAGTGCAAAAACTGGCCTTGGAATAGAAGATATTATAAACGCTATTATAAGTGTTATTCCCGCTCCTAAAGGAAGTTGTGACGAGCCTTTACAGGCCTTAATTTTTGACTCAGTTTACAACCCGTTTAGAGGGGTGGAAACATATTTTAGAGTAATTAACGGAAGTATTAAAAAGAACCAGCAGATTAAGTTCATAGCTACTGGAAAAACATATGGTGCTGATGAGGTCGGAACTTTAAACTTAAAGCAAAGCCCAAAGCCTGAGGTTTTTGCAGGAGATGTTGGTTATCTTATAACAGGAATCAAAGAGGCAAAAGAGGTGAAGGTTGGTGATACAATTACTGATTCTAAAAACCCTACTTTAAATGCTGTTGAGGGGTTTGAAGATGTTAAGCCAATGGTTTTTGCCGGTATTTATCCGGTGGACACTGAGGATTATGAGGAGCTTAGAAACTCCATGGAAAAACTTCAGTTAAATGACGCTTCTTTAGTTTTTATACCTGAAAGCTCTGCCGCTTTAGGTTTTGGGTTTAGATGTGGCTTTTTAGGAATGCTACACATGGAAATTATTCAAGAGCGTTTAGAAAGAGAGTTTGGAATGACTGTAATAACTACAGTTCCAAACGTTTCGTACTTGGCTTACACTAGAAAAAACATAGATGTACCAGTAACAGTAAATAACCCTTCAGACCTTCCCGACCCCTCTACTCTTGATAGGGTTGAAGAGCCTTTTATTAAGGCAACAATTATTACAAAATCAGATTACGTTGGAAACGTAATGTCTCTTTGTATAGACAAAAGAGGGTTAATTAAAAACCAAACTTATTTAACAACACAAAGGGTTGAGCTAACTTTTGACATGCCGCTAGCGGAAATTGTTTTTGATTTTTACGACAGGCTTAAAACTGTTTCTAGAGGCTATGCTTCTTTTGATTACTCTCCTATAGGAATGCAAACGTCAAAACTTGTTAGGGTCGATATTCTGTTGAATTCTCAGCCTGTTGATGCGCTTTCTGCATTAATACACGCAAGTAGCGCTCACACAATTGGTAAAAAAATGTGTGAAAAACTAAAGGAGCTTATTCCTCGCCAGCAATTTGATGTGCCTATTCAAGCTGCAATTGGCGCAAAAATAATTTCAAGAGAAACAATAAAAGCTCTTAGAAAAGATGTGACTGCAAAGTGTTATGGTGGTGATATCTCTAGAAAAAGAAAACTTTTAGAAAAACAAAAGAAGGGGAAAAAGCGTATGCGTCAAGTTGGAAACGTTGAAATTCCTCAAGAAGCCTTCATGGCTGTTTTAAAGTTAAACGACTAGTCTTTCATTGTAAGTCTTAACACCGAACATGCTGACTTTTCGGTAAACTTATCCTTTCCTGTTCCAAACAAAACGCTTATCCAGTTGTCTTTTTGAGGTGTTCCTAAAATAAGAAGGTCATATCCAGCAGACTGGCTAGAGATTGTTTCAATAGAGTCGTTGTTTTTTAATATTTGCACCTCACCCGTCGTTTTAATTTTTGAAATAAGCTGTAGAGATTTCTTTTTTATAGCCTTGGTTTCTTCATCAGAAGTTTGGTCTGACACCACGTGTAAAAGCGTAAGCTCTGCGCCATAGAAAGCGCAAATTCTCTCTGCTACTGCTAAAAAGTTTTTGTCCTTTCTTCCTGGTCTTAAGGCCAAAAGAACCTTGCTAATGTATCTTACGCCATTATCTTTAAATAGCGCAAAATCAGACTTAATGTTTGTGAGTAGCCAGCCTATTGGATTGCTAACAAGCATTCCGCTGTGAGCTCTTCCGTTCCAGCCCATTACAAGCCAGTCACAATTGGTTTGACTTCCTAGTTGATCGATTGTATCTGAAAGCTCATGAGTTACCACAGCCTCAAAATCAACATTTATGTTCTTGCTTTTAGAAAGGCCTGAAATTCTTCTCTCTAGAGAAAGAATTTTTGGGTCGTCTTTCATGAAAGCGTCTAAAAAGGTTTGATTTGGAACTTCAGTAATGTTGACCGCTTGAATCGTGTCTTTTTTATTTATTGCCGCCGCGATTTCTACCAACATTTCTGCAGACTGTTCATTACCTAAAAGAGGGACAACCACCCCTGCGTCTGGATTAAGAGAGCCGTCTAGGTTTTTGTCAACCTCTTCAATTCTTTTTGTCTCTATTTCTTCTTGCTTTTTCTTGGTGTAAAAAAGGTAAAGAGCTGGTCTGTGTCCATATTTTCTCAAAACACCTGTTCTTGTAACCTCTTTGTTTGAAAAAGCATAAATTATTGCTCCCAACAAGAATATTGCGCCAATTGCAAGAAGAGGAACAAGCCCTAAATAGAAAAGAAGAAAAAACCCTGTTATTATTCCAAAAATCTGAATCCACGGGTAAAGCGGAGATTTGTATTTTGGTTTATACCACTGCGCTGAGGTTTCTCTTAGAATGATAACAGACATGTTTACAGAAATAAACATCATAACTTTGAAAGCGCTAGCAAGTTTTGCAATTTTAACAACGTCAAGAAAAACAATAACAAGCATCATTCCAACACATGTGACAGCGATAGTTATAACTGGGGTTTTAAATTTTTCGCTGACCCTGCTCATAAATTCAGGTAAAAGGCTATCTCTTGACATAGCAAATGGAAAGCGAGAGGCGGCCAAAACTCCAGCATTAGCTGTAGAGATAAGGGTGATAACTCCAACTACGGCTGCAATGATTCCAATGGTGTATCCTCCAAGCTTGTCGGCGAGTGTAAATATTGGCTTAATGTCTGTCGCAAGCTCTGAAACCGGAATATTAGACACTAGAACAAAAGACACAACAACGTATATAGCGGTAATCAGCGCTAATGAAACCAGCATGGATAATGGGAGGTTTTTAGAGGGGTTTTTTATTTCTTCAGCAATAGCTGCAACTTTAGTTACGCCAGAATAAGAAATGTAAACAAATGCTATTGTATATAACAAGCCTTTGTCTCCCTCAGTTAAAAATGGGGTTAAAAATTCTGGGTTAATGTTTTGCAGACCAAAAAAAGAAAGGCCAATTAAAAAAAGGACACTAACGGTAACGATATAAAGCTGAACTTTTCCTACTTTTTTAGCGCCTGTAATGTTTAAAACAAAAATAAATGCCAAAAAAACAAGGGCTATATACTTAATGTAACTCTCGTCAAGATCTATCAAAACCAACATGTAAGCCCCAAACCCGACAAGGGCAAAAGAACTTTTTAACAGCATTGAAAGCCATAATCCTAGGCCAGAAATAGTTCCAAAGAGCGGGCCAAAAGCTCTTTCAATATATACGTAAGTACCTCCAGAAGAGGGCATCGCTGTTGCTAATTCTGACTTTGAAAGCGCAGCAGGCAAAACACAAAAGGCGGCAATTAGATAAGCAAGCCAAACAGAGGGGCCTGTCTGTGCGGCCGCTAAGCCTGGCAAAACAAAAATGCCGCTTCCCAGCATTCCGCCTAAGCTAATTGCTATGACAGAGGGTAACGATAAACTTCTTTCTAGCTTCTTCAAAATATTGTTTTATATTTATAAAAATAGTAAATAATCTCGTTAAATGAATCTATATCCTATTAATGCTGGGAATTTTAAATTAGACGGTGGGGCGATGTTTGGGTCTGTTCCTAAGGCAATCTGGAATAAAACAAACCCTGCTGACCAGAACAATTTAATTGATATTTCTGCCAGGTGCCTTTTGATTGAAGATGGCAAAAGGCTAATTCTTGTAGACACAGGAATGGGCAACAAACAAAGCGAAAAGTTTTTTAGCTACTACTCTTTGTGGGGAGAAGATAATTTAGAGAGCTCTATTAATAATGCTGGTTTTTCTTTGGACGATGTTACCGATGTTTTTTTTACTCATCTGCACTTTGATCATTGTGGGGGGGCAATTAAAAAAAGTTTTTCTGGAGCTGGGCTAGAGCCTGTATTTAAAAACGCTATTTATTGGACTAATAAAAAACACTGGGATTGGGCGGTTAACCCAAACAAAAGAGAGGTTGCTTCTTTTCTAAAAGAAAACCTGTTGCCAATTGAACAGACCGGGCGTTTAAACTTTCTTTCAAATGATGTCGGCCAGTTTTCATTTGCTTCTGAGCTTGGATTTGATATCTTTTGTGCCGATGGTCACACAGAAAAGCAAATGCTTCCTATAATTTCATATAAAGGTCATAAAATTGCTTTTGCCGCTGACCTTATTCCTACAGCAGGGCATCTTCCGCTTCCATATGTAATGGGTTATGATGTAAGGCCTTTAACAACTTTAAAAGAAAAAGCTGTATTTTTAAATTATGCCGTTGAAAATAATGTGCTTTTGTTTCTTGAGCACGACAGCGTTAACGAAATTCTTTCTTTAAAAAACACCGAAAAAGGTGTTCGTATTAATAAAATTTTAAACTGTAATGAAGTATTTTAAACCTCTTTTTTTAGCCTTACTTATTTTTTCCTGCTCCAACAAAGATAAAGGTCATTGGCAACAACACGTTTCTTACAAGATGGTCATTGATGTTGATGCTGAGGGTAGAAGCTATGTGGGCACACAAGAGCTTGTGTACACCAACAACTCGCCGGACACAATATCTAGGGTTTTTTATCATTTATATTTTAACGCATTTAAGCCTGGTAGTGAGATGCAGGTAAGGGCTTCTGAAATAAACGATGACAACAGAAGTATTTCAAAAAAAATACTTTCCTTAGATCGTAAAGATTATGGGGATGTTCGTGTTTTGGAGCTTTTACAAGATGGGGCTGTACTTGATATTAAAAACCAAGAGACTATTTTAGAGGCGGGTCTTAAAGAGCCTCTTTTGCCTGGAGAAAAAACAACTCTAAGCATGCGTTTTAAAGTTAATGTTCCTCAGCAAATTAGAAGGTCTGGAAAAGATAGTGAGGACGGAGTTGCTTTTTCCATGGCTCAATGGTATCCAAAACTATGTGAATATGACGACCAGGGCTGGCACGCTAACGCATATATCGGTCGTGAATTCTTTGGGGTTTGGGGTGATTTTGATGTTACAATTAATATTGACAAAAACTACACAGTTGCTGGGTCAGGCTATTTACAAAACCCTGAAGAGGTTGGTCATGGTTATGCCGAGCTTAAAAAACCTTACGATTCGGACAAAATTTCTTGGCATTTTTTAGCACCTAGCGTGCATGATTTCAGCTGGGCCGCAGACACGGAGTATGTTCACGACATTGTAGATGTGCCTGGGGGGCCTGAAATGCATTTCTTTTACAAAGAAGATGATAAATATTCTGAAAACTGGAGGATTGTTCAGCCTTACTCTGTACTATTTATGCAATATTTTATAGAAAAAATTGGTCCTTATCCTTACAAACAATACTCTGTTATTCTTGCTGGAGATGGCGGAATGGAGTATGCGATGTGTACTTTTATAGGTGGGGTTCGTAATTTTGAGAGTCTTGCCGGGGTTATCTCTCATGAGATTGCACACACTTGGTTTCAGTTTTTGCTTGCCACAAACGAGTCTAAGCACGCTTGGATGGACGAGGGTTTTACTAGCTATATAAGCGATCACGCAGAAAATGAAATTTTGGAAAAAGGTCTAAATTTTGCAAATCGACGCGCTTATGTCGATTATTTTAAAGTTGTTAGCTCTGGAAATGAGGAGCCTTTAACCACGCATGCAGACCGTTTTTCAAGTAGTCGAAACTATGGCATGGCCTCTTATGATAAGGGGTCTATCTTTTTATCACAGCTTGGTTATATTATCGGCGAAGAGGGGTTGTCGAAAGTTTTGAAAAAATATTATTCTAAATACGTTTTTACACACCCTGACCCTGAGGACTTTATAAGGGTCGCAGAAAAGGTAAGTGAGCAAGAGCTTGATTGGTATTTAATGGATTGGGGTCAAACCACAAAAACAATCGACTATGCTATAAAAAGTATTGAGAAAGCTAGCTCTGAAAGTTGTGATTCTGTTACTATTTTGATGAACAGAAAAGGTGAGATGGCTATTCCTAATGATGTGGAAGTTGAGTTTATGAGCGGTATAGTTAAAGAGTATCATATTCCTTTGCTGATGAGTCGCGGGCACAAGCCGTTGGATAGCGGCGTGGTTCTTTTGGAGCCTTGGAGTTGGGCTAAAAAAAACTATAGCTTTGATATTTGTGTTGATGGTGACGCCGTGGTGGGGGTTACTATTGACCCTCTAAACAAGAGCGCGGACGTAGACCAAACAAACAACTCTATTTAGATTTTTTATTTATACCTTTAACGGTCATCTAAACCTTTGGTCCATGCAGCAGTTTGAACGGCTAAAATCAAAAAAAGAAATAAGCTTTGTTTTTGACAATGGCTCTGGAATTTCTTCTTTTCCAATAAAGCTTTTTTTTATTAAAAACTCGCAAAAACAAAGGTCAAATGTTGCTTTTACAGTTGGTAAAAAAAATCTAAACAAGGCTGTGGAGAGAAACAAAACGAAACGCTTAATGAGAGAGGCTTTTAGGCTTAGCTGCCTGAAAGAAGGGGTGTTTTTAAGCCACTCTTTGGTGTTTGTTTATTTGGGAAAAGAGGTTGTGCCTTTTGATTCTATAAAAAAGGGGTTTTTAGGGGTTCTTGAAAAGTTTATATCTAAAAAAAAATAATGTTTTGAGGTTAATTTATATGTTCTTATTGTTTGTTTTGGTAGGGTTCTCTCAACAAAACACTCACACTGTCTATTTTGACACAGACCTTTCTAAGGTTACCAGTATTGAGGAAAACAGACTTCTTTCTTTTGTTGCCTCGCTTAGCGAAAAAAACGTTTTGAGTATTGAAATTTTTGGTTTTTGTGATGATGTTGGGGCTAGCTCGTACAACCTTTCTTTGTCACAAAGAAGGGCTGAAGAAATAAAAAAAATTCTATTATCTAATCTAATTGAAGAGAAAAAAATCACAAATGTTGACGGAAAAGGCGAGCTCCTTTTTAAAACTGTTAGCACCTCAAACCCTGATAGAATTAGAGCTCTAAACAGAAAGGTTGAGCTTTCCGTTTCTTTTGATGAGTTGATTGTGGATGAAAAAGAGGCGGTCCTTGTAAAAGGGGAGTTCTTTGGTGATAGAAAACTTACTGTTTTTAACCGGGTACTCTTATTTAACCCCTAGCTCTAAAAAAAGCTTAGATGTGGCTTTTAATAAAATAAAAAACCTGCCTTTTTCTTTTGTAATTCAAGGGCACGTGTGTTGCACTTCTGGTCAAAAAGACGCTATAGATCGCGCTACTAAAAAAAGAAACCTCTCTGTCGTTCGGGCTAAATTTGTTTACGATTATTTTTTGGAAAAAGGGATTGACTCGAGAAAGGATGTCTTTTGAAGGGTTGGGGCATCGGTTTCCTTTAGGCGGAAGGCCTGAAAACGACAGAAGAGTCGAGATTTTAATAGAATCAGATTTTTAATATCATCTTTACATGTGGAATGTTGTCTTCAAGATATTCTTCTCCTATTTTTTCAAAACCAAGCTCTGAGTAAAACTTTAACAAATACTTTTGGGCTGAAAGTTCTATTTTTTCTTCTTTTGGGTCTTTTTTTAACTTTTCTATAGAGCTTATCATTATTTTTCTTCCATAATCTTTGTTTCTATATTCTTTTTTCACCAAAACCCTTCCTATGCTAGAGTTTTTAAAAAAATCTCCTTTCCTAAAAATTCTTGTATATGCTATTATTTTGTTGTTTTCTTCCCCTACAAGGTGTAGTGCTTTTTCGTCTTTGTTGTCAAGATCTTGATAAGCGCATTTTTGTTCAACAACAAAAACCTCTGACCTTAGCTTTAGTATTTCGTATAGCCTGTCTGGCCCTAAATCTTGATATTTAAATACCGTTATTTTCAAATCTATTTATTTATTTTTTCAACCCTCCTTTGGTGTCTTCCCCCTTCAAAAGGTGTTTCGATAAACGTTTCAATCATTTCATAAGCTTCTTTTATTGTAATATATCTTGCAGGTAAGCTTAGTATGTTTGCGTCGTTGTGTTCTCTTGCTAATTTACATATTTCATTATTCCAACAAAGTGCTGATCTTATTCCTTTATGTTTGTTGGCGCTCATTGAAGCTCCGTTACCGCTTCCACAAATAATTATTCCAAAATCTGACTTGCCGCTAGTAATATCTTTTGCCACAGGGTGTATAAAATCAGGGTAGTCCACACTTTCTTTTTTGTTTGTTCCGTGATTTTTAATTTTAACGTTTTTTTTCTCTAGGTACTCTATTATTTTTAACTTGTAGTCTGTTCCAGCGTGGTCGTTACCTATTGATACTTTCATTTTGTTTATTTTATGTTAATATCTAAATATAATTATTAATAACTAACATTGTTTTTAAAATTGTTTTTTTCTCTTAAAAAATACTTTATTAAAAACAATTTAAGTTGTTTTTATTTCTTTACATTATATTAACCTTGAGTTGTGGTTTGTTAACTATATTGTGGATGTTTTTTATTAAGAAATCTTCTTTTTTGTTTTATTTAAAGGTTTGTTTATAATTATGCTAAAAGACTCTGTTTAAATATCTTATATATTTATATGTTGTTTATATAGTATTAATATGTTATTAATAATTCTAATTCAAACTTTTTTTTAAAAAGTTTTGATAGATATTAACAAGCTATAATAAACATCATTTATTATTTAAATTTTAAAAAGAAAATAGTATTATGTATATAATTGTTTATAAGTCATAATTTAAATTAGTAAGAAGTATATTAGTTATATAATAAAACAATTTTGAGAAGAAAAAAAAATAAAATAGAAAGAAAAGAAAATAATAAAAATAAATTTGTAGGAACTTTAGATGTTTCTGTTCGTGGTGTTGCTGTTGTTGTTTGTGAAAGTTTAGAAGAAAAAATTCATTTAGAAAATATAGGTCAATATTTACATAATGATTTTGTTGAAGTATATGTTTTTTCAAGAAGAAAGAAGAATAAATATTATGGAGAAATAACTAACTTACTAAAAAGAGATAAAAAAGAATACGTTGGAAAAATTCAAGTCAGTGATAAATTTTCATTTGTTATTGTAGACAATAAAAGGATTCACGTAGACATATTTGTGCCTATTTCAATGATTAATAAAGCAAAAGATAGCGACAAAGTTCTTGTCGAAATAACTGAATGGAAACAAAATAGCCAATCTCCAAACGGTATTATAAAAAAAGTGTTAGGTACTGAAGGAGAACATAACACTGAAATTCATTCTATTCTTGCAGAGTATGGACTTCCTTATGATTTTGAAAAAGAAATTAAAGAGTTTGCAAACAATATAGACACTACTATTAATGATAAAGAAGTATCTAATCGAAGAGATTTTAGAAATGAATTAACTTTTACTATTGATCCTGTAGACGCTAAAGATTTTGATGATGCTATTTCTTTTAAAAAGATATCCAATAGTTCTTATGAAATTGGAGTTCATATAGCTGATGTTTCTCATTATTTACAACCAAATACTATTTTAGACAATGAAGCTTTTAATAGAGCTACATCTGTCTATTTGGTGGACAGGGTGGTACCTATGTTACCAGAAATTCTTTCAAATAAAGCATGTTCTTTAAGACCTAATGAAGAAAAATATACTTTCTCAGCGGTATTTACTATTGATAATAATAAAGTTATAAATGAATGGTTTGGAAAAACAATAATTAACAGTAACTACAGATTTAGCTACGAAGAAGCTCAAGAGATTATAGAAACAAAAAACACTGTAATAAGAAAAGAAGTTTCTCTTAATGGTATAGAATACTCTGTTTCAAACAAAGTGAAAGAGGCGGTGTTAAAACTCAATGAGATTGCTGTCTATATGAGAAAAGAAAGAATGAACAGCGGAGCTATTTCTTTTGACAAAAAAGAAGTAAGATTTAGTATTAATAAACAAAATGAGCCTACTGGAGTTTATGTTAAAGAATCCAAAGAGTCTAATAAACTTGTAGAAGAGTTTATGTTACTAGCTAACCGAAAAGTGTCTGAATATGTTGGAAAAAAAATAAAAAAAAATCTTTTTATATATAGAGTCCATGATCTTCCTGACGAGAGTAAAATTAAAGCACTAAAAGAGGTTGCTAAATCTCTTGGTTACAATTTAGACATCAGCTCTAGAAAAAAAATGTCAGAATCTTTAAACAAAATATTAAAACAAGTAAAAGGTAAAAAAGAACAAAGCCTTATAGAATCCTTAGCAATTAGATCTATGAGTAAAGCAGAATATACTACAAAAAATATTGGTCATTATGGACTTTCTTTTGAATTTTACAGTCATTTTACTTCTCCAATAAGAAGATACCCAGATGTTATAGTTCATCGTCTTTTAGAAAAGTATTTAAACAAAGAAAACCCATCAGGACACGAAATATATAATTCTGCTTGTGACCACTGTACTCAAAGAGAAATATTAGCTACAAAAGCAGAGAGAGATTCTATAAAGTTTATGCAAATAAAATTTATGCAAGATAAAACAAATAAAAAATTTAACGGAGTAATATCAGGGATAACAGACTGGGGAATCTTTGTAGAAATTGTTGAAAACAAATGCGAAGGAATGATACCGGTCAGAGACCTTAAGGGAGATTATTATATATATAATAAAGACGACCATAGTTTAATTGGTAAAAAAAACAAAACAAAATATCAGCTTGGAGACGCTATTCAAGTACAAGTTAAGCACGCAGATTTGATTAAAAAGCAATTAGACTTTATCTTAGCAGAATAAACAAAAATATTTAACATGAAAAAAACTCTTTTTTTACTTTTTTTTATAACAGTTCTTTTCTCTTTTTCTCAGAACGAAATTAACAGAGAACTAGGAGACTTCCACAAAATCCAGACTTACGATTTATTAAAAGTAAACTTAATAAAATCAGACAAAAACTTTGTAATAATAAGCGGACAACACCCAAACTATGTTGTTATTAAGAACAAAAACGGAGAGCTTAAAATTCGTATGGGTATTGAAAAAAGATTAAGCGGCTCAGAGACTAAAGTTGACCTATACTATAAAAGTATTTATAGAATTGAAGCCAAAGAAGGCTCTTTTGTTTTCTCTAAAGACACAATAGTAGAACCTTCTTTATTTCTTAAATCTGAAAGCGGCTCAACAGTTTCCTTAAAACTTAAAACCTCTGATTTAAACGCTAGATCAATCACGGGAGGTAAAATTTCTTTATCAGGATCTGCTAATCACAACGAAATAGACGCCTATACAGGAGGGCAAGTAAATGCGGAAAAACTTAATACACAAACCACTAAAGTTTTCATAAAAGCCGGAGGTGTTGTAGACGTTTATGCCACAACTCTTTTAGAGTTAGACTTAAAAGCAGGTGGCGAGGTCAATGTTCATCACAAAACGAACAAGATAATAGAAAAAATAACCCTTGGGGGTATTGTTAACTATCTTTACAAATAGGCAATGTTTACAGATTTATTTACCGCAATTTCTATAGGGTTTTTTTTAAGCTTCGTCCTAGGCCCTGTTTTTTTTGTCCTTATTGAAACTAGTATTACAAAAGGCTTTCGCGCCGCAATTTCTTTAGACCTCGGGGTTGTTCTGGCGGACGTTTTCTTTATTGTCTTTTGTTACTACACCAGCAAACAACTGGTTGATAACATTAACAATCAACCAGGTCTTTTTGTTCTTGGGGGGGGCCATTTTGCTTCTTTACGGAGTATATATATTTATCCAAAGAAAAAAAGAAGACCAAAAGATCGAGCTAGAAGAGTCTTCAACAAATTATATTGGCCTTTTTATTAAAGGCTTTGCTTTAAACATTATCAATATAGCTGTTTTGCTTTTTTGGGCAGGTGTTATTTTAGTAGTGGTTCCAAATCTTAATAGAACTAATTCTCTTGGAGTTTTTACCTTTTTTACAACAATTCTAGCGAGCTACTTTTTTACGGATGTGTTAAAGATATTCATCGCAAAAAAATTAACATCTAAAATTAACACAGAGAACACCGCTATTATTAAAACAATACTAAGCCTTATACTTGTTGTTTCAGGAACAGTGTTAGTGCTTAAAGGCGCTCTTTAGTAGTCCTTGTTAATTTGTTTTTTATACCTCCTCAATATATCCTTTTGCTTTTTCTAAATCTCGGTTGTCTACAAACAGCTCGTCCATATCCAAGGTTAATTCGTAACCAGGAATTGTTCCTGACTTAACTACAGGAGTAACGCCGTTTTGTTTTAACAACAAGCTAAGGCCGCTTATTATTATTTTACTATCACTTAGTACAAGCGTGTGGTTTTCCATATTTACCTAAACATGCTTTTAATTGAAATAAATAACTGCGGAGTGTTGTTAAGATATTCTTTGTATTCTGGCAGCTTTCCCCACTTTTTTTGTCCACTATCTTCTAACATCCTTACACCCGAGATATAAACCAGTAAAACATAAACAAACAACGGAGAAATTAGCGTTATGTATTGCAATCCTTCTAATGATTGTACCGACATTATCGCTATCCCAAACCAGAGAATTAGCTCTCCTAAGTAATTAGGGTGCCTAGACTTAGCCCAGAGCCCAGAGCTTATGAAATTGCTTTTGTTCTTAGGGTCTTTTCTAAACCTTGTTTTTTGCATGTCCGCGACCACCTCTAAAGCAAACCCTCCTATAAAAATGACCAGCCCCGCATAAAACCCAACCCCCTCCGTTAACCCACCTGTAGAGGACAGAGCCGTTGTAACACAAAGCAAACACATTGTAACCCACGTCCCTTGTAGTGTCCACGTCATAAAAAAGCGCGTAAAGTTTGGTTTGATTGACCTAAACCTTTTGTCTTCTCCGTCCTTTTTAATTCTAAAAAACAAGAAGCTACCAAGCCTAATTGCCCACACACTAACGCACGCACAAACAATTACGCTTGCATAACCAAGCGAACTTGTGCTAAAAACCGAAAATAAAATCAGCGTTAAATACGTCACACTTCCCGTCAAATCGTAAAACTTTTCTGTTTGCAACAGGTATGCTGGAACAAAACAAACCCACTGTATTATAAAAGCCAATATAACGGCTTTCAGCACCGTCTCAGAGCCTGTTAAATAAGCTATTTGAACAGGAATATAAAAGGCGATCAACGATCCCAAAAGGTTAAATATGTTGTTTTTCATAATGTTAATCTCAAATAATGTTTATTCTTCTTCTGCGTTCTTTTTCTGTCAAATTATATACCCACAAGATTATTAGCCCAAACACGACGCTAGAAACAACCAATGAAATGTTTGCAAGCCCGGTGACGCCAAAAGAAAGCCTTATCAATACCGTCGAAATGATAAACCCGGTGTTCCTTACAATTTGACTATACCTTTCTGTGTACTGAAACGAAAGCAATAGAATTAATACATCAGCCAATATTAACACAGAGAAAAACTCATTATAAAATACTGAATTTATATCTCCTGAGGAGTCATTTAAAAGGAGGTCTTTACCCCAATTATATGCGCTTGTAAACGACAAAACTATTAACACAAAAAGTAAAACCAAGCTTACCCCCTTTTTGGATGTTACAAACTTGCTTATAGCGTCTGTCAAAGGTTTTTTCTCTAGTTTGTGCCTCGCTTTATTGAACAAAAAGATTAAATAATATAAAATTAAAACACCTAAAATGTTATAAATCAGTTCAAGATTTTCTTTTGTTGAAAACCAATCAGCGCTTAAATCTACTTTGGGGATATCCGCAAAAATTCTACGTATCAGTATTAGCGATATTATTTCAAATTGCTTAGAGACTGACGTCGTAAAAGAACGAGGTAGGTTCAAAACAAGCAAGTAGATTTCGTAGATTAATATTATTGTAAAAGGAGTGTAAATTGCAGAAATAGGGCTGTCCAGCAACGGGGTCTCAAAAGAAAAAACAACCAGCTCCAGCTTTTTCGCATAAATCAATACAAGGTGCAAAAGAAACCCAACTATTGAAAGATATAAGGTAACCTTTTCAAACTTTTTTTTATTTAGTTCTGAAAAAACCCTTGCATATAATTTGTCTATAATAGGCTGCCATGCCCTTTTAGTTGTTGTCATTGTAGTGGTGTTAGTGTTACAAGGTATAAAAAAGATGACTAAAAACAATCACACACAAGCTTCTTGTTTTGGTTTTGTGCCCTCCAAAAAAAATTTCTTGAAGCTCTTAAATATATAACAACTCAATCCAGTCCTTGCATCTCTTTAGCAACCAAGTCTGCCTCATAAGCTTTTTTGTCACTCTCTTTTCTATTTGTTTTAGAAAGGTCGTAGGACTGCTTAAGCAACTTTTCGTATTCTTTTTGTAGCCTCTCTTTTTTTGATTTTTTTTTAAATAGTCCAAACATTTTTAATTATTTTAATTGTTAAACGTTTTCAGTGTAACCACAAAACCCTCGACTTGTTTTCGAGGGCTTGTTTGAGGCGCCTGGCGGATTCGAACCGCCGTAGAAGGTTTTGCAGACCTCTGCCTAGCCGCTCGGCCAAGGCGCCATTAATTTGTGAACGCAAATTTAGTGTAAATTTTTATTATTTGCCTCTTCTTATTTCGACTTTCTCGTTAGCGTAACGCTTACTGACCTCGCGTCTGAATTTGTTGGAGGATTTAGTTTTGCCAAACAAACTTTTATTTTTTTAATGTCTGGACACTCCTCTAAGCTTTTGGCTATAATTCTGTCCACGACGTTTTCAAGCAAATTAGACCTTGTTTTCATTTCTTTTTTCGCTATATCAGAAAGCAACACATAGTCAACAGCGTCATTAAGAGAGTCGCTCTTTGCCGCTTTTTTAATGCACGCCCAAGCCTTTATGTTGATCAAATATTCACTGCCAATAACCGCCTCCTCTTTTAAACAGCCGTGATACCCATAAACAAGTAAATCGGTCACTTTTACTATTCCCATCTTTTATTTGCGTATTTTCTTAATTAATAAAGCGTTTTTGATAACTTTGTAAACTTATTAAAAACTTTTGATGTTGGAAACTAAACCGCCAAATTTTATAGACCAGATTGTTGACACAGATCTTTCTGAGGGCTTCTCGCAAAGCGCTCTTAGGTTTCGTTTTCCCCCTGAGCCAAACGGCTTTCTTCATATTGGTCACACAAAAGCCCTGGGCGTTAACTTTGGTTTGGCCGAAAAGTTCAACGCACCCGTTAACCTTAGGTTTGACGACACCAACCCAAATAAAGAAGACCAGCGCTACGTAGACGCTATAAAAAAAGATATTTCATGGATGGGGTATTCATGGGATAAAGAAACCTATTCATCAGACTGTTTCGAACAACTTTATGCCTGGGCTGTAGAGCTTATCAAGGGGCAACATGCATATATCGACTCACAAAACAGCGAGTCTATTGCCAGTCAAAAAGGAACCCCAACCTCTGTTGGAGAAAACAGCCCTTTTAGAAACAGGTCTATTGAAGATTCCTTAGCGCTTTTTGAGAGTATGAAAAACGGGGAGTTCAACGAAGGAGAGCACGTCTTAAGGGCGAAGATTGACATGTCACACGCCAATATGCTTATGAGAGACCCTATAATATACAGGGTGATTAACAAGTCACACCAGAGAACCCAAAACAAATGGCGCATTTACCCAATGTATGACTGGGCTCATGGACAGTGCGATTATATTGAACAAATTTCACACTCCCTTTGCTCTTTAGAGTTCAGGCCCCACAGAGATCTTTACGAGTGGTTCTTAACAACAATTAAAACAGTATGTGATACAGGTGAACTTCTAATCAGACCGAAACAAAGAGAGTTCGCACGATTAAACTTAAGCTACACCATAATGAGCAAAAGAAAGCTTTTTTCTTTGGTCGAAAAAAACCACGTTTCAGGATGGGACGACCCACGAATGCCGACAATTTCTGGGCTTAGGCGAAGGGGCTATACTCCAGATTCAATTAAGAATTTTATTTCAAAAGTTGGAGTAGCTAAAAGAGACAATGTTATTGATGTTTCTCTTCTTGAGTTTTGCGCTAGAGAAGACTTAAATAAAACCGCTACACGAGCTATGGCAATTCTTAACCCAGTTCTTTTGAAGATTGTTAATTATCCTGAAAACCATGAAGAAGAGATGTCTTTTGTCGATAATCCAGAAAGCAAAAAGCCAAACAGCAGGAGTCTTACTTTTAATTCTGAGCTTTATATTGAAAAAGAAGATTTTTCACTAGACCCACCACCAGGATTTAAGCGCCTTTCTATTGATAGCGAGGTCCGCCTTAAGAGTGGATATATCGTTAAAGCCACTCACGTAGAGCTCGATAATTTAGGGAAGTTGGCGGCCATTTGTTGTGAATACGACCCTAAGTCTTTAAGTGGCAGCGGTTCTTTAGAAAGCCAAAGAAAAGTTAACACCACGATCCATTGGGTATGTAAAAAAACCGCAGTTAGCGCCCAGGTTAGAGAATACGACAGGCTTTTTACATCACCATCACCAGATTCAGACCCAAACATCCCTTTCGAAAATTTTTTAAATAATCAATCTTTGCAAACTAGAGACGCTTTTGTTGAACCATTTCTTTTAACCGCCAACCCAGGAAGCAAGTTTCAGTTCCAAAGACTGGGTTATTTTAACACTGATGACGACTCAACAGAAAGCCAGCTGATTTTTAACAAAACAGTAAGCCTTAGAGAGGGCAAGATAAAAAAACTTAAAAACCCATCTTTAAAACAAACGGCTGAATTAAACCCCTTAGAGACAATTAAAAAGCTTGGAAAAAAATTCATTAAACTTTCTCAAGAAAAACAAAAAGAACTTGAAGAAACGGTCTTGGGCTTAAGCAAAGACATCACTCTTGTCGACTTAGCCCCTCTTTTTTCTACTTCAACGAAAAAGAGAGGTACAAGAGCTATTGCGCTTATCTGTTTGTTGGGCCTCAAGTCTAGAGGTGTTGCTTTTTCTCCAGAAGCAAATGAGTTTGTTTTGAAAGCTAAAAATGATGAAAATCAAAGGCTTCAAGAGCTGGCAAGCAAGCTTTAGGTGAGCCTTTTTCTTGCTGTTTATTTAAAGCTTAATAAAGAACTTTTTGAATTTCTTTCCACGTAACCAGCTTTATGTTGTTTTGTTTTAAAGCTTTTAAAAACCCATCGCTCGTGACCGCCTTATAGTCTAGATACCTCCAACTTGCCCCATAGTCGGGGTGGTCAACAGAGATTTCTCTCATTTCATTATCGTTGTAACCTAAGTGAACAATTAACTGGCTTAGCCCAGGCTTTAGACCGTTTAGAGTGTTTAAATAAAAAGCCTCCCATTCGGCTCTTTTCAGCCCCTTTCTTGCCATATAAAGGTCTTTTACCACCACTACGTTTTTTGGCTTTGGAAACTCTTTATTAAAGTGTGCGTCCACTCCTTTAGGCACAAATACAGGTAGCTTGTTTTTTTCTCCAACTTCCAAATACACCCTAAAATGGTTCTTGTTAAAAAACAGAGCACCTTCGTGACTGTCAATATGTGTAGGTTTTATGCCTAGACTTTTAATTTTGTTTATTTGCGCCTGAAGTTCTTTTTTTAACTCATCGGGGTCCGCCCGCAAGACAAAGTTTTTTATTCCTACCGGAAACTCACCAATGTTATTTATTAATGTTTGACTTTCGTTAGCAGGCGCTAGACCTTTCCAGCGGTAGTTCTTCCATTCGTTTGTAACCGTTAAGTGTACGCCAAGATCAGTATTAGGGTTCAGCCCGGCGTATTTTTTAACTTCATTAATAAATTTACAGTTTGCCATTATGCTAGCCGAGTTCACCCCTCCTTTTTCTAAAGCATCAAAAGTTGCTTTGTTCACAGACTTCGCCAACCCCAAATCATCCGCATGTATTATTAATAGCTTGTCAGATGAAGAATACCCTAGCTTTTCTTCAAGCCCTTTATAAGGGGTGTAGCTTGTTTTCCCAAGAAGAACTTTAACGGCAAGCCTAAGATCATATACCGGTAGCTGCTTGTACTCAAAATATGCATAAATCGACAAAGCAAAAACCCCTAAGAGGGCAAATCCACTAAGTACAATTTTTATAATTATGCCCATTTTATAGTTTTTTTATAGTAAAAACGCTTGCTTGTTATAAACAAGCAAGCGTTTTTAAAATCATGTTATCAATCTAGCTTAGTTCTCTTGTCTTTGAGAAAAGCTATTTTTTCTTTTTTGCCGATGCTTTTTTCATCTCTTCGCCAATCTGGTTGCTGGCTGTGAAGCTGGCCACCATATTGTTTAGCATTTCACTACCCGCTTGTGGCGAGTTAGGCAATAGAATCAAGTTAGAGTTTGTTTCCTGACCAATTGACTGCAGCGTGTCGTAGTGTTGCGTAACAACAATCAAAGCGGAAGCTTCTTGAGAGTTAATATCTACTTTGTTTAAAACCGAGACAGACTCCTCTAAACCTCTAGCTATTTCTCTTCTTTGGTCGGCAATACCCTGACCTTGTAGCCTTTTGCTTTCTGCCTCTGCTTTTGCTTTTTCTACAATTAGTATTCTAGCGGCATCTCCTTCAAATTGAGCAGCAACCTTTTCTCTTTCAGAAGCGTTTATCCTGTTCATCGCCTCTTTTACCTGCGAGTCTGGATCAATATCCGTAACTAGTGTTTTTATTATGTCATACCCATACTCCATCATCGCCACATTAAGCTCTGATTTTACCGCTATAGCAATATCGTCTTTCTTCAAAAAGACGTCATCAAGAATCATTTTAGGAACCTCCGCCCTAACAACGTCAAAGACGTAACTTGTTATTTGTTCGTGAGGAAAATCCAGCTTGTAAAACGCATCATAAACCTTTTCTTTTATCACTTTATATTGCACAGAAACTTTAAGTTTTACAAAAACATCATCTTTTGTTTTAGTTTCTATTATAACGTCCAGCTGCTGTATTTTCAAACTCAGTTTTCCGGCTATCCTGTCAATTATCGGGATTTTTAATTGTAGCCCAGATTGACGTATGCTATGAAACTTTCCAAACCTTTCTATTACTCCAGCTGTTTGCTGGTTGATAATAAAAAACACCCCAAGTAGCAATAGCAATACTGGGAATATCCATAAGTAAATAAATAAATTCATGTTTTTTTTTTAAATGTTATACATAAATATAGCAAAAACCATTCCGTTTTATTTTAACTATATGTTAAAAATTTTTAACTATTCTTAATAAGTGCTGCCTTTTGCCGGCGGGTTTTCCTTTTCGGGCCTTACAGCTTTTCTCCACGCTTTATTGAACCGAGGTTTTAATTTTATCGATTAACAAACCTAGCCGCGACATTGACTCTTCCTTTCCTAGAAACTCAAAGATCACATATAAATCCACACCTTTTAACTCACCTACCAAAGCGAGTCTTGCGGGTTGCATTACACTACCAAACCCTCTTTTGCTTTCGTTTATCCAAGCCTTTACCGTTGTGGAAATTTCTATTTCTTTAAAAGATTTGACCGAGCCTAATTTTTTAGATAACTCGCCCAATATATCAACTGTCAATGCTGTTGAAATCTTTTTCAGAGTTTTTTCATTATAATTTATGGGTGGCGTAAACAGGTACCCGCAAAGAGACCAAAGTTCATTTAACGTACTGGCTCTTTCCTTAGTTAGGCTCACCGCTCTTACAACAATCTCCTTGTTTACTGCTTTTAGCTCTTGGCGAGTGCCCATAAGGTGGCCGGCAATCTTTTCATTTTTTTCTTCCTGTAAGTACTTGTGGTTAAACCACTTAAGCTTCTCTACATCAAATTTAGCCCCCGAACTATTCACTTTTCTTAGATCAAAATTTTGAATAAGCTCATTCATTGAAAACACCTCTTCTTCGTTTCCTGGATTCCAGCCCAACAGAGCCAAAAAATTTGTAAGAGCTTCTGGCAAATACCCCTCTTCTCTAAACCCCCTCAAAGTGACTTTCTCTCCTTCCCATTGTAGCGGAAACACAGGAACGCCTAGTTTTTCTCCGTCTCGTTTGCTTAGTTTCCCTTTTCCTGTTGGATTTAGGATTAACGGCAAATGGGCAAAATCGGGCTTGTCCCACCCAAAAGCATCATATAGCATTACGTGAAGCGGAAGAGAAGGCAGCCACTCTTCCCCTCTAATAACATGTGAAATTTTCATTAAGTGGTCATCGACAACGTTTGCAAAATGATACGTTGGCATACCGTCTGATTTGTATAATATTTTATCGTCTAGCAGCTTTGATTCAACAGAAACCAGCCCTCTTACAAGGTCGCTACAAACAATTTTTTTGTCCTCAAAGCACTTAAACCTAACAACATACTTCTCTTTTTTGGCCAGCCTTTTCTCAACCTCTGCTTCGCTTAACGAAAGAGAGTTTGAAAGCTTCAGTCTGTTATGCCAATTGTAGATAAAAGTTTTGCCTTTGGCTTCGTGAGATTTTCTGTGCTCATCCAAAGTCTCTGTGTCATCAAATGCATAATAAGCCAACCCCTTGTCTATTAAAAATTCGATATGTTTTTTATATATCTCTTTTCTTTCACTTTGTCTATACGGTCCCTCGGCGTGCTTTATTCCCGCCCAGTCTAAAGCGTTTTCAATGTATTTTTCAGCACCTTGAACGTATCTGTTTTTGTCGGTGTCTTCAATTCGTAATACAAACGTTCCTTTGTTTTGCATTGCAAAAAGGTAGTTAAACAAGGCTGTTCTTAGCCCACCTATGTGTAGCGGCCCTGTTGGGCTTGGGGCAAAACGAACTTTAACGCTCCTATTCATTGTGTTTTTTTGACAAAGATAAAACAATAATTGTTCAATCTTTATTGTAATTTTGAATCAAAAGAAATTTTAATGATTAAATATTTTTCTTCTACAGATTTTGTGATTAAAGACAGACTCCGCCTGACTTCATGGATTGAGGGAGTTCTTAATAAAGAGAGTCGCTTGCTTGAAGAGCTTGTCTTCAATTTTTGTTCCGATGAGAGTCTTTTAAAAATTAATAAAGAGTTTTTAAAACACGACACGCTTACTGATGTAATTACTTTTGACTATTCCACCTCAAAGGCGGTTTCAGGAGAGGTGTTTATTTCAGCGGACAGGGTTCGTGAAAACGCAAAAGAATTTGATCAGGATTTTAATGATGAAATTAGAAGAGTCATGATCCACGGAGTTCTTCATCTTTGTGGCTATAAAGACAAAACTCCCAAAGACAAAGCTTTAATGTCAGATATGGAAAACCGTCATCTGGCTTTTTTTTCTTAGCACTTTCCTTTTTTGATTGTATATTTGTTCCACGTGAAACGTTTTAAATATGTTTAAAGAAACTTATGATGTAATTGTTGTCGGAGGAGGTCACGCTGGTAGCGAGGCTGCCGCCGCTTCTGCGAACATGGGGTCCTCAACTTTGCTTGTCACCATGAGTCTTCAGAATATTGCCCAAATGTCGTGTAACCCTGCAATGGGCGGAATCGCTAAGGGTCAAATTGTTAGAGAAATCGACGCTTTGGGAGGATATAGCGGGATAGTTAGCGATAGGTCTGCAATCCAGTTTAAAATGCTTAACAAGTCTAAAGGCCCCGCTATGTGGAGCCCAAGGGTTCAAAGCGACAGAATGCGATTTGCTGAAGAGTGGAGAAACCTTCTAGAAAAAACCCCAAATTTAGACTTTTATCAAGAAATGGTTATAGGACTTGTCGTAAGTAAAAACAAGGTTTGTGGCGTAAAGACCACCCTTGGGCTTACGATAAAAGCCAAAACAGTTATTCTAACGAATGGAACGTTTTTAAATGGCTTAATCCATATTGGAGACAAAAACTATGGTGGCGGAAGAGCAGGTGAAAAATCCTCTAAAGGACTTACAGAGCAGCTGGTTTCTTTGGGCTTTGACTCTGGCAGAATGAAAACCGGAACCCCGCCAAGAGTGGACGGCAGATCTTTGGATTTTTCAAAAATGATTGAACAACCAGGCGACAAGCATCCGGAAAAATTTTCATACTTAGACCTCACCTCACCTTTAACAACTCAAAAGTCATGTCATATGACGCACACCAGCACATTAGTTCATGATATTTTAAGGGACGGCTTCGACAGATCTCCAATGTTTAACGGAAGTATCAAAAGCGTTGGGCCTAGGTATTGCCCTTCTATTGAAGACAAGATTAATCGTTTTTCTGAGAAGGAAAGACATCAGCTTTTTGTTGAACCAGAAGGTTGGAATACTGTTGAGGTATATGTCAACGGTTTTTCAACTTCTTTGCCAGAAGACATTCAATTTAACGCTTTGCGTTCTGTCAAAGGCTTCGAAAAAGTTAAGTTTTTCAGACCAGGCTATGCTATAGAGTATGACTATTTTGCCCCAACTCAGCTTCGTTATTCGTTAGAAACTAAACTTATAGAAAACCTTTTCTTTGCTGGCCAAATTAACGGAACTACAGGTTATGAAGAAGCTGCCTCACAAGGACTAATGGCTGGGATTAACGCTAGTTTGAAAGTTCAAAACAAACCTGCCTTTGTGTTAAAACGAAACCAAGCTTACATAGGTGTTCTGATCGATGATTTAATCACAAAAGGAACAGAAGAGCCTTATAGAATGTTTACTTCTAGGGCTGAATATAGAACTCTGCTAAGGCAAGACAACGCAGACTCTAGACTCACAGAAATGAGCAACAAGATTGGATTAGCGTCCGACGAAAGGGTTTCTAAAATGCTTGACAAATACACCAAGGCTCACAACTTAATGTCTTTCTTAAAAAAAACAAGTGTAGGTGTCTCTGAAATTAATCCTATTCTAGAAAAGAATAAATCCGCTCTTGTAAAGCAGTCTGGCAAAATAGATAAAATCCTCTCAAGGCCCAATATTTATTTTGACGACCTAAAATCTCTTAAAAGTGTTGATAAATATCTTGCGGACAACAAGCTTAGCAAAGAGGTTGTTGATCAGGCTGAAATACAGGTAAAGTATTCTGGCTACATTCTCAAGGAAAAAAATAACGCAGACAAACTTAATAGGCTCGAGAACGTTAAAATACCCCAAGATTTTAATTTTCATGAAATTAAATCTATGAGTATTGAGGCTCGTCAAAAACTAACAGCCATAAGACCGGTGAACATCTCTCAGGCATCTAGAATTAGCGGAGTTTCGCCTAACGACATCTCCGTTTTATTAGTTTATATGGGCAGGTAACGTTCCACGTGAAACAATTTGTAATGAATAACTTAAAACATGTGCTAACTACAAAAGATTTTCTTGCAACAGGAAACACTTTTGATATATTGAAAAACTCAGAAACAGGAATATTAGAAACTCACCCCAAACCAACTTTAGCTGAGCTTCCTAAATATTACGATTCCCAAGAATACATATCTCACAATCAAAAATCTTTAGGAATAATCTCATTTTGTTACAAACAGGTAAGATCAATTTCTACAAAAAGAAAAATAAAAATCTGCGCCCAACACATTAAAGGGATGTCTTTAAAAAAAAGAGCTCGGATTTTAGATGTTGGCTGCGGTACAGGACATTTTTTAGTCAAATGTCTAGAAAAAGGCTGGATAATTAAAGGAATTGAAAACAACACGAACGCACGAAATGCATTGCCGGCGAAAATATCTAAAGATATCGTTGAGCGATTTGAGTCGCTAATAGACCGGCCGGAAAAGTTTGATGTAATTACAATGTGGCACTCCCTTGAGCACTTGTACGATTTAAAGGCAGCGATTCAAGACATGAAAAAACTGCTTACCCCTAGAGGAATAATTTTGGTAGCCTGTCCTAATCACAAATCTTTTGACGCAAGCTTTTATAAAGAAAACTGGGCAGCTTATGACGTTCCTCGACACTTATGGCACTTTGATAAAAAAGCTATGAAAGACCTATTCTCAACTCACAACTTTCAGCTCACAGAAACCCTTCCAATGCATTGGGATTCTTTTTTTGTCTCTATCCTTTCAGAAAAAATACTTCGCAATAACTTGTTTTTTTTCCGCGGATTCTTTGTTGGTCTAATTTCAAATGTAAAGGCTATGCTTTCTGGACAATACTCGTCCTTAATATATGTTTTAAACGTAAAACGCAAAACAAAATAATCTAGCGGCTTTTTTTATTACCCAATAACCTCAACCATTTGTTTTTTTATAAAGTGCCTTAAAACACCCTTATTCTCGTTCGATTTTTTCTACTTAAATAAGTTAAAAGCCTTTTCCAAGATTTTAAATTCAAAAGATGTGCCGCGAATCAACTCTCCATCTGCTTGAGCAAAATCAGCACCTTCAATTATTTTAACAGTTATTTTTTCTGTTTTGTAGGAGCTAACCTTTTTGCTTTTAAAAAGGCTTCCGTTAAAAAGCCTAGGTATGCTTTTAACAACATCAAGCTTTGTGAAGTCCTGCGCAAGAGTTATGTCTAATAACCCATCATTATGATCAGGATTCTTCGCAAGCCTCATTCCTCCTCCGGTATATTTACACACTCCCACTCCAAGCATAAATGCTGATGCAGTATTTTTAACGGAGTTAATTTCAAAGTTCAGATTTATATTTTTGAACGAAACAAAATTGGCAATGGCCGCAACAAGATAAGACAGAGGTCCAAGAAACTTATATTTTTCAATTTTCGAAATTACATATCCGTCAAACCCCAAGCCAGCATAATTCATAAAATATATAACCCTCTGTTTCTCACCCAGCACCGTTATAGTTCCAAGGTCTTGTTGCTTAACATTTCCTTTAGCGATTACTTTTATAGCCTTCTTGTAGTTTGTAGGAATGTTGTGGTGTCTAGCCCAGTCATTTCCGGTGCCTACAGGGATTAAACCAACAATAATTTCACTAGGCTCGACTGTTGATTGTTTAAAAACTCCATTAACCAAGTTATGCACAGTTCCATCTCCCCCAACACAAATAATGCGCTTAAAACCTTTTAGTATAGCCTCACCAACCAAACTCTCTGCATTTTTGTCCAGCGAAGTTTTATATATATTCCCTAATATTTTATTTTGTTTTAGGCATTGACTAATTCGCTCCAGCTTAGCTTTTGAAACACCACCACCCGAGGATGGATTTACTATAATAAACCAATCTTTATTATCCATCAACAGTGCTTGGTTTTTGATGGATAAGACGCGTAAGCTTTAAAGAAAGGTCTGTAATAACTATTTTAGGGTTACCGTTTCTGTTTAACTCATAGATTGCTTTATTTATTTCTTCATAAAGCTCTACTATGTTGTTGTTGTGAATAAATGGAGAAAACTTCTCAAATTTAAAGCTCTTATCTTTGAATAAACCGCCATAACCTCCTGATTTATAGTTTTTTAACATTGACTTTCTAAATAGTTCCAGAGAAAATAAGAAAAATTGTTTTTGCACATCTTTTGGTAGTTTGCTGACTTTTTCGCTCCAACTCACTAGTTCAGCTACTGCGCTTTTAGTTGTTTTAACTTTAAAGGCTAGCCTAACCCATTCTATAAAAATAGATTCGAAGTTTACAACACTTGCGTCGGAGTTTAACAAGTTTAGAGCTGAAGAATAGTCACCCCCACTCATGTTTGCCGTATTGTACGCGGAGTCATTGTCTGTAAGACCTTTTTTTATTAGAGATTCAGCAATATCTTTTGTGTCAATTGGAGGGATGTTAATTTTTTGACATCTTGATTTTATTGTTGGAATTATTGCAGATTGGTTCTCGGTCAGAAGTAGAAAAACAGTTTCAGCACTAGGCTCTTCAATTAGCTTTAGGAGTTTATTAGCGCACTCTGTATTCATGTTTTCGGCCATCCATATAACCATTACCTTGTAACCACCTTCATAGGATTTAAGTGACATTATTTTGTTAATATCTTCAGCTTCATTAACACTAATATTTCCTTTTTTATTTGCCGTCTCAATTTTTTCTAGCCACTGAGAAAGTGTTATGTAGGGGTTTTCTATTACAGATTCTCGCCACTCTTTCACAAAATGCTTGGAGGTTGCCTTGGACTTTACGTTTGAGTTTGTATTTACTGGGTACACAAAGTGTAAATCCGGGTGAGTTAAGCCATTAATTTTTTGTTGAGCGCCAATCCTCTCTAACTCTTTTTCTTTGTATTTTGAGCAAAGAATTAGTTCCGCAAACTTTATAGCAATCGAGAGCTTACCAGCGCCAGAAGGCCCAAACAACAGATATGAGTGAGCTAGCCTACCAGAGTTTGCTTTTGTTTCTAAGTCTTGGATTAGCTTTTTTTGACCAACTAAATTAATTTTTGACATAAGACAAAGATAATAGAAATCAATCCTATTAAGTAGCTTGAATAAATTATATTTGTTTTCTAATTTAATATAATGAAGACAGTTTTAGATTTTAATTTCTTCAACAAAATAGCTCTGGTTAGAGTTGACTTTAACGTCCCTTTAGACGCCAACCAAAACGTATTAGACAACACAAGAATTCTTTCCGCCAAACCAACAATTTTAAAAATCATAAATGATGGCGGCTCATGTGTTTTAATGTCTCACCTTGGAAGACCAAAGGGAAGGGACTTAAAATACTCTTTAAAGCACATTCTTAAAGAAGTCGAAAACAGCTTAGGAAGACAAGTTACATTTATTCCAGACTGCACAGGAAAAGACACATCAAAAGCAATTGAACTATTAGCGCCAGGGGAAATTGCGCTAATGGAAAACCTTAGATTCTATAATGAAGAAACTAGCGGTTGTGAAAAGTTTGCAAAACGTCTTTCAGAATGCGGTGATATATACGTTAATGATGCTTTCGGATCAGCCCACAGAAAACACGCATCCACATCTTTAATTGCTGAGTTTTTCTCAAACAAAAAATGCTCAGGACTACTGCTTAACAAAGAAATCAAAGCTATAGAAAAGGTTCTACAAACAGGAGAGAGACCTGTTGTTGCTATTTTGGGAGGAGCAAAAGTATCTTCTAAAATCACTATCATCAACAATATTCTTGCAAAAGTAGACGCAATTATACTTGGAGGGGGAATGGCATACACATTTATAAAAGCGCAAGGAGGTGAAATAGGAGACTCCATTTGTGAAGACGACAAGCTAGAATTAGCGATTGAATTAATGCAAAGAGCCAAAGAAAACAATGTGGATCTTTATTTACCAACGGACGTTGTTGCTGCTGATAATTTTAGTAACTCTGCGAACAAAAAAGAGTTACAAATATTTAATATACCTAAAGGTTGGCAAGGCCTAGATATTGGTGCCGAGTCAGTAAAAGCTTTTTCAAAAGTGATTATTAACGCTAAGACAATTTTGTGGAATGGCCCAATGGGTGTTTTTGAGATGCCCAATTTTTCTAATGGCACAAAAGCTATTGGCGAGGCAATTAAAACGTCTACACAAAACGGAGCATACTCTCTTGTTGGTGGAGGAGACTCTGTTTCTGCGGTTAAAGATTTTGGACTGGACAAAGATGTTAGCTACGTAAGCACTGGTGGCGGCGCAATGCTTGAAAGTTTAGAAGGCAAAACACTTCCGGGAATAGCAGCCTTAAAATAAAAATACAACTTAATGCTAACAAAGCTTTTTTTATTCTTTTTACTTAACCACATGAGTTACGTCGACTCATCAATTAGTTCGTCTGCGCTAACCACTAAGACGATTTCAGTTAAAATAGACAAAGACTCTATAAAGTCTCGCATAGAACACCTTAATTCTAAAACACCATTTCAAATTGATTACACCCCTTTATTGGAAGAGACAATAATTAATCACTTAGAAAACAGACAAGCTACATACCTAGAGCTTTACAGTAAGTCAGATTATTTTTTTCCAATTTTTGAAAATGCATTACAAAAATATAACGTCCCTCTGGAGCTTAAATATCTTCCGGTAGTAGAGTCTGCATTAAATCCACGAGCAAAATCAAGAGTTGGAGCGACAGGCTTATGGCAGTTTATGTTTAATACTGCGAAAGACTTGGATTTAAAAGTCAACAGCTATGTTGACGAAAGAATGGATCCTGTTAAGTCTTCAGAAGCTGCCGCAAAATATTTATCAGAACTATATGCTCGATTTAATGACTGGAATTTAGCTATTGCTGCATATAATTATGGTCCAGGAAATATTAAAAGAGCGATAAAAGCTTCAGGGTATTCAAACTTTTGGAATTTAAGAGGCTATTTGCCAAAAGAAACAGCGAACTATGTTCCTTCTTTTATAGCGACATTATACCTGTTTGAATTTGCCAATAAACATGAAATTAAAATTAAGAATAACGAAACCATGTTTGTTCAAACGGACTCGATACCGATTAAAAAAATGGTCTCTTTTTCACACATTTCTAAACAAATAAACATTCCCGAAGAAACCATAAGCTTTTTAAACCCTTCCTACATCCATAGTATTATTCCATCCATAAAAAATAAGCAATATTATTTAACACTTCCACTAACTTATACAGATTTGTTTATTGAAAAAGAAGTTGAAATATATGCCATGGCTAATTTAGACTATAATTCTAGAGAAAAACCATTGCCTCAACTATACGAATTAAACTCAAGAACTGTTTATCGAGTAGTTAGTGGTGATTTTTTAGGAAAGATTGCAAACAATTATGGAGTTAGAGTTGGGGACTTAAAAAAATGGAACAAACTCAAAGATGACAAGTTAAGGATTGGTAAAAGACTAATTATATTTCCTAAAAAGTTTCCAAAAAAACAATAACTTAGAATGATGAAAAAGCTGTTTATAATCTTTGTGTTTTTATTCGCTTGTGAAGAAAACAACGGAAGCATGCTTCCTGCTTCTTCAGGAAATTTAAATGAAATATCAGTGGTTTTGAGCGATGAATACTGGGACGGCTCAGTAGGTAAGTCTCTTAGAGATAGTTTCTCAAAGCCAATTTATGGCTTACCTCAACGAGAGCCAACCTTTAAGCTTAGACATATTCCATCTCATGTGTTTTCAGGTTTTGTAACTAAAAACAGAACTATTATTAGGGTAAAAAAAGCCACCAAGACACATACGGTCGTAACATATAACAAATATGCTAAACCACAATTAGTCATTGAGTTTTGTGGGCCAAACTCAGCTGAAATAATTAAACAATTATCCAAAGACACAGACTCAATAACAAAATTAATAAGTCAAAACGAGATAAAAGAAAAGCAAAGGAGAATAAAAAAATCTTTATCTAAAGACTTAGAATTAAAAAAGACCTTCAATATTAACTTAAAATACCCCTCTGTATATAGAGTAGCAAAAGCAACGGATGATTTTGTTTGGATTAGAAAAGACATTAATTCAGGCAGTCTGAATTTAATGGTTTACGAGTTACCAAATAAAATTTTGTTAAACCGATCTTATAGTCAAATTAGAGACTCTATATCTAAGCTATATATTCCAGGTCCAGTAGAGGGCACAAGCATGAGTATAGACGACGGTTATATTACAGGAATTAAGGAAGGCGTGCTTAATGGCGGCAAGTATACAGAGTACAGAGGTCTTTGGGAAGTTAAAACCCAATTTATGGCAGGCCCATTTATTGGATATAAATTAGACGACATAAAAAATAATAGGCAAATTCATATAGACGGCTTTGTTTATGCACCATCAGTTAATAAAAGAAGCTATGTTTTTGAACTGGAGTCCATTATAAAAAGCATAACATTTGATTAAACAAACTAGCTTTTCTTTTCGTCTTCAGCGTCATCTTCTTTACTAGCTTTTTTAAACTCTTTTATTCCTCCGCCAATTCCTTTCATTAATTCTGGAATCTTTTTTCCTCCGAAAAGAAGTAATAACGCTCCGGCAATTAATGCTATAGATCCAATTCCGGGCATCGCAAGTGGTAAAATGTAAATAATCATTGGTGTTTTTTTACAAAGTTAATAATTCTGACTAATTATTGTACATTTTACACATCTAAGATTATTTAATTAGTTTTGTATTTATGAAAAGCAAACAAGCGGGCAAAAAAAGCTTTATATCAAAACTTCTAACTAAGTATAGGCTGGTTGTATTAAACGACAGTACGTATGAGGAAAAAACTTCATTTAAAATAAGTAGATTAAACGTCTTCTCAGCGCTGTTTGCGATAATGTTTATTATTGTTCTGATTACTTCTGGAATTCTTTTTTTTACCCCTATTAGAGAATACATTCCTGGATACTCTTCTACAAGCCTACAAAAGCAAGCAAATTTGCTTAGTTATAAAACAGACTCTTTAAGGCAAATTGTCTTTTTAAATGATCAGTATATAAATTCTTTAAAAAAAGTGCTAACTGGCGACTTGGAAACAATTGAGTATAGCGCTGACTCGACTATCTATAAAGAAGTTTTAGATCTTCAAATAATAGAAAAATCTAGAGAAGATTCTATTTTACGCCAATTAGTAGACAACGAGGACAAGTATAATTTAGAGAATATCAATAAAAACAAAGACTTCTATCTTTTGACTGCTCCAGTCAAGGGAGTTGTTTCCCAAAACTATTCTATTGCTGATGGCCATTTAGCAATTGATATAAGCGTAGACATTGGCACACCAGTAAAGGCGGTGTCAAACGGAAGAGTGCTTCTTTCAGAGTGGACAACCCAAACAGGCTATGTATTGATAATTGACCACGGAAACGACCTTGTTTCTATTTATAAACACAACTCAAAGTTGCTAAAACTCCAAGGCGAAACAGTTAAGCAAGGGGAAATCATAGCAATGTCTGGAAATAGTGGAGTTTTAACTAGCGGCCCTCATCTTCACTTTGAACTTTGGAGCGAAGGGTTTTCAATTGACCCAAATACACTTATTAATTTTGAATAGACTAGTAGGTGTTTTAAAGCAAGGTATTGCCAAAATAATGGCTTATAAGACCAAAAAAGAAATAGATAAATGGTCCTTAAGCCCAGTTAAAACCCAAGACCTAGTTTTTAAAAGCCTATTAAAATCTGCACAAAAAACTAAATTTGGTCAGGACCATAATTTTAGCTCTATACATGACCATCAAGATTTTGTAAAAAACACACCAATAAGAGATTATGAAGGATTTAGATCGTATGTAGACTTAATAAAAAAAGGAGAAAAAAACATATTATGGAAAGGTCTTCCCGTTTATTTTGCAATAACCTCGGGAACAACGTCTGGCATAAAGTATATACCAATTACAAAAGAAAGCCTTCCTGAACACTTCAATGCATCTAAAAACGCAATGCTTCTTTACATAAATGAAACAGGGAACACAAAATTATTATCCGGAAAATTAATTTTTTTACAAGGCAGCCCAGCCCTTGATTTTGAAGGCGCCATTAAAACAGGTCGACTTTCAGGAATATCAGCACATCATGTGCCCAAATACCTACAATCAAACAGGCTTCCTACTTGGGAAACTAACTGTATTGAAGACTGGGAAACAAAAGTTGACAAAATAATTGAAGAAACCATTAATGAAGATATGAGAATTATTGGCGGAATTCCATCTTGGGTGCAAATGTATTTTGAAAAAATACAGAAGGTAAAGGGCAAAAAAATTGGAGAGGTTTTTAAAAACTTTAATTTATTTATTTACGGAGGCGTCAACTATGAGCCCTACGAGAAAAAATTCGTTGATTTAATCGGAAGAAAAGTTGATACTATTGAACTTTACCCTGCCAGCGAAGGTTTTTTTGCTTTTCAAAACACTCAAAAAAGTAAAGATTTATTACTGTTGCTTAATTCAGGAATTTTTTATGAATTTATCTCAACTGAGGATTTTAATCAAAATATAAACAAAAGAATTACTGTTAAGGACGTTAAATTAAATATCAACTACGTCTTAATAATATCTACTAACGCAGGACTTTGGGCATATAACACAGGTGACACAATAATGTTTACTCAACTTATACCACATAAAATTCTTGTTACTGGAAGGGTTAAGCATTTTATTTCAGCTTTTGGAGAGCATGTTATAGTTAAGGACGTAGAAAACGCCATTAATAAGGTTTGCTCAAAGCTTAATACTTTAATAACTGAGTTTACAGTTGCTCCAGAGGTGAATCCAACAAACGAGCTTCCTTATCACGAGTGGTTTATCGAGTTTTCTTCAGACAAATTTGACCTCAAAATATTTTCTTCAATGCTTGATCAAGCAATGCAAGACGAAAACAAATACTACCTAGATTTAATCCAAGGGAAAATATTACAACCACTTAAATTAAGGGTAGTTAAAAAAAGCGGATTTAACAACTACATGAGTTCTCAAAATAAGCTAGGAGGACAGTTTAAAATCCCTAAATTGTCCAATGATCGAAAAATTGCAGACAAACTTTTAAGTTATACGATAATATAACCATTAAAATTATAAAATAAACTAACGTATTATTCGTTAATTCTTTAAACGGTCTAATTATTATAGAATTAATAGATTTACATAAAAAAAATAAGTTATGAGTACTAGTGAAAACCAAGGAGAAATAGACATAGTTGTTTTGTTTAATAAAATCCAATCGAAATTTGTTGAATTAATAGTTTTCTTTTTTAAGTGGGTTAAATACTTAACTAAACAGTGGAAAGCTTTTTTATTTTTAATATTTTTTGGAGCTATTTTAGGGTTTTTTAACGACAATCAAAACAACTCTGAAAAAGAAGCATCAGTACTTTTAAAAGTCAACTTTGATGCAGTTAATTATGTTTACGATGCGGTTTCATTAATTAACCAAAAAATTGAAGCAAATGACCTTGTTTTTTTTAATGAAATAGGGTTTTCATCAGAGGAATTAAATGTTTTTGAGCTAACAATATCTCCAATTGTTAATTTACAAGAAATCATCAATAAGGAAACTTTCAAGGGAAATGAAATAAGAACACTATTTGAGAATTTAAACTTTGAGGATAACCTTTCAATGACTAACAGTTTTATTTCAAGTTATAAATACCACACATTAACTTGCTCTTTTAGTCCGGAAGCAGACAACCAAACTCTTGACAAGATAATAGATTATTTAAATACGAACCCTTTATTTACAGAGTTAAAGTTAAGAAAAATGAGCAGCCTTTCAGACAGAATAAAAAGTAATGAAAATGCCATTAATCAGATTGACGCGATTATTCTAAAATACACAAACGACATTTCTAATCCCTCTAATGTAGACTCACAACTTTATGTTGACAACAAGGACATAAGGCCTAACGATCTAATAAAAACCAAAATTGAATTAACAAAAGAAGTTGAGGCCTTAAAAGAAGAAAAAATATACTCCAACAACACAGTTGTTGTTGTTAACAATTCAAACCTGATGATTGAAAGCAGCTCTATTAAAAACAACAAGATAGTTTACTATCCACTACTACTTTGCTTTATTTTTATATTAATTCAGATTTTAAAGAATACATATTCTTGGCTAGATGAGTTAGAAAGCAAGCAACGATAGGGCTTTGATGTATAAAAATGTTTTTATAAAAAACAGTTTAAATGTTTTACTGTTAAGGATATCTGGAATAATGCTGATGTTCTTGCTTTCGTTATTTTTAACAAATTCTTTTTCTGCCGAACTTGTTGGTCAATATGATTTTGTAAGATCCACTCTTATGATTTTAAGTGGAGCATCTTTACTTGGAACAAACCAAGCTATAATATATTACTCAGGTATTTTGACATCCAATAAGTCTTTTGGATCAATCAAAAGGGTTTATTTTAAAATGAACTTTTTAATTTTAATAGCATGCGCTGTTTTATATCTGCCTATTCTCATAATTGATAAAGCAACAATAAACCAAATTTTTAATAAACAAGGAGCTTATGAATTGGTAAATTTATCCTTGCAGGGCCTAGTTTTTTATTCAATAACAATGCTTAATATAGATACAATTAGAGCATTAAAACACACTTTAATTTCAGAAGCATTTCGAAACCTATTTAGATATATGCCCTTTTTTGTTTTTTCTGTTATTCTTTATATAATTGACCAGCCAGAAGATTTAGTTGTATGGTTTATTTATAGTTTTTTAGTTCTATTTATTATTAGCACTATAGTGGTTTACTCACTTTTTTTAAAAAAAGACTTTCCTAAAAACGCACATCACCACTTTTCATCAATAGATATTTTAAAAACTTCGTATCCAATGGCTCTTAGCGCAATATCTTATTTTATTATGCAAAGTACAGATGTACTTTTCATTAGCGCTTATGATACTTTTGAGTCAGTTGCATATTATTCTATTGCTGTTAAATTGGCCACAGTAACGGCTTTGGCATTAATTTCAGTAAATATTGTCATAGCACCAAAAATTGCTAGTATATACAACGAAAAAAACTTTTCAGAACTAAAATTAATTTTAAAAAAAGCAACAAGAATAAATGTTTTGATAAGTCTTCCTATCATAATTTTATTATTATCTCTCTCAGAGCATATTTTATCAATGTTCGGAAGTAACTATATCTTTGCTAAAAATGCTTTATGGATTTTGCTTTTTGCACAATTTTTTAATTCTATTACAGGCCCTTCCGCTCTTTATCTAAACATGACTGGAAGGCAAAAGAAACTAAATGTAATTTTATTAATTTCTTTAATAATTAATATAATTTTGAACATTCTTTTGGTTCCAACTTTTGGAATGTTGGGAGCGGCGATAGCGACAACAACGAGCTTTGTATTATCTAAAGTATCTGCATCAGCTCTTGTATTTTATTTAGACAATGTGAAAACCTTTATTTCCTAAAGCATGAATAAACCAAACTTTATAATTACAGGGTTTCCAAAATGTGGTTCGACCGCCTTACATTATTACGTAGATGCACACCCCGATATATTTATGCCAAACAAAAAAGAACTTCACTATTTTACACAGCCGAATATTTCAAAACTAAATAAAGGCCCCGGAGACATTGAAGCAAAAAAGGGCCAAGTGAAAAACGTAGACTCATATTTTAAATTGTTTAAAAGTGTTACTACAGAAAAAACAATAGGAGAGACATCCCCCTCTTATATTAACTACCCAAGTTCTTTTGAAAAAATCAATAAGACTTTAGAAAACCCCAAAATAATTATACTACTTCGAGACCCAATAAAAAGAGCCTACTCAAACTATTTGCACCTTCTCAGAGAGCAAAGGGAAACAGAAAGTTTTAGCAAATCACTAGCCCTAGAAGACTCTAGAAAAAGCCAGTGCTATTCAGATTTTTGGCTATATACATTTAACTCATTTTACTATGACAAAATTATTGAAGCTAAAAAAACTTTTTCTGAGGTTTTAATTGTAACTCAAGAAGAGCTTAATTCAGACACAGTAAAAACCTTAGCTAAGGTGTATAAATTTCTTGGTGTAAATTCAGAATTCGTTCCTAGTAACTCTGACAATAGATATAATAAAGGAGGGCTTTATAAAAAGAATTTAATTACAAATTTTATTTTTAAACAAGGAACAATAAAAACTGTTTTAAAAAAAGTTATTGGGATTTCACCATGGATGAAAGCAATTAAAAATACTATTATAAGTAATTATCACTATCAAGCCAGTCCAATAGATATTGATACAGAAAATAAGCTTATAAATCTTTTTAAAAAAGAGGTTATTAACCTCACCAAAATAGGCGTAGATACTAGTATGTGGAATAAAAAATTTTTTAATAAATGAAATTAGATCTTAACATTCTTAACATCTCATTTGTTTTAATTTTGGCAGGTATATTTTTTATGCCATTTAATTCCTGGGAAGGAATTCCTTTTTTGGGAGAATATTATAGAGATTCGTGTGTTCTGTTTTTTTTATTAGCATTCTTTATTACACTATTTAAGAGAAAAATTAAACTTCCATTTCATAGCCCAATCTTTTATTCTTTGATTGTTTTTTTGGTATGGGCGGCATTAACAACCTTTATTAATTTTGAAACAGTTTTACAGAATTCTTTTAAACAAACATCTGGGGTTGTTAGATTCTTAAGACAGTATTTTTCTTTAGTTTTAGCAGCTTTTGTCCTTCCTATTACATTTTATAATAGTTTTTTAAACATCAACTCTAAAAGGTTAATTTATTCTATACGAAAAGTAATTTATTACTCATTTGTTATCGTTATAATTTACTCTCTAATTGAGATTTTAATAGTGAAATTTAACATGATAAATTTAAAAAAACCATTATTGAATATTTTTGATTACTTCCCTTTTGTTGAGGCAAAAACAGACTTAAGACTCAAAAGAATATCATCTGTTACCTTTGAGCCACCAGCGCTGGGAACTTATTTAATTACAATTTTCTCATGGATGTGTAGCTACATAATAACTTCAAAAAGCTATTTTAAATTTTTACCAGCCTTACTTGTTATTGGACTAGCTTTTGTCTCAGGCTCTAGAGCAGCATTTTTTATTATAATAATCCAAGCAATTGTATTTGTATTTGCAATTTCGCAATCTTATCAATACAATAAAATATTTTCAAAAATTGTATTAACCTCGGCAATTGCTATTTCAGTTGGACTTTTAGTTTATGCACCAAAAATTGTAAACTACGTAGATAATGAAATTCAATCTTTTAAACTCAATGATGACGACCATTCTCTTTCGAATAAATCAAGGTTTGGAATTCAATATGCAATGTACCAAGTTTTTTTAGATAACCCAGTTATTGGAACAGGCTACGGCCAACAAGCTTTTGACGCAAGGTCAAAATACCCAAGCTGGGCAAAAAGAAACAACTGGGAATTTAGATTAAAATATCTCAATCAGAACAGTAAAAGGTTTCCGCCAGGATACAACCTTTATTTACGCCTAGCAGCAGAGACAGGCGCATTAGGATTGTTAGGTTTTTTATTGGTTATCTTGTATATAATGATTTGGTGTTACAATAACTTAATGATGCAAAAAAACCTACTAGCTATAATAGTTTTTGTTTCTATGGCTGGATTTATGTTAAATTGGCTAAAGATGGATACCTTTAGAATTTACGGATTTTGGATCTGTTTAGCCTTAATATTCGTCGCTTCAAATAAAAAAATTAGTAATGTCTAACATAATTATTCTTATTCCTCATTTTAACAACCTTAGTGGTCTTCAAAAAACTATAGGATCAATCATCGAAAAATCAATGCCAGATATATTGGTAATAGACGACGGAAGCAAAGAAAAATTAGTTACAAGTAGCATAAAGTATAGTGGTAAAGTTTTTTTTAAATTTCTTAAAACTAATTCAGGTATTGGTACAGCTTTAAACATTGGGCTTGATTTTGCAATAGTAAAAAAATATGAATATACAGGCAGATTAGATTGTGGGGATCTATGCCATGTAAACAAATTTACAAAACAACTGAATTATTTATCTAAAAACAAAGAGATCAAGCTGCTCGGAAGTTGGGCTAGAATTGTTGACGATAGAGGAGTTTTTATGTATAATCTAAAACATCCAGTTGATTACGAAACAATCCAAAGAAAAATGTATCAAAACAGTATGTTTATTCACCCGACAGTTGTAATTAGAACAGAAATAATTACTAAAACAGGAAAATACCCCTTCAAATATAGACGTGCAGCTCAAGATTATGCTTTTTTCTTTAACATAATAAGACAATTTAAGAGCGAGAATTATCCAGAAATATTATTAGATTATATGATGACCAAGAACTCAATTTCTCAGAAAAACAGAAAACTACAAGTATATCATCGTATAAGAATTTTAATAGATAATTTTTACTTTGGGTTGACCCCTATTTATTCGATAATTAGAAATTTAATCCTATTAACAGTACCTGTAAAAATCCTTACATTTATTAAATTAAAAACATACAAGTGAGATTTTCTTTAGATAAAATATATACAAGTCTTTTTTTCATAATTTGTTTTTCTTTAGCGTTTATTGGTGATAAGCTTTATGCAATTCCTAATGGAGCAAATATAGCTTTAGCTTTATTGTTTCCCTTTGTTATAAATTGGAGTCAGCTCGCTAAAAGGTTAAATAAAAAGCCTGTAATTTGGTTTGCAGTTTTCATTTTTTTTATATTTTTCAAATCTGTTTTTATGAGCTATTTTATAGAAGACATCTCTCAGATTAAAAAATTATTTCAAGTCTTACTTCTATTAATATTATCATTTGGCTTAAAAGAAAAAAGTATTATTTATTTAAAGCTAGGAATTGTTTTAGGAACATTTACAGCCTGTGTGTTTTCTTTGATTAAAATCTGTATAATAGTTTTTCAAACAGGGGCATTTAATTTCACTAAAGGACCTTTAATAAATGAAACGCTTCCAGTTCAAAGACTATACTTGGGTCTTTTGTGTACTTTTAGTTTAATTTTTGTTATAGAAAGGCTGTTAAAAAACAGAAAAAAACACAACCTTTTTTTACCAGTATTTTTTATCTTTTTCACCTTTTTAATTGCTGGAAGAATTGCTGTTATTTCAGTTTTATTTATAATTATCTATTATGTTTTTACATTCTTAAAATCATATATGAGGTATATAGCAGCATTTTCAATATTTGTTATAACTTCTATTGTAGTATTTACAAACAACAACTTATCCAAAAGACTCTTTCATTCAGACGATAATTTTAGAACTACTTATTTTGAAAAAATAGAAATGCATGAACCGCGATTTTTAATTTGGAAATATTCTTACGAAACACTAAAAGAGACAAATTTAATCACCGGTAACGGCTACTCAAAGACGACAGAAAAATTAGTAAACAAGTATAAAAATATTCCTCAAGAAAAAAAGAGAAACTGGTTTATTGATAAAGAATTTAACACACATAATCAGTATTTAGATATTTTAATTAGCCAAGGAGTTTTAGCGTTTTTTATTTTTCTTGTTTTTCTTGTTCAGGCTTTTAAAGTAGCTAAAGAATCACACACCAATATATTATTACTTATAAGCATGTTAATTTATATGACAGTCTACAACAACTTTCATCGACTAATTGGGGTGTATCTTTTTTCTTTAATTTTAATTTTCATTTTATCAAAAGATAATACAAAAAAAACAATAAAATGAAAAAAGCAATAGCCGTTGATTGGTTAGATAAATATGGTGGAGCCGAAAGGGTTATATCCTCAATAACTAAAATATTTCAATTTGAAACTTGCTATACTTTGATCAACATAATGAATGAAGAAGACCTAAAGAAGGTTTTTCCAAACAATAACATTAAAATCAAGAATTCTTTCCTTCAATTATTTAAAAGTAAGTTTAGATATCTTTTTTTTTTATTTCCCTATTTTATTAAAAAAATTAAAGTTGATAAAAGCGTTGAATTGATAATTTCATCATCATTTTCAGTTGCAAAAGGAATAAAAAAAACAAACCCTAATCAAATACATATTTCCTACATACAAGCAAGAAACCAAAGATATCTATGGGATAAAGAAGGTATATATTTTGGAAAAAAAGTAAGGGTTTTATTATCTCCAATTTTAAATTTATTAAAAAAAATAGACACTAAGCAGGCTTCAAACCCCGACTATTTAATTGCTAATTCGCGATTTGTTCAAAACTGGATAAAAGAAACTTATAAAATGAGCTCTGAAATTATTTATCCCCCAGTGGATGTAGAGAACTTTAAACTCCAAAAAAATAAAGAAAACTATTTTGTTACCGTATGTAGGCTTGAGCCATATAAAAGAGTAGACTTAATTGTTAAGGCTTTTAATAAAAGCAAGGAAAATTTAATTATAATAGGTTCAGGATCACAAGAGAATTATTTGAAAAAAATAGCAGCTAACAATATCAGATTTGTAGAATACTCGAATTCTTCAGTTGTTTATAATTACGTTAGCAAAGCCAAGGCATTTATTCACGCTGGCATAGAAGACTTTGGTATTGCACCAGTCGAGGCACAAGCATGCGGGACACCAGTTATTGCTATTAAAAAGGGCGGGCTTAAAGAAACAGTAATTGAAAATAAAACGGGAGTTTTCTTTAAAGAGCAAGACTCTAATGCAATTTTAGAAGCTATAAATCGTTTTAATAAAATCGACTTCAATTATGAGTTTATTAGAAACGAATCATTAAAATATAGCACTTCTAACTTTGAATCTAAATTAAATGATTTTGTAAAATCAAAAATAGCAAATGATAAAAGGTAAAACAAGAAGATACTCAGGCTTAATTAGCCCTTTATCTTATCTTATTGATATCGCAATAATTATTGTTGTTACTCAACAGTTCTTAGCTCTTTACTTATACAAAGAATTTGAGTTTAAGCATTTTTTTACATTATCTGTTTTATGGATTATTACCTCAGTGTTCAATAAATTTTATTATATATATAGATACACAAATTTTCTTAAAATAATTAATTTGCTGTTTAACCAAATCTTATTATTTCTTTTGTCACTCTTTTGTTTTGCAGGAATATTTACAGATCTAAAGCTTGAGCCAGCTTCAGTATTTAAACTGCTAATGCCAATTTCAATTTTATTAGTTTTTGTAAAGACACTTACATACTACTCAATTAAAACATTTAGATCTTATTTTGGTGGAAATTACCGAAAAACTATAATAATAGGCAGCAGTATTGAGTCACAAAATTTAGAGCTGTTTTTTAACAGAAATAAGGAGGCTGGATATTTGCATAAAAAAACCTTTTTAAATATATCTAAGGAATCTGTTTTAGAGTGCATTAATTTTGTAAAAGAACAAGAAATTGATGAAATATATTGTTCGACCGAAAACATAAATGATCAAGAGCTTAAAGCGTTGATAAAATTTTGTGATAATAATTTAAAAACAATAAAATTTATCCCAAACACAACTAAGCTGAACTCTAAAAAACTTATTTATGAAACTTATGATTCTTTACCAATATTATCTTTGAGAAGAGTTCCTCTTCAAGACTCAGTGAACCTATTTTTTAAAAGGTTTATAGACATTATTATATCTTTAGCTGTTATTGTTTTTATTCTTAGCTGGCTAACTCCTATCATAGCTTTGTTTATTAAAAAAGAATCCGACGGCCCTGTTTTCTTTCAACAAATAAGAAATGGAATAAATTATGAGGAGTTCAGTTGCTTGAAATTTAGGTCAATGGTAGTAAATGAGAACGCACATAATTTACAAGCAACAAAAGGAGACTCAAGAGTTACCGATGTAGGTGCATTTTTGCGGAAAACTAGCCTCGATGAAATGCCCCAATTTATAAATGTATTACTTGGTGATATGTCCGTTGTAGGCCCAAGGCCACATATGATAAAAGAAAATGATAAGTATTACAAGACAGTTGATAAATATATGTTAAGACACGTGATTAAGCCAGGCATTACGGGTTTAGCTCAAGTTAGTGGGTATCGAGGAGAAGTTGAAAAAGAATCAGATATAGTTAATAGAATCAAGTTTGACATATATTATTTAGAAAATTGGTCAATATTACTAGATATAAAAATTATCTTTAGGACAATATCAAATTCTTTAAAGGGTGAAGACAAGGCATATTAGTTGTCTTTTTCTTTTTTTTAATAATTACATATACAGTATTTTTACAAAAAAACATCAATGAACATACTTATACTTGGTTCTGGAGGAAGAGAACATGCTTTTGCATTAAAAATAGCAGACAGTAAATTAACAGATAAGCTATATGTTGCCCCTGGAAATTCTGGCACTCAGCAAATTGCCACGAACATCTCAATAAACATAAATGATTTTGAGCAAGTAAAAAAGACATCTCTTGAACTCGGTATTACTATGATAATAGTTGGACCAGAAGACCCATTAGTAAATGGAATACACGATTTCTTCTCAAAAGATGAGCAAACAAAATCAATAGCCATTATTGGTCCAAAAAAAAAGGCAGCAAGTTTAGAAGGGAGTAAAGATTTTGCAAAAAAGTTTTTGATACGTCATAATATTCCAACAGCATCATATGCAACATTTACAAAAGACAATTTAAATGACGGCTTTGAATTTTTAAAAACCCTCACCCCACCTTATGTTTTAAAAGCTGACGGATTAGCCGCAGGAAAAGGGGTTTTAATAATTGACAGTTTGGAAGAGGCAAACAACGAGTTAAGAGAAATGTTAGTTGGCGAAAAGTTTGGAATAGCAAGCTCCAAAGTAGTAATTGAAGAATTTCTAGACGGAATAGAATTGAGTTGTTTTGTGTTAACTGATGGTGTAAACTACAAAGTGCTTCCAACGGCCAAAGACTATAAAAGAATCGGAGAAGGTGACTCTGGCTTAAATACTGGAGGTATGGGAGCTATATCTCCAGTTCCTTTTGCGAACAAAGAGCTATTAAATAAAATTGAACAAAATATAATTATCCCTACGATTCATGGTCTCAAAAAAGATGGAATTGAGTACCAAGGCTTTATTTTTATAGGATTAATTAATGTTAATGACGAACCAAAAGTTATAGAATATAATGTTCGAATGGGAGATCCAGAAACAGAGGCTGTTTTACCTAGAATTCAAAATGACTTTGTGGAAATATTTCAATCTTTTAAAGATAAAACATTAGATCAAATTGAATTAAAAATTGACAATAGATCAGCCGCTACAGTTGTTTTGGTTTCAGGAGGGTATCCTAGTAGTTATAACAAAGGAATTAAAATAACAGGCATAGACCTTGTTGTTGACTCGACAGTTTATCACGCAGGAACTATTCAAAAAGATGGTAGTGTCTACACAAACGGAGGAAGAGTGTTGGCCATTACTTCATTTGGGGATAACTTTCAGCAGGCCTTAGATAATTCATATAAGAGCGCTTCAAAAATTAATTTTAACAGAATGTACTACAGGAAAGATTTAGGCTTCGATTTATAAAAAAGAATGTGCAGATATTGACCTGTCTTCTTCCTTGTTGTCATCAAACTTTTTTAATTGTAACATCCAGTAAGTAAAAGCACAGATAAATACAATGACAGAAATCCAAGTCATGAAATTAGCAATCCACCAATTGTCTAGTTCAGTAATTCTCAAAAAATCAAATGGAAAGAAAAGATAATTCACAAATAAGTCTTCAATTCCATAAATTATATCTCTTATTAACATATTGTAGTATTTTTACATTGCAAATATACAAACTCTTTAAATGATAGCAACTTTTTTTACAAAATCAAATCCAACCCATTATGTATTTGCATCTATATATTTGTTAGGGCTATTTGTAGTTAATTTAAACTACAATATTTTTAATTTTTTGATTGGCTCTTTGGCATTGTTATTATTATTGCTAGCTGTGTTACTGTCTAAATTTATAATTAGTAAAAACAGCTTAACTAAAAAAAACAATTATGGAATTATAGCTATATGTTTTTTTCTAGGGCTATTTATGCAGCAAGTTTTAGTTTTTGATGATATATTAATAGCAAATGTATTTTTACTTCTTGCAATCAGAAAAATTTATAGTATAAGAACTCCAATTAGCATTAATAAAAAGGTTTTTGATGCCTCTTTTTGGATTTTAATTAGTGCAATATTTTATACTCCAACTCTATATTTCTTTATACTACTGTTTATCGCATTAACATTATACTCACATATAAATTTAAAAAACATAGTAGTTATTATTTCCGCCGTAACATCGGCCACAACCTTTTTATATTTCCTAGAAATAATCAGCTCTGGATATCTTCACCCTATAGATTTTACAAATATTTTATTTTTTGACATTCCATCGCTTGATTATATTTCTTCTTTTTATCAAACCATATATAAATTTAAGTGGTCCATAAAACTAATTATATTATTTAGCTTTCTAACTCCTCTCACTCTTATATTTATATGGAACAGAGTTATTAAAACCAATGAGAGAAGAAGAACAACTACTTTAGTTTTTTTAACTCTAATTTTGTCTACAATTATTTTTATCAATGACCTCAACACTAGCGCATTTATTTTTCTATTGTTTCCGTTAATTATAATTTTTACAAGCTACGTAGAGCAGTCCAAAATGACAATAATTACAAACTTAGTTTTATCAATAAGTATAATTACACCTTACGTTTTAATTCTATTTTAATTACTTTTGATTAATTAAATTTGAATTATGAAAGTAGAAGTTTCCAATGGAGAACTTATGGATAAATTGTCCATACTAGAGCTTAAATTAAAAAATATTACTGACCCTAAAAAGTTAAGAAATGTTAACACGGAATTCAATGAGCTAAACCCATTAGTTCAACAATTATTCAAAAAACACAATCCTGCTATAAATGTATTGTACCAAAAGCTTGCTGAAATCAATGGCAAACTTTGGATTATTGAAGATGAAATTAGACAGAGTGAAAGAGACAAAGATTTTGGACCCAAATTCGTAAAACTTGCAAGAGACGTGTATTTCACTAATGATGTTAGGTCTGATTTAAAAAAAGAAATAAACGTATTAACAAATTCTGGAGTAATTGAAGAAAAGTCATATGAAGATTACTCTTAAACATGCATGAAAAAGCCTAAACACATTCTTATCATAAGACTTTCGTCCATGGGTGATGTGGCAATGGTCTCCCCTGTATTAAGCGAGTTGTTGAGTGTCTATAATGGATACAAAATTTCGATTTTGACAAACATGCAATTTTTCCCTTTTTTTAGAGCATTTAAAAATGTTGATTTAATAAAATTTGATAAGAAAAAACGACATAAAGGAGTGTTTGGATTATTTAGACTTTGGAATGATATTAAAAAACTTGAACTTGATTATGTCGTTGACTTACACAGCGTTATTAGAACAAATTTTTTAAAAGCATTTTTAAATGTTCCTTTTTATCAAATTGATAAAGGTAGAAAAGAAAAAGAAAACCTAGTATCCGGAAAAGTATTTGCACCTTTAAAAAGCACACATCAAAGGTATAGAGATGTTTTTGAAAAAATAGGTATTTCAATTAACTCGTTAAATAAAATTAAGACTGATAAAGTAGATATATCTAGCTTAAAAATAATACCTAAAAACAATAAGTTATTAATAGGAGTAGCACCTTTTGCCGCTCACAAAGGGAAAGAATATCCATTAGTACAAATAAAAGAGGTTATTAAAGAACTTAATCAAGATTTTAACATCATTTTATTTGGAGGTGGGAAAAAAGAAGAGCTTATTTTAGATGAGATAGCACGCAAATATATTAATGTAGTTAACCTTGCCAATAAATACTCTCTAGATCAAGAGATGGATGTAATTTCTAATCTTAGTATAATGCTTTCAATGGACTCTGCAAATGGGCATATTGCTGCTTCTTTAGGAATTAAAGTTTTAAGCATATGGGGTGTAACTCATCCTTTTGCAGGGTTTGGACCCTATGGACAGCAAGATCAAAATAATATTTTGGCCGACAGATCAAAATACCCAAAAATACCTACATCCATTTATGGAGACAAACTTCCTAAAGGATATGAAAATGCTATTTCTTCAATTAGTTCAGTAGAAATAATTTCAGTGCTAAGAACTTCAGTTTAAACGTCATCAAAATCAACATCTAACTCGTCTGAAATAGCGATAGCTTGGCATGCTAAAATTAAACCATCTGTTACCTCAGATTCGGACAAAACTGTATTATTTAACATTTTTACTTTTCCTTTAGTGACTCTCCCAATACAGCTCCCGCAAACACCCCCACTACATGAGTAAGGAGCATCAATATCATTATCTAACGCAGAGTCTAGAATTGTTTTTTTCTTGTCAGACTTCACCTTGGAAGTAAAGTCATCAACAGTGAAATTGATTAGAACATCTCCACTTTCAGAAGAAATTACCGCCTCTTGTTTAGAGCTTGTAAATAGTTCATAAGAAATGCTTTCCTTTAATAAACCACCTTTTTCAAGTGCCAACGATATGCTATCTATCATTTTTTCAGGACCACACAAATACAATGAGCTTTGTAAAAGTTTAAGCTCATTTTCTGGGAATTCCAGTAAATTAAAAATATTAGATTCGGTTATTCTGCCAAAATCATGATCAGCAATCTGTTCAGATGTAAAAACGTACTTTATAAAAAATCTGGACTGAAAACGATCTTTAAGCTCATTAATCTCACTCAAAAACATAGTTGTTTGCTGACTTTTGTTTGAATAAATTAAATAAAATGTTTTGTCAGTATTAAACAACGTCTGTTTTAACATTGACATTATTGGAGTAATACCACTTCCGGCCGCGATTGCAATTATACTATTAAAATCGCTCTGAATTGTAAACCTTCCTCTTGGCTCAGAAACTTTCATTGAGTCTCCAATTTTTATCGATGAATTAAGAAATGAAGACATTAATCCATTTTCAAGCTTTTTTACACCAATTGACAGGTCTTCATCATTGTGTGAACAAATAGAGTAGTCTCTTATTATTTCCTCGTCATTTATAATAACTTTTAAGCTTGTGTATTGCCCCGCAGAATAGGCGTATTTTTTCATTAACCCATCAGGGACCTCAAAAGAGATCACGACAGAGTTATTTGTTTCTTTAATAATATTTTTAATATTTAAATCATGAAAGCTAGCCATTAACGATTATTATAGAATTAAGAAACAAAGATATTGAACAAATTATATAAAATAATAATTAATTTAGCGTTATTATATATACAATATATATAAATTAAGCGTTGTTATATTACAATTAAAAAAATCAAGTGAAGTTTTCTTACAAAAGTTTATATTTATTGGTTCTTGCCGCTTTAATTCTTAGTGGTTGTTCAAGAAAAAAAGACAAGTTTTTGAACAAAGGGTTTCATTCAATGACCACAAAATATAACTACTTATACAACGGTAATAACTTATTAAATCAAGGTAAAGCCGACATTAATGAGAATGTTTTTGATAATTATTGGGATATCCTTCCTATAGAAAAAACACAGATTACGGAAGATAAACCCAAGTTAAAAATTAAAGAAGAACAAAGCGCTAGCTTATTCGCACAATCTGAAGAAAAGGCTGTTTTGGCAATTCAAAAGCACGCAATGAACATCGCGGGAAAAGAAAAAAACCCACAAATGGATGAGGCATACTTTCTTTTGGGAGAATCTAGATATTATGACCAGAGGTTTATCCCTTCATTAGAAGCATTTAACTATATCCTGTTTAAATATCCGACAAGCGAGTTGGTTAATAAAGCTAAAATATGGAGAGAAAAAATCAATGCTAAACAAAACTACAACGAACTTGCGATTAAAAACTTAAAAAAAATCGAAAGTAGAGGGAAATTATCCAAGGAAGAGATTGTAGACTTAAATGTTGTTTTTGCACAAACATACTTAAATTCTAAAAAAATCGATTCAGCTCTGATTCATCTTGAAATTGCTTCAGACAAAACACAGGATTTAAAGAGCAAATCAAGGTATCTCTTTATTCTAGGACAATTATATAAAAACTTAGATAAGTTAGATAGTTCAACATTGGTTTATGACAGGGTAATCAAGCTAAATAGAAAGATCCCAAGAGAATACTACGTTTATTCATTTGTTGAAAAGTCAAAGAATTACACGGACAAAACCCTGGCTATTTCAGAGCTAATTGAGTTAGAAAAAGACATCGAAAATAGCGGCTATTTAAATATTATCTTTCATCAAATAGCTAATTTGAATTTAGAAATAAATAACGATAGTTTAGCTATTAAATATTATAATAAATCGTTAAAAAATCCAGGCAAAGATGGCTTAGTAAATCTCAAAAATTACAATATTCTTGGTGATTATTTTTTTGATAAAAACGAGTATTTAACATCTGCGGCATATTACGACAGTACGCTTACTCAAATTAATAATGACAAAAAACTATTTAGAAAAATCAATAAAAGGAGAGAAAGCCTGGAAGAAGTTATTTATTATGAGTTGTCTGTTAAAACGAACGACAGTATTTTAAGATTAATTGAAATGTCTGAAGATGAAAGAGTAGCTTATTTTAAAGGTTACATTGAGGAGCAGAAAAAGAAATTAAATAAAGAAAAAGAGATAGTTAATAGTAAAAATGAAAATAGTTTTGTTACAACCAAAAATAATAACATTTCGAATAAAAATGCTGTATTTTATTTTTATAATTCTACTGTGCTAGCGTATGGAAAAAACGAGTTTAAAAAATTATGGGGTGATAAAAAACTTACAGATAATTGGAGAAATGGAAAAACACCGCCAGCCCTAAAATCATTGATAGCAATTGGAAAAGAAAATTTAAAAACAAGTACGACTCAAAACCTAGAAGGGTATTTAAAATCGGTTCCTACCTCATCTATTTCTATTGACAGTATTTACAAGCAGTTAGATTATTCTTTCTTTCAATTAGCATCTATTTACAGCTCCAAGTTTTTAGAATATGGCTTATCAAACAATAAAATACAAAATATTGATTTTAACAGAAATAAGCCAGAGTTTGTCCTGTCAGCAAAATATTTAAACTACAAAAACTGTTTGGTTTTGGGTCTTTTAGACGAAGCAGAAAGCATCAAATCTGATATTGTCTTAAATTTTCCGGGCTCCAAATATGCAGAGATATTAAACAACCCTGAAGCATATGCTACTTCAGATATTGACAACATAAGTGAACTTTATGGTGCATTATTTCAGGACTTTCAAAATCAAGATTATGTAAAAGTAATTCTTGGTTTAGAAAAGCTTATTTCTGCTTTTGAAACACATCCACTAGCCCCAAAAATGCAATTACTGAAAGCTTCTGCAATAGCAAGAATTGAAGGTTTTGAAAATTATAAAAAAGCCTTGGAATTCATAGCTAAAAACTACCCCAACTCAATTGAAGGCGAAGAGGCAGAAATTTTATTAGAAGAAGTTATTCCAATAGTTGAAAATGCAAATTTTGAACAAGTTGAAAAAGGAGATAATTTTAAATTAATTTATTATTTCCCAAAAGAAAATTATAAAAAAATCGATGATTTTAAAGAGAGCTTAAGTTTAGCATTGAGCGATCTAAAAAACATTCAACTAAACTCATCTACAGACATTTACGATAATAGTAGTACATTTGTTGTATTACACGGGCTTAAAAGTTATGATGGTGCAAAAGGTTTAAGTATTATTCTTGAGCAAAATGATGTCTTTGTCAAGAAATCATCTTTTGTTATTTCATCAGACAATTATCAAACCTTACAAATGCACAAAAATTTGAGTGTATATTTAAATAATAATTTATAAATTTATGTTTACAGAATCTAAAAAACAAAAAACCATGTCTACATCATCTAATCAGCAAAACATGATTACCCAAGGAACCTCTTTTGTAGGAGATTTAATAAGCGAAGCAGGCTTTAGAATAGAAGGAAGTGTTAATGGAACAATTAAAACTTCAGGGAAAGTAGTGGTCGGTAAAACAGGAGTAATTAATGGCACACTTGAAGGAGTTAATGCAGATTTTGAGGGAGGTTTTTCTGGAAAACTTAAACTTAGCGGAACACTGACGCTAAAGGCGTCCGCATATGTTGAAGGCGAAGTGGAGGTGGTTAAGTTGGCCGTTGAGCCTGGAGCTACTTTTAATGCAAATTGTAGTATGAAAGGTGGGGTCAAAGAACTAAACAAAGGTGAACAACAAAAAATTATATCCAAAACAGAAAAAACAGCTTAATAAACTAGTTCGTTTTTCTGGAATAGCCTTTCAAATGGTTACAATCATATCTCTTGGGTCTTTTTCAGGCTACCAGCTTGACTTATATTTGGTAATAAACAATAGTATCTTCACAATAGTTTTATCCCTTTTTTCAATTGCAGTTGCTTTGGTGTATGTTATTCAAAAGACAAAAGAAAAAAAGAGCTGATGCATATTAAAACTAAAGTTTATCTTCACTTAGCACTATTTTCTATATTACTATATTTAATTAACCTTGCTTTTAATAATTTTGTTTACGAAATATATTTCATAATTCCTCTATGGAAAATATACGCTTTTAACACAGCGTTAGTTCTTGTAACTTTTTGGACAATGAAAATTTTAACTAAAACAAAGATAAACTTGCTGTTTTCTTTTGTAATTGCCTCTCTAAATAAAATGCTTTTAACAATTATATTTGTTTACCCAATAATTCATTTTGATGGTGATAAAGATGGATTAATTTTGACTTTTTTTATAATATATTTTATTTTTTTATTTTTTGAAATCAAATCACTTCAAAAAAGTCTTTGATAGATGAAATCATTGTTGTTTTTTTTATTTGAAATATAAATATATGTATGTACATTTGCAACCGAATTTAGAGCACAATTATAGCAACAATTAAAACCCTGGTACTAATTTGAAAAATTTACTTTTTTTAGTTTTCTTTTTTTCGTTTTCTGTTAGTTTTTCTTCTTCTTCAGAAAGTGATAGCGCTTCCAAGGATTTTAATGTTACTGATATGATTATGCACCACATTAAAGATTCCCACGAGTTTCATATTTTAGACTGGAATGGTAAAGGAGTTTCAATCCCGCTTCCTGTAATACTTTGGACGGATAATGGCTTAGTTACATTTTCTTCTTCTGAATTTCTCCATGATGATGAAGGGACTGAGGTCGTAACAAAAAAAGACATGTCGTTTGTTAAGTTTCATGAAGAAATTTATTACGCAAGCCAACAGCCTAATTCGTCTGGACAATACGTTAACTTTGACAAAAATAAGTATCCAACAAACTTAAAGCCATTAGATTTTTCAATAACTAAACTTGTTTTTTCAATGTTTCTCTCTATGTTGTTATTAGTTTTAATTTTTGGAATTTCAGCAAGAAATTATTCAAAATCTGACAATGGTGTTCCATCGGGAATAGCAAAATTTACTGAACCATTAATTTTATTTATTAGGGATGAAGTTGCCATTCCAAATATTGGTGAAAAAAACTACAAAAAATATATGCCCTATTTACTAACATTATTTTTCTTTATTTGGATTAATAATTTAATGGGCCTTATTCCCTTTTTCCCTTTTAGCGCTAATTTAACTGGTAATATAGCCTTTACCGCTGTGCTTGCTGTGATAACCTTTGTAATTACAACATTTGCTGGAACTAAAGATTATTGGAAGCACATCTTTTGGATGCCAGGGCTTCCTGTTCCAATGAAATTATTTTTAGCCCCAATTGAGTTTTTGGGTATATTTATAAAACCTATCTCATTAATGATTAGGCTTTTTGCTAATATTTCAGCAGGGCATATTATTGTATTGAGTTTAATATCTTTAATTTTTATAGCTGAAACAGTTTGGATCGCCCCACTTTCTGTAGGGTTTTCAGTGTTTATTAGCTTAATAGAAATTTTAGTAGTAGCCATACAGGCATATATATTTACCATGCTATCCGCTTTATACATCGGATCAGCAATGGAAGAACATGAACATTAATTAATTTTTAAATTTTAAACTATGAGTTTAGTATTATTACAAGAAGTAGCAGTTACAAGTTATGGCCCCTTAGCGGCAATTGGAGCTGGATTAGCAGCGGTTGGAGCTGGAATTGGAATTGGTAAAATAGGCGGATCAGCTATGGAAGCTATGGCTCGTCAACCAGAAAAAGCAGCTTCGCTACAAACATCAGCTATTGTATTTATAGCCTTTGTTGAGGCGGTTGCGTTATTCGCGGTTGTTGTATCTCTTATTAAGTAAATAAAATTTATAAGTGCAGTGCTAAAACACTGCACTTATTACTTATTTATTATAATATATTAAAACCTTAAATTATGGATTTAGTTACTCCCGATGTGGGATTATTGTTTTGGACTTTTTGTTCATTTGTTATCTTATATCTTTTATTAAAAAAATTCGCCTGGAAACCTATATTAGGCTCAGTTAACGACAGAGAAACTTCTATTCGAGAAGCTCTTTTAGCGGCAGAGAATGCTAAAAAAGAAATGGAAAACCTCAAGTCTGATAATGAGAAAATTTTAAAAGAAGCAAAAATAGAAAGAGAAAATATGCTGAAAGACGCCAGAGAAATTAAAACAAAATTAATTGCTGATGCAGAAAACCAGGCTAAAGAACAAGCTTCTAAGCTAATTGAATCAGCACAACTAGCAATTCAAAATGAAAAAAACTCAGCCATGAATGAGCTTAAGCAAACAGTGGTTGAACTTTCAGTTGGTATTGCTGAAAAAGTTATCTCTTCTGAGCTAGAGGACAAAAATAAACAGTTAAAAGTTGTTGAAAACATGTTAAATGACGCATCTTTAAATAATTAAAATGAAAGGATCTAGAGCAGCAGTTAGATATGCAAAAGCAGTTTTTTCATTAGCAAATGAAAGTGATATGTCTTCAAAGGTTTATGATGACATGTTGTTTTACATTAATTTTTGCTCTAACGATAAATCTTTCTCAGATATGTTAGCAAACTCTGTTATTAACACAAAATCTAAGCATGAGATTATATTATCATTAAACAATAATGTATCTGATCTTTCAAAAAATTTAATCGCCTTGTTAATTTCCAATAAAAGACTTTCCATTTTGGTAGATGTTTGTAATGCATACAAGTCTCTTTACGAGGCAGCTAACAATATGATTAAAGCTGTTGTAGTCACAGCTGTGCCTATAACTGACAGCATAAAGCAAACAGCTTTATTAAAAATCAATTCTATTACAAGTAAAAAAATAGAAATTAACAACATTATTGACAAAAATATTTTAGGTGGATTTATACTTCGCTATGACGGCAAAGAATATAATGCAAGCTTATCAAATAAATTACAGAAAATTAAAAAAGAACTTATATAAAGGTTATTAACCAAACACATTACAATGGCAGAAGTAAATCCAGCTGAAATATCAGCAATCTTAAAACAACAGCTTTCAAATCATGACGCTAATATATCTTTTGATGAAACAGGAACAGTCTTAACAATTGGTGATGGAATTGCACGTGTTTACGGCTTATCCAATGTTCAATATGGAGAACTAGTGGAGTTTTCAAATGGTATTGAGGGAATAGTATTGAACCTTGAGGAAGATAATGTTGGAGTTGTGTTATTAGGCGCATCTAATGATATTAAGGAAGGAGACACAGTAAAAAGAACAACAAGGATTGCCTCTATCCAAGTAGGTGAAGGTATTGTAGGAAGAGTAGTTAATACACTGGGACAACCTATTGACGGCAAAGGCTCTATTCAAGGAGATTTGTATGAAATGCCTTTGGAAAGAAAAGCTCCTGGAGTTATATATCGTCAACCTGTTAACGAACCTTTACAAACAGGTATTAAATCAATTGATGCAATGATCCCTGTTGGAAGAGGGCAAAGAGAATTAGTTATTGGAGATAGACAAACCGGAAAAACAACTGTCTGTATTGACACTATTTTAAATCAAAAAGAATTCTATGATGCAGGTGAGCCAGTTTACTGTATATACGTTGCTATTGGACAAAAGGCATCTACTGTTGCTGGAATAGCAAAAGTTTTAGAAGATAAAGGTGCATTAGCATACACAACAATTGTTGCAGCAAACGCCTCTGACCCTGCAGCAATGCAAGTATACGCACCTTTTACGGGAGCTTCAATTGGAGAATACTTCAGAGATACCGGAAGACCTGCTTTAATTGTATACGACGATTTATCTAAGCAAGCAGTTGCATATCGTGAAGTATCATTGTTGCTAAGAAGACCTCCAGGGCGTGAGGCTTATCCAGGTGATGTATTTTATCTTCACTCAAGATTATTAGAAAGGTCTGCAAAAGTAATTGCAGATGATAATATTGCTAAAGAAATGAATGATTTGCCAGATTCGTTAGTGCCTATAGTTAAAGGTGGAGGGTCACTTACAGCTTTACCAATTATCGAAACACAAGCTGGAGATGTGTCGGCTTATATTCCGACAAACGTTATATCAATTACTGACGGACAAATATTTTTAGAATCAGATTTGTTTAACTCAGGTGTTAGACCTGCAATTAATGTGGGAATATCCGTTTCAAGGGTAGGTGGCTCAGCTCAAATAAAGTCAATGAAAAAAGTGGCAGGTACTTTGAAATTAGATCAAGCTCAATTTAGAGAGCTAGAAGCTTTTGCAAAGTTTGGATCAGATTTAGATGCTGCAACATTAAATGTTATTGAAAAAGGGAAAAGAAATGTTGAGATATTAAAACAAGCTCAAAATGACCCATTTACTGTTGAAGATCAGGTTGCAATAATTTATGCAGGATCTAAAAACTTACTTAGAAATGTTCCTGTTGAAAAAATAAAAGAATTTGAAAATGAATATTTAACGATTTTAAGAACTAAGCATCAAGATGTATTAGATAGCTTAAAACAAGGAAAGCTAACCGAGCAAGTTGTAAATACTTTAGAGTCGGTTTGTAAAGATTTATCTGACAAATATTAATCTGTAATAATGGCTAATTTAAAGGAAATAAGAAATAGAATTTCATCAGTATCTTCAACGATGCAGATAACAAGCGCCATGAAAATGGTTTCTGCAGCAAAGCTAAAAAAGGCCCAAGATGCTATTACAGCGATGAGACCATATTCAAATAAACTAACAGAAATCCTGCAAGGCCTAAGCTCTTCAATTGATTCTGACAATAAGTATGCTCAAAAACGAATTGTAAAAAAAGTTCTTATAGTTTCAATTACTTCAAATAGAGGATTATGTGGAGGATTTAATTCTAATATTTTCAAAAAATCTACTGAACTAGCAAGTTCTGTTTACAATGATTCGGATGTGTCATTTGTTGCTATTGGCAAAAAAGGGAATGACTTTCTTCAAAAAAGTTTTAATGTGGAATCAAATCATATTGATATTTTTGACAACCTTAATATGGAAAGTGTCTCTTTAATCGCTGAATCACTTATGGAAAAGTTCGTTAATGAAGATTTTGATAAAATTGATATTATTTATAATAAGTTCAAAAATGCAGCTACGCAAGTTGTTGTAAATGAGCAATTCCTACCCATATCAGATATAGAAGAAGACGCTAGCAACAACACAGATCACATTTTTGAACCATCCAAAATAGAAATAATAGAAGAGCTAATACCAAAGTCTTTAAAAAATCAATTATTCAAAGCCATTCGAGATTCATGGGCAAGTGAACATGGAGCTAGAATGACAGCAATGCATAAAGCTACAGATAACGCAACTGAACTAAGAGATCAACTAAAGTTAGCTTATAATCAAGCCAGGCAAGCAGCTATTACAAATGAAATCTTAGAAATAGTTGGGGGTGCCGAAGCTCTAAATAATTAGTATCTCTAAAATCTGAAGTTACTTTGATAGCTCTGATTAAAAGCTTATTTTTAGGATAAATATTTGAATTTGAACAAATTAAAGTCAGCCTTTAAACAAGCTATTGTTTATGGAATAGCTACCATTTTTCCAAGAATAGTTAGTGTTTTACTAGTCAGATTGCATACAGATAAATCTGTTCTTCAGGATATCTCTGACTATGGAGATTTATCAATTATTTTTTCCTATATAATTTTATTTAATGTTCTCTTATCTTATGGGTTAGAAACTGCTTTTTTTAGATTTTTTAATTCTTACTCAAACAAATCAAATGTTGTAAGCACTTCTTCTATATCTATAATTTTAACATCATTGATTTTTTTGGCTTTCGGACTTACTTTCATTGATCAAATCTCTAACTTTATAGGAATTCCAGCTGACTATCTGTATTTGGTCATATGGATTTTGGTTTTAGACTCTTTGGTTGTAATTCCATTTGCATTCTTGCGATTAAATAAGAAAGCAATCAAATATACCATCATAAAAATATTTAATGTTATTGTGAATGTCTCACTAAATATTTTCTTTTTAATTTTTCTTAAAAATTATCATTCTCAAAGTACATTACTAGATAAAATCTATCTAGAGAACTTTGAAATAAATTATATTTTTATTTCTCTACTTATCTCTAGTGCTCTTACATTTTTGGTAATGACTAATTTTTATTTAAAGATTCAATATAAAATTGATTTTAAATTATTAAAAAAAATGCTTAAATATTCTTTGCCAATTTTAATAGCCGGATTAGCGTATTCAATAAATGAAAGTTTTGATAAAATATTATTAGATTACTTTGATGTTGATAAAGCACAAATAGGAATGTATGCAGCTTGCTATAAATTAGCTCTTTTTATTACTCTATTTTCAACTGCATTTAAACTAGGCATTGAGCCATTCATTTTTAGTATTGCAAAAAATAACTCTGCTGAAAAAGCATATGCTTTAATTTTAGAGGTGTTTGTTATATTAGGGTCTTTTATTTTAATCACAGTTGTGGTATTTATTGACATACTAAAATTCCTTTTTATTGGTGATTCCGCATATTGGGAAGCTTTATATATAGTTCCTATTATTCTTTTTGCAAACTTATTTCTTGGGATATATCAAAATTTATCTGTTTGGTATAAAGTTACAGACAAGACAAAGTTTGGAGCATATATCTCTACTTTTGGTGCTTTAATTACATTGTCTGTAAATATTACGTTAATCCCCTATTATGGATATTTAGGATCAGCAATAGCAACCTTCTTTGCTTACTTTGTCATGACATTAATTTCTTATTATTTAGGTCAACGTCATTATCCAATCCCTTATAACTTAACTAAAGTAAGTATATACATTATACTCAGTGCGGTTTTTGCTTTTACTTCTTTTTATGTTTTTCCAGGAAATTATTATTTTGGAATAGGTATATTAATTACTCTTGGATTATTCATAATTAAATTTGAAAAGAATACTATTAAACTTATAAATAATGAAAATTAAGATTATAAATAAATCAAACAACCCTTTACCAAGCTACGAGAGTGAATCTTCTGCTGGGATGGATTTAAAGGCGTTTACAAGCAATGATATTACTATCAATCCACAAGAGAGAACAATAATAAAAACAGGCTTATTCATGTCTTTACCTATTGGATATGAAGGGCAGGTAAGGTCCAGAAGTGGACTATCTATAAAACATGGAGTTTGCGTTCTTAATTCACCAGGCACAATAGATTCTGATTATAGAGGAGAAATTGGAGTAATACTTATTAACCTTTCTAATGACCCATTTGTTATTAGTAGTGGAGATAGAATAGCACAATTAGTTATTGCTAAACACGATCAAGGGGAGTGGACAGAAGTTAATGAACTAGAACTTACTAAAAGAGGAGACAAAGGGTTTGGTAGCACAGGTGTAAAATAGTTTATATGAAAGCAGTAAGATATTTATTTTTAATACTTCTATTTACGTCATGTAAATCGATAAAAAACTCAACTTCCACAAGTGAATTAAAAAATTTAACACCAAAACAATTAGTTAGAAAAGTTTCCAATTCAAATTCAAAATTTAAAACATTTCAATCTAAAGCTAAACTTAAATTAAATAACTCAGGTAAAAAGAAAAGTTACGGAGTAAATATTAGAATTAAAAAAAACAAGGCAGTATGGTTAAGTTCTGCAGCAGGAATTGTTAGAGCTTTATTAACTAAAGATTCTATTTATTATTATAATAAACTTGAAAAAAATTATTTCATATCGGACTATAAAAACATTGAAAATATCTTGGGATTAAATTTAACTTATGATATGGTTGAAAACTTATTGTTATCTGAGCCAATTATAAAAATTAAACGATCTGATTATAACAAAGAAATGAGCAACAAAAATAAAAGCTATGTTTTTAATTGGGATTTTAACGCTATTACAGGCCTTCAATCAAATGAAGGAAGCGTTAACTTGCCACTTGATTTTCAAGGCTTTTATAAAATAAATCCGTATAATTTTAAATTAGATTTATGTTCTTTTAAAGTTAAAAATAGTAGCGATAGGGTTTCAACATATCAGATTGTTTATGATAATTTCATTAAAGTCAAAAATCAATATTTCTCTTCCTCAATCAGAATTGAGGATTCTAATTTTGTCTCAAACATAAACGATTCAACTATTATTAAAGGCACTTTGATAAATCAAGTTAATGTTGATTTAAAATCAATTAAACTTAATAATAAATTCAAACTCCCATTTAAAATCCCTAGTAATTATAAAAAAATTTTAATTGATGTTGAATAGACTTGGATTTATCTTTTCAGTAATAGGATTGTTTATATACAGCATGTCTTGTAATGCTCAAAGCTTAAATCAAAAGGACTTAGAACTTAAAAGAATTAGTCTAGCAAAAGAAATTAATAATATTCAAAAACTAATTAATAGATCTAAAGATGAGAGGAAACTTGTTGTAGAAAATATTGAAAATTTAAATTATAAATTAGATCTTCAAAATGAGGTTATTAAAATAACAAACAATGAACTTAATCTTATTTCTGCTTCAATTCAAAATAATCAAGAAGCTATAAATAGGCTTAAAAAGTCCCAAAAAATTTTAAAGGACCAATATGCAGAGATGATACTTAGATCCTATAAAACTAGATCTAAAACAGGTAAATTGATGTTTGTTTTCTCTTCAGCTAATTTCCAGCAAGCTTTAAAGCGAATTCAATATTTTAAGCAATATTCAGAATATCAAAACAAACAATTACAGAAGATAGCAAACAACACCGAACAGCTCATAATAATGGGAGATAATTTGAGTAAAGAAAAAAATCTTCAGTTAAAATTAATCAGTGATAACCAAAACATTAAAAACAACATCAGTCAAGAGCTTTCTAATAAAAACAATTTATTAAACTTTATTTCTAAAAATCAAACTAAATATGTTAGAGAGATTAAACTGAAACAGCAAAAAACAGCAAAAATTGATAAAGAGATAGAAAAAATTATAGCTAGGGCAATTGCTGAGTCAAACAGAAAGAAAAACACTTCGTCTAAGTTGTTTGCCTTAACCCCAGAGGCAAAGTTATTGTCTAATAACTTTATTTCTAATAAGGGGAAACTTCCATGGCCTGTTCAAAAAGGGTATGTTTCTCTAAAATACGGAAAGCAACCCCACCCAATAGTCAAAACAGCCACAATTCAAAGTAACGGCATAAGGATAATTACTGCATCATCCCAAAAAGCTAGAACTATTTTTAATGGAACGGTTTATAGAATTATTAGTTCAAAAAACGGTTCCAAAACCATTCTAATTCAACATGGAAATTTTTTCACTGTATATAAGAATCTTTCAAATATTTATGTAAACAAAGGAGACAAGGTTTTTACAAAACAAGAAATAGGCCTTATTATGACCAATAAAAACACAGGTCAAACAATACTAAGCTTTAGTTTATTTAAGGATAACAAGACTGAAAATCCACTATTTTGGATTGGTAAGAAATAAAGCTTTTAGTTCGGTAGCTTCTTGTGCTTTTAATTTCCCAGCTAAAACAAGGCTAAGCTGGCGTCTTCTCAAGGCCCCATTGTATCTTTCAATTTCTTCTTTAGATTCAGGAGTTATTTCAGCAATTGCTGTCGGCTTACCATTTTTGTCTACTGCCACAAAAGTATAAATAGCTTCGTTAGACTTAACTTTTGCACCTCCATCGGAATTTATCCAAACATCTAAATAAACCTCCATTGAGGTTTTGAATGCTCGCGAAACCTTAGCTTCTATTGTTACTATACTGCCTAAAGGAATAGCTTTATTAAAAGCAACATGATTTACAGATGTTGTAACAACTATTTCTCCAGAATGTCTTCTTGCGGCAATACAACCAGCTCTATCCATTCTTGCTAGTAATTCTCCACCAAATAAGTTATTAATTGCGTTCGTTTCGCTAGGGAGTACTAAATCTGTCATGACAGTTAATGATGACATAGCGGTTTTTAATTGCATTTATTTAGTTTATTTCTTTATTTAATATCCAGGCAGCTTTGTTATCAAAAATTCGTATCTGTTCTAAAGCCATATCTGCATCTGATCTCGTGTGAAAACTAGAATACGCAACCTGAAATAGCCCGAACTTGTTTTGTCCAATCTTTCTAGCTTTATATCCTTTATTTTTTAATTGTTTTAGTCTAGTAAAACTATTTTCCTCAACACTAAAAGATCCAGCGACTACATGAAAACCTCCAATATTTTCTTTAACAATCATTTTTACAAGAGGCAAGGGGTTCTCAATTACAAATGTAGCTTTTTGAATTTCTTTTTCAATCAGTAGATCGGCTTGTTGGTAAGCAATTATATTTTTTTGTGCTATTTTATTTAGCTCATTATTGTAAACAAAACTAGAAATTAAAAGTCCAACTATTAGAGCTGCAGCATATTTTGAAAAGTTAGAAAAAGGTACTTTTTTCTTATTTCTTTTGATAAATGAACTTGAAACGCTTGATAGCCCGAAAGAGTCTTTTAAGTAATTTATATTAGTGTAAGATGTAAACTCCGTTAATCCTTCTTTGATTGATATTACACCAACCTTTGAAAATACAATATCTTTTTTGTTGAGAATATCGTTATTAAAATTAGAAACGTTTAGTTTAATTAATTTCATTGCTTCATCAAATGAAATATTGTTTAACTCAGCAATATAATTAGCTAAAACCCCATCATTTTTCTTAATTTTTTTATTAAATGAAATTGATTTAGATGGAGGAGTGAAAACACCTTCGTTATTCAAATTAGCTGAATTTACAGAAGTAATAAAAGCTCCAAAATTAGGGATTACTACGCATTCATTTCTATAAAGTAAGTCTTCTATATATTTATCTAAGTTCATTTTGCAGGATATTTGTAGATACTAAAGTTAATAATCTTTTTAATTAAACCCAACTTTTATCCTAACTCTGTTTAGAACTTCGTCTGCTGTTTTTGAAGCTTTCAATGCACCGGCTTTTAAGATGCTATCTATCCTATCTAAATTACCCATGTAAAATGTATATTTTTCTCTTTCTGAGCTGTATTTGGTAAGAATCAGGTTTAGCAAATCTGTTTTAGCATGCCCATATCCATAACCCCCTTTTGTATAGTTTTTTTTCATCATCTCTGTTTTCTCTTCATCGGCCAGTAATTTATACATTTTAAATAAATTACAGTTCTTCCAGTCCTTAGAAGCTGCTAAAGGGAGACTGTCTGTTTTAATATTTGAAATTTGTTTTTTAAGTAGCTTTTCTTCTAAAAAAATATCAATTATATTCTTTTTGCTTTTACTCATTTTGTTTCCATCAGTTCCTGGAATAAGCATGGTTTCTTCATCAACTCTAGATTCAGGAACAATAAATGTATCTCCATTTTGATTGTTAAATTTATTTGCTACACTTCTTGTAATTTCAAGATGTTGAAGTTGATCTTTCCCAACAGGTACGATGTTAGCATCATATAATAATATATCCGCAGCCATTAACATTGGATAGGTAAAGAGCCCCGCATTTATATCTTCTAAGCTATTTGACTTGTCTTTAAAACTATGCGCTAACGTTAATCTTTGGTATGGAAAATAACAATTTAAATACCAAGCAAGTTCAGTAACTTGAGGAACATCACTTTGCCTGTAAAAAACTGTTTTATCATAATTTAATCCAAATGCTAGCCAGCATGCTGCCGTAGAGTACGTGTTATATTTTAATTGTTTGGGGTCTTTTATTTGCGTAACGGAGTGCATATCTGCAATAAACAAATAGGATTCATTTTCTGAACTATTCGCCATTTTGATTGCAGGAATGATGGCTCCCAATAGATTCCCTAAATGCGGGGTTCCTGTACTTTGAATTCCAGTCAAAATTCTACTCACGGCTTAACATCTTTAGAATTACAAAGTTAAATTTTTTATTTAAATACCTCAATTAATTTAATTAGTTTTGAAAATATGAATTTATTCAACTATTTTTTTTGGATTATATACAGGATTTGGTTCTATTTAATTAGTAGTTTGACTTGGATTATTCTTTTTCCTGCTTTATTTGTTTTTAGTCTCAAAGAATCTTGGTATCCAAAAGTATTTAAGCTTGCAACTTTATGGTCAAATATAGTTTTACTTTTCATGGGTTTTTATTGGAGAATAGATCATATCCCAATATTAGAAAAGGGAAAAAATTATATGTTCATCAGTAATCATACTTCAATGATGGATATAATGTGCATGATATCAATATTTAAAGACCATCCTTTTGTTTTTGTTGGAAAGATTGAACTTTCTAAAGTCCCATTTTTTGGAGTTATTTATAAAAGAGCATGTATTTTAGTTGATAGATCTAGTTCGGAAAGCCGAAAGTCAGTATTTTTTAACACCCAAAGAAGATTATCTGATGGGCTTAGTATTTGTATTTATCCAGAAGCTGGAGTTCCTGACCCATCGGTAGCTCTAGATAAATTTAAAAAAGGGGCATTCAAAATTGCTATAGAACATCAAATCCCAATAGTTTGTTTAACTTTTTTAGACAATAAAAAACGATTCCCTTTTACATTTTTTAGCGGAAAACCAGGGATTTTAAGAGTAAAATATCACGAACCCCAAAGTACGTTAGGGTTAACGCAGTCAGACGTTTCTTCTATAAGTGATCGTTTTAGAAATTTAATTTTAGAGGATTTATCCTAATTAGCAGCTACTAAAGCTTTAACTTTATTTTCTAGCTCTTCCATCAGTTCAGGATTGTCTTTTATCATAGTTTTTACCGCATCTCTACCTTGACCCAATTTTGTTTCATCATAACTAAACCAAGACCCACTCTTTTGAATTATGTTCGACTCAACAGCTATATCAAGTATCTCTCCAACTTTGGAGATTCCTTGGCCATACATAATATCAAATTCGGCTAATTTAAAAGGAGGAGCGACTTTATTTTTAACCACCTTTACTCTAGTTTTGTTTCCAAGCACAGCTCCATTACTATCTTTTATTTGAGTTGATCTTCTAATATCCAATCTTATGGATGCATAGAACTTTAATGCATTTCCTCCTGTAGTTGTTTCAGGATTCCCAAACATTACTCCAATCTTTTCTCTTAATTGGTTTATAAACATAACAGTACATTTTGTTTTACTTATAGATCCTGTTAATTTTCTAAGAGCTTGGGACATAAGCCTTGCGTGTAGCCCCATTTTAGAGTCTCCCATTTCTCCCTCAATTTCACTTTTAGGTGTTAATGCTGCCACAGAATCTATAACTACCATATCGATAGCTCCAGATCTAATTAAATTATCGGCAATCTCTAATGCTTGCTCCCCGTGATCCGGTTGAGAAATGATTAAATTATCAATATCAACTCCTAAATTTTGAGCATAATATCTATCGAAAGCATGCTCTGCATCAATAAACGCGGCAAGTACTCTGCGTTGATACCACTGCTTCAACGCCAAGTACTCTGCGTTGATACCACTGCTTCAACGCC
>CAXYEG010000005.1:0-25949 GCA_964275995.1 uncultured Flavobacteriaceae bacterium
CGAATTGGCCACTTTTGTTTTTCTAATTTGTTTGGAATAGGTAAATGGTTTTTCCATTTAGCTCCATATGTTTTTTTTCTTTGCCACTCAGGTTTCCCATTAAAAGTTTCTTTATGAGTGTCAAATGGTGGTAAAGGAAGTTTCTCTCCTTTATATAAGTCTTTGTGTCTAGGAGCCGGAAAATGCTTTTCATGAACAGCTTTATGCCATAGATTTAGAACAAATGGTTTATTTTCTTCTCTTTTATTTTTTAACCAATTAACAGTTTTGCCTGTTAAAATATCAGTTATGTAACCATTTTCTTGGTATTCCAATCCATTGTCATTTATCTTAGGGTTAAAGTAATCCCCCTGACCGTTAAAGCTATACCAATAATCAAAACCTGGTCTTATATGTTTTTTTCCTTTACTGTGCGCCATATGAATTTTACCAATATGTGCTGTTTGATAACCTTGTTTTTGTAAGTGTGATGCATAAGAAGGGAATTTATTCCAATCTGGATCAACATGACGATTATTTTGATTCACTCCGTGAATATGCGGATAAGTTCCATTTAAAAAACTAGCTCTAGAAGGTGAACATATGGATTGAGTAACAAAAAAATTCTTAACATTAACTCCTTCATTTGCTAATCTATCTATATTTGGTGTTTTTAAAAATGGATATCTTCCAGAAAAACCGTTAGCATCGTGCGGAAGATCATCCACAAGAATAAATAAAAAATTTGGCTGAGTGTTATTTTCCTTTGAGTAAACAAAAAAATTAATCAAAAAAAGTGGTAAAAGCTTTATTATATTCATTAGTATAAAAATAATTAATTAACAACACATATATTGAAAGAAACTAGATCAATAATATAATATTTGAAGTAATGTTTGAAAATTAACACATATTTAATGATTATTAAATTAATAGCTTCAATATTTTCATTTAAACAATTAAAATTTATATATAAAAATATTAATTTTATAAAAATTATCACTACAAACTTAAGATCTTGAAAAAACAAATTTTAAACTCGAGAAACATATTGATCATAGTATCAATATCTATACTTTTTACTTTCAGCGTAAAACCTTTTACCCAGCAAGATAATCCACCAAATATTGTATTTATAATGGCAGATGATCATGCTGTAAGTGCTGTAAGTGCATACAATGACTGGTTAGCAAAGACAGCTCCAACTCCAAATATTGATAGAATTGCAGAGGAAGGAATGCTTATGAATAGTACATTCAATACTAACAGTATTTGTGGCCCAAGTAGAGCGGCAATTTTAACTGGAAAATATGCTCACATTAATGGATTTTACAAAAATGAAGGTGGGGGTGATTTTGACGGCAGTCAACAAACTTTTCCTAAGGTTTTACAGAAAAATGGATATGAGACTGCTGTTATTGGAAAATGGCATCTTGGCACTAATCCAACTGGATTTGACTATTCCAAGGTAATGATTAATCATGGAGGTCAAGGCACTTATTTTAATACTATATTTTTAGAAAATGGAAAAGATACTATAAGAGAAAATAAAAGACATTCTACTGAGCAAGTAGCTTATGATGCTTTAAATTGGCTAGATAACAAAAGAGACAAGAACAAACCTTTTATGTTAATGTATCAATTTAAAGCACCTCACAGGCCATGGACTCCAAACCCTAAATTTGACACATTGTTCAGTGATGATTTGCCATATCCTGATACTTTTAATGATGATTACGAAGGTCGTTTAGCTGCATCTGAAAATATGCTTGAGATTGAAAATCACATGAATAGAAAAGACTTAAAGCTAACGCCACCTAAAGGTTTATCTCCAAGAGAATTAGGGAAATGGAACAGATTTGGTAATAACGGGGAGTTTTGGACACCAAATGATACTCTTCTGGGAGAGGACCTAAAAAAATGGAAGTATCAAAGATACCTTAAAGATTACCTTAGATGTGTTGCTGGGGTTGATGAATCAGTAGGTAAAATGTTAGATTATTTGAAAGAAAATAACTTAGATGAAAATACTATTGTAATTTATACTTCTGACCAAGGTTTTTATCTTGGCGAGCATGGTTGGTTTGACAAAAGATGGATGTATGAACCTTCTTTTAGAATGCCATTTATGATTAAATACCCAAAAGAAATTAAATCAAATAGTATTAATAATGAGCTTATTGTTAATGTTGATTTTGCTCCTACAATATTAGATTTAGCAGGGATAAAACCTCCTAAAGATATGCAAGGAGAAAGCTTTAAAAAACAGCTTTTCGACAAAAAATACTCTAAAAGAGATGCAGTTTATTATCACTATTACGAATATCCTTTCTGGCATAAAGTACAACCTCATTATGGAGTTAGAACAGATAGGTTTAAGTTAATTCATTATTATTACAACATGGACGAATGGGAATTATTTGATTTAGATAATGATAAAGATGAATTAAATAATCTATACGGAAAAGAGGGATACGCAATGATAACTAAAGACTTAAAAGCTAAAATAAATCAACTTCAAGTCAAATATGAGGATGATATGAGTTTAGATGAAATGAGAAAAATGACTGACACTAGAATAAAGCGTGTTTACACAGAAATGAATTCTAAGAAAAACAATTAATTTATTTTTTAATCATTTTTTTAACAACAACTTTATTATTTATATAAAATCGTATAAAATACACCCCATTATCTAAGTAATTAAAGTCGACTTGATTATGTCTATAATCAGTATAATTCTTTATTAATTTTCCATTAATTGAAAATACCTCAAAATTGACATTACTTATATTCTTAAAATTTAAATTAACTAATCCAGTAGTTGGATTAGGGTAAACTTGAATTATATCGATTATAATTTCCTCTGCAGACATATTATTGTCAGAAATAGTCACATCAAAACTGTCAAAATAATAGTAGCCTGTTTCATTACCACATAATAATTGAAGTTTATAACTATCGAAATACTCATTAATATCAAATTCAACTTCATTTAATTCATAGTTGTTAGATAAAAATATTTCATCAGACACAGAATAATTATTACCAGTACTCCCCTTTTTAATTCTTACTTTAAAAGATGATGCAGGTTCTTCCGCTGCAGTTTTAGCATAAAACTTAATATTCACTGTTTTACCACTCAAATCTTCATTATAATTGACATTATTTAATATAACTTTGTTAAAACCAGAATTGTTTGTTGCTAAACTTTGAACATTTACAAAAGAGGATGATTCTTGAAAAGATTCTTCAAACGCATCAGTATAATCAGCATCTGCACCACCATAATTTGTTAAACTCCAACTATTGTTAATACTGATACAATCAAAATCTGGATTTTGAATGAGCTCATTTTCTGGACACCCTATTAAAGCCTCTTTAACATCATTTACCCAGTTCTCAGTAATTATTTCACCAGAATAAGGGTCAATACTGCTATTATTAGGATTGTCATTCCTAAGATTAATAGTTTTGGAAGACTTATTACTTGCACACCAAGCTGAAAATGCAAAGTCATTAACAATAGCCTCTTCAGCTATAAATCTATGATATTCAACGCGATCAGAATTAAATGGCCCTCCAAATTCACCAACTGATCCTTGAAAATAATTAACTCCATTTTCGTTATCAGCACCGAATTCACCAAGGTACATTGGGATATTATTATCTTCAGACCAAGTTTTAAGCTGACTAAACCTATCAGTAATTAGATCTTTTTGAGTTTGAGAAAACTCAAAATTATCATATTGTTCTCTAGAAGATGCAGTAAAATTAAATGGTTGGTAATAATGAAAGGATGCTATCAAATAGTCATCTGAATTAAGAACTTCTGAACTAATTTCAAATGGCACTTCCCAACTAGACGCTCCTCCTCCGTTTATAATTATTGATCGTGTTAAATTATTAGACCCTGTTGCTCTAACTATTTCAATTAGAGATAAGTTTAAATCGTTCATTTCATTAGCAGAAACAGAAAAGTAGGGTTCATTGATTAAATCAAAAACTAAACTATTAGTCGAGTAATCTTTAAATCTATTAGAAATATCTCTCCAAATAGCTTTAAATCTATTAATATCAGCTAACCTTTTAGCTGAAGTTGGGTTAGTATAATAATTAACCCCATTTATTTCCTCATTTTCAAATGTATATACAAATTCTTGTTTAAGGTTATTTCCGTGAAAATCTAATACAACTATTATGTTGTGAGTTATCGCCCAGTCAACAATCTGCTGAACTCTATCTAGATAATCTTCGTTAACAGAGTAATCATCTAATGAACCCTCATAATTTGAAAAAGTATTGGCTTCTGATGAAAAACAGTTATTACTAGTACAAACTTCAATATTAATATTAGACCTTTCAGATCCATTTATGCTATAATCAGGATTAAGAAATCCACCACTATAAAAATCTACTGGAATTCTAACATTAGTAAAACCAGCCTCAGATAATTGAACGAAGTAATCTTCATAAACAGGGTACGCCCAGTTTCCCTCAGTAGGAGCTGACAATACATTGCCCATATTTATACCTCTACCCATTAAATTCACAATCTCTTGAGGTGAAGTTTGAGAAATTAATGGGTTAAAAGATATTAAAAGTATATAAAAAGTATATCTCAAAAATTACTGATTTTTTTTCTGAAGCTCTAATATAGATTTCATTATTGCGGCAGTAGTTGGTTGATCAAATCTAACTCTCATAGATTGCCTAATTTTCTTACTAGATGCTTTGTAAACAGCTCTTTTTTCTTCGTTTGACAAATCTTTTCCGAAAATATTTTCTCTATCATTCATGAATTTAGCAATGTAAGTATCATAGATAAACTTTTGATCTTCATCAGACAATTCTAACTGAGTAGCAGCATGTTCAGAAAACGTCGTAGCTTTTTTTATTTGATAGTTATTTTGCGCGTTAGAGTTAAATGAGAATAAAATTAATAGTGCAAAGATTTTAATTGAGTTTTTCATAATTTAATTTATTGGTTATATTTATTATTGATTGAGTTAAAATTACTTAAAAATAAGTTACTTATTTTTTTCATACCTGTATAATTATAATGAATGTTGTCTTCACGCTTTGAAAGAAAATTATCTGAAGATCTATCTTTACTTTGAGAAATAAAAATAACATTTTTTAATTCAATTGATACATTCTTCATAGCCTGAACTATTTTTTTACTACCTACCTGCATGATCAAAAATGGCATTTCTGGATATTTAAATGCTGCTCTAGACTTATTTATTAAATTTTTTAAATTTTCAAAGTAAGTGTCTGAAGGTAAAGGACCCCATTTCTGACCACTATCAGACTCACCCTGGACCCATAACATAGCCATAATTTGATAATCGGATTTATTATATTTTAACAATTCTCTATCTACATCATTTAAAAGTTCGTGAAAAAGTTTTGGCCTGTTTAACTCATTAACATATTGAGCTTTTTCCTTAGTCCAATTTGGATTCCAACATCCGTACAACGATGCTCCACCAAGTGCTCTTTTAATAAACAAAAACTTTTTATTTGGATGTTTTTTTGATAATTCAATTCCAAAGAAAACCTCTGGACCAAAACAACTATCTAATTGAAACTTTTTTTTCTTCCAATCAGCTGGTATTGTAACATTTAAAGGGACAGCTTCGTTACCATTGTAAACAAAAGAAATGTTTTCTTTAGCCTTTTCAAGATCTTTTAAATCAACATTACTTAAATTAGAAGCATCTGCAGCTCCTACCATATTAGATTGTCCTGCTAGAATAAATACATTTATTTTATCATCACTCAAAACTACTTGTGAATAACAAGATAAATAGCCAATAAAAAAAAATAATAAAAACTTAGATAACAATTTCATTTTACTTAATTGACTTAATATGCTTGTTTAATATACGACTAAGGCTATCAACTATAGGTTTGTTTGATTTTATTTCAGCGATATTATTCATCTGAAGTTCGTCATTTTCTATATCATACAACATTCTGTCGATTAACTCTCCCTTTCTTTTCCATTCAGTGTAATAGTACTTATTTGAAATTAAAGTTTCACCATTTTTCCAAATCGAAAAAGCTATCTCATTTGTAACTTTGTTAGGATTTTTAAGATTAGTGACTAAAGACTTACCTTGAACAAAATCAGGAGTTTCTAATTCAGCTAAATCACAAAATGTAGGAAACAAATCCACTAATTCAACAAAAGATTCACTTGTTTTGTTTTTTTTGTATTTAGGTGAACTAATAATCATAGGGATTTTTAATTCATATTGAAACAAGTTATGTTTTGTCCACCTTCCATGCTCCGAAAGACTAAATCCGTGATCACTAGTCAAAACAACTGAAGTATTATTAGTCAGACCCTGATTCTTTAGTTCATCTAAAATAAGCCCAATTTGTGCGTCTATGTAACTTACACAAGCATAATAAGCATGAATTAACTCCTTAGCTTTATCATCAGTTATAGGTCCTTTTTCAGGAATATCAGTAAACTTTCTTAATTCATAAAAATAATTTGCTTTTTGTGGTGCTGAGGGTGGGAAAAAATTATTATGTGGGAGAGATATGTCTTTTCTGTCGTATAAATCCCAGTATTTTTTTGGGGCAATAAATGGTAAATGTGGCTTTTGAAAACCAACCGCTATAAAAAAAGGCTTGTCAGATTGATTTATTGTTTTTATATCTTTAATAGTCTTTTGAGTAACCTTTCCATCTGAATAGTCATTATCATCAGCATATACAAATTCAGATGCAGGTCCAAAATTCTTTTTTAAATTTTTAATATTTACCGGATCTTTATAATCCTTAGGATTATTTCTAGATCCCTTAAAAATATTATCCCATCCATAGACTGCATCTTTGCCGTGGTGTAAAATTTTACCATTACTAATGGTCTTGTATCCATTATTTTTTAGATAAGAAGCAATTGTTACAGCATTTGGAGTGTCTTCATCTATTTTAGTATAATAAGTTGTAAATCTAGATTTAGTAGGTCTTAAACCGGTGAGTAAACTAGCTCTAGAGGCTCCGCAAACTGGATTATTAGTAAATGAGTTTTTAAAAGTAACTCCACGTTTCTTTAATTTATCAATGTTAGGAGTTAAAATTTCAAGTTGATTATCCGCCATAGTAAGGTCTCTAAGGTCATCCACAATAATGAAAATGATATTTTCCTTACTGTTTTCGTTGTTGGCATAAAGTGATAATGACAACAATGAAATAACAATTATTAGTGATTTGTATAATTTCATAATAGATTTAATTATTAAATTCAATTTTATTTAAAATCGTTAACTCAATCGTTTTTAAGGACTTGAAATGAGATGATGAGCCTGTCATAATATTGAAAGATCCTGGTTCAACAACGTAATTCATATCTATATCATAAAAAGCCAAAGATTCAGGCGTGATTTCAAAAATTACATTTTTTGTCTCTCCAACTTTTAAATGAGTTCTTTTATAACCTTTTAGTTCCTTCACTGGTCTTGTAACAGAGCTTACTTTATCTCTTATATATAGTTGAACAACTTCATCTCCATCCATTTCTCCAATATTAGTGACATCTACTTGAACTTTGATAATAGAATTATTGTCAAAGTTTGTGTTAAGCAGTTTAGGTTTTGAATATTTAAATTTAGTGTAACTTAATCCGTATCCAAAGGGATAAAGTGGTGTGTTTTTCTCAAATGCATATTTATGAAAATATTGAGAAGGTTTATGATTGTAAATCATTTGTAGCTGACCAACACTTCTAGGAACAGTTAAAGGTAATTTTCCACTTGGATTAATATCTCCAAAAATAATTTCTGCAACAGCTTTTCCTCCTAAATTTCCTGGTTCCCAAGCTTCGAGAATGGATGGAATATTATTTTGGATCCAAGGTTCGCTAATTGGTTTACCATTGACATACACTACAATAACATTATCATTAATTTCCTTTAAAGAACGTACTAGCTCTAATTGTTTACCAGCTAAATTCAATTCAGCCCTAGCCATATTCTCACCAGCTGTTTTATCTTTCCATTTATATCTCATCGAGTTATCTCCAACAACAACAACAACATAATCCATTCCTTTAGACGCTTTTAATGTGTTTTGAATATCTTTATTAGAAATCTTTCTAATATTTTCATTTGAGTCATGAAACACAACATCATAACCTTTTGATTCACCTAATTCTTTTATTCCTTCATAAATTGTTGTTACGTTTTCTTCTGGCTGAGCTGCATGCCAGTCTCCCAGTATGGATTGGTTATTTGCATTAGGTCCAGTAACTAAAATCTTCTTAGAAGTTCTTAATGGCTTTATTTAGCGGTAATAGATTAGAGTTCTTTAGTAACACAATTCCTTTTCGCGCAGTTTCTAACGCGGTAAACCTGTGGTCAGCAGTAAATATGTTTTCAGCAATTTTTTCAATATCAACAAATCTGTTTTCAAATAACCCTAATTTAAATTTGGCCATTAAAATTTTTGAACATGCTTCATTAATTCTAGAAATTGGAAGTTTCCCTTCATTCACTAACTCAATTACTGCTTCAGGAAAATCAACACCATGCATGTGCATATCCATCCCAGCATTAACAGCTAAATAAGATGCTTCTTTTAAACTACTAGCCACATGGTGTAAAGTTTCTATCCTTTCAATATCCATCCAGTCACTTACATAAAAACCCTCGAAGCCCCAGTCTTTACGAAATAAATCGGTCATTAACCAAGTACTCATATGACAAGGAACTCCATTTAGTTCGTTATGAGCAGCCATAATAGAATACACACCTGCATCAATTGCCTTTTTATAAGGGGGTAAATAAACTTCTTTTAGAGTTCGCATGGAAACATCCATTGGAGAAGCATTTAAACCATTAATTGGCTCACTTCCAGCTATCATGTGTTTTGCACATGCTATAACTTTATTTGTTCCTGTAAAATCATTTAATTGAAAACCATTAATCATCGAAGCTCCTAAATTTCCTACCATAAATGGATCTTCACCAAAAGTTTCTCCGACCCTACCCCATCTAGGATCTCTTAATACATCAATATTGGGAGTAAATGCCCAATGAGAACCAGTAGCTCTCATTTCAAGAGCCGTTTGTCTTCCTACATCAAAAAGGAATTCATCACTCCAAGTTGAAGCTAGAGTAATAGGAGATGGATAAACAGTAGCTCCACTAAAAAGTGCATTTCCGTGTATTGCATCAATTCCAATTAGAATAGGTATTTTTAATCTAGATTCATTAGCAAGTTCTTGTAGTAAATTTCCTTCTTCAGCAGTTAAAACATGTAAAAAAGAACCAATTTTACCCTCTTGAGTCATTTTCATTACATCAGTACTAAACACCCCTTTATAAAAACCTTGAGCATCATTGTTAACTAAATCCTCAGGGGATAAATCTTTTTCGGCTTTTCTCATATGATCAAGTCCAACAAATTGATTCATTTGATAAACTTTATCTTCTAAAGTCATTCTAGACATTAAATCATTTAATCGATCATCATGTGATTTAGAACTATCCAAATACAACTTATATGATGAATTTTCTTGAGCTGAAATACTAAAAACAGTAAGAAAAGTAATAATTAATAATTTTAATCTCATTTTATTTATTTTAAAATATTATTTAATAATTCATAACTAGGGTTAGGCTCTAAATCATTTGAATAAATAGATTGAAAATAACCTTTACCTTTTTTAAATCGTTCCCCCATATCCCAAAAATTTAGTGTAACAAGACCATTTTTAGATTTATCCTCAAGCAAATTAATTATTCTAGAGTATATCATCTTTTGATCTAATAAATCATTACTCAAATTGGATTTATCTTCTACAAAATAATCTAATTCAGTTACATGAAAATCTAAATCATTTTCATGTGCCCAATCAATTAAATTTGAAAGATCCTTAATTCCCTTGTCTAAATCATTTACAAAACCATATGTTGATTTACTAAGCAATAAATGTCCTTGCCAACCTATACCATCTACTCTATAGCCTTTAGATCTAATATATTTAACACTTTTTTTTAATTTATCCCACAATCGGGTTTGAAACCCTGCGTTTTGGTTAAAAACTAAACTTATATTAGGCGCTAGCTTTGTAGCAATTTCAAATGATTTTAGAATATAAAGAGGAAACTCATTCTCATCTAAGCCAATTTTTAACCAAGGATTTTCCCATTTATTATTACCAAGTTTAGGTCCATGCCATTTACCACTTGACAAGATTGTTTCATTAACTACATCCATCCATTTTACAGAGGGTTCACTAGAAAATTTAATACAAGATTCTGTCATAAACTCCACTAAATTTAACATAAGCTCATCACTAGTTCTTGTATCGTCCTTAATCCATTTAGAAGATTGTGGTCCAATAGGTCCATGGATACGTAAATCTAAATTATGAAGATTAGCGAAATCTAGCATTTCATTAATTTTAGTCCAGTTCCATGTATTAGGCTTTGGATGGACTATTGTCTGTTTTGCAGCATTAGCAGGAGTTAAATAAGTAAAGTCTTTTAAAAATAAATTTGATTTTTGAGTATTTAGCTCATTGAAATTTAATGTAGCTCCAATAATAAAATCATTTGAAGAATTACTCTGTTGAGAGTGTATTGTTAAAGAAAAAAATAAATAGATTATAACAAATTGATTTTTCATGGTTATAAAGATAAAACAATCTTAGAATGAAATAAACTTGAAGAGTAAAATATTTGAGGAATTTCATATCAATATTGAGGCTAAATCAAACAGTACGAAAAATAAATAAATATTTTTAGTATCGTCTAAAGAAATAATTTTCTTAGTCCTACAAAAACAATTATAAAAACAGAATAAAAAATAAAAAAAGGAATTACGTAAAAGTCTAGTTTTAATACTAACATAATAGCCATAATTAACAACTGAAATCCTAGACCATATAATGAGACTAATGTCATAAACCACTTTGGGAATGGTTGACATTTACTTGCCTCTTTATCCATGAAATACATGATTTTATCAAAAGTAATGTATAAAATATCGTAAATCTTATAAAAAATATTTACCATCTTTTGACTCTCTCCTTTAAGAGCTATTGGTACGGAGTCTTCAACTATTCGACTAGTAGAATCACCATCAACAGAATTTCTTAAGATAACATAATAGTAATTAAAGACAGTTCCTTGAAGTTGAATACAAAAAAAGGCAATAAGCATATAAGCAATAGAGATATCAGATGTATACCAAAATGTGAATAAAAAACAGAAATTAAGTAAAAAGTCTGCTATGGAGTCATAAAAGCGCCCCACATAAGACGGTGTCTTTTTTAATCTTGACAGTTCACCATCTGCTGCATCTAAAACGGATTTTAAAATAATAAAAAATGCAGCAGTAATATAATATTCATTAAGCATAAAAGCAATAGCTAATAGTCCAGAAACTATAAACATAGTAGTAACATGAATAGCGGTAAAACTTGTGTACTGAAGCTGACTAGCAATCCATGAACCTAATGAACGACCATAATCCGAAAAATCTATAAACTGATACTTTACAGGGAGTTTTGCCATTATTATTTTTTACAATAAATATTTTTATTGTTTAAGTCCACAAAAATACAATCATTTTTTAAATGATTCTTTTATTTATCAAATCATATTGATAATATTATAAAAAAAGGGGCCAAAATAGGCCCCTTAATTATTTAATACTATAGTTAGAACAAAAAACTAATCATCAATTAGTTCATTTGTATTAATCTCTGTAAGTGGAATTGGCAACTTCATAACCTGGTTTGGATCTGTACTTAAAAGCAAATCTGCGTTAGGTAAAAATATTGGATTATTGTTATGTTTATTTATTGTGTTTGTTAAAAAATAATCAAATCCTCTTCTTCTATTGTTATGGGCATCTTCACCTTCTCCAATAAGTTCATATCTATATTCATTCATAATTGCATCTCTAAAAGAATTTTGATCACCAAGATAAGCATCGTTAGACATACCTACACGATCTAATACTTGAGTAACAAAATCTAATTGTTGTCCATTTTGCAACTCATTAGAAATTTCTGCTAGCATAATAAGAAGATCTGCATACCTGTAAATAATTAAATTTTGATCACCAAATTGATTACTATGTTGTGTGTCTTTTTCTACAAACTTAAATAAGAAAGGATGTGCTCTAGTAAAATTATTTCTATTTGCAATAGCAGGATAATGTTGGATAAGAACTCCGTTATCCGCTCTATTATACTCATACAAATAAGCCCCATCAATTCTTGGGTCATCTGGATATGTAGCCATATGGTCTAACAAAACATCTGCATGTACCTGTAACCAACCGAAATGTTGACCTAGTTTGTACTTAAAAGGGGTGTAATTTCTACCCATTTGAGAATTCGCTGCATCTTGTGCTAATTGTAATTCAAAGATTGATTCCGTAGAGTTTTCAAATTCATCTGTAAATAAAGAACTATAATCAGCAACCAAACTATATTGACCATATGCTAAAATAGCTTCATCATAAGCCATTTGCCAGTACTGAGCTTCAGAAATCCCATCAGCTCTAAGATTTGGATTAGTAGCCAATGTCATGTAAACTTTAGCTAACAACATATTTGCAGCATATTGTTTTGGATAACCTGCACCAGCATTTCCGTTTATTAAACTAGCTGCAATTTGCGCATCTGCTATAATTTGTGCGTACACATCTTTTGCTAGAGTTTTTGGCTTATTTAAATTATTATTATCCGGAAGCTCTAGCCAAAGTGGGATATCTTCCCATAAACGTACTAGAGTTAAATACGACCAAGCTCTAACAAAATAGGCTTGCCCTGCAATATCGTTAAAACCTAATTCTGATGCTTCAGTTGGTGAATCAAAAGTTGTAAGATTAGCAATAGCTCCATTACATCTACCTATTGCAGCATACATACCTTGCCACATATTCTGTGTATCTCTATCATAAGTAGGTTTTAAAGAGAAAAGGTTAATGTTATTTACATTATTAGCATTGTTTCCATTCTTTTTTGTTACGAAGAGTCCTGAAAAACCATTAACAGCAAAAATACGTTGCTCCATAGACATGTATGTACTTAAAGATTGGTAAATTCCATCTAAAGCCCCTCTAGCAACTTGAAGATCAGCATATGTAGCTTCTGCATCCAGAAATATTGGATCTTCTTCTAAATCACAAGTGTATAAAGTCAGTCCAATAAAAGTTAATAATATAATTTTTAAATTTTTCATAATTTATAATTTTTTAATAATTGTACTTATTATTTTTTTTAATGTATATTTTAAAACTTAATGTTAACACCCATCAAAACATTTCTAGCATTAATACCGCTATTCCAATCCACCCCATTGATCAGTCCTGTGAATAAGAAAGTGGAAACTTCTGGATCATAACCACTATAATTAGTCCAGGTGAATAAATTTTGACCAGCTACATAAACATTTAAGTCATTAATAAATTTATTTTCACTTATAGGAATATCATATCCAATGGTTAAATTATTTAACCTTAAATAACTTCCATCTTCAATAATACGATCTGTAATAGCTATTTGCCCTTCTGTTCTGTATCCAATTCTTGGATGTGTATTAGAAGGACTATCTGGTCTCCAGGCATTATAATAAGCACCAGGCATAATATTAGCAAATTCCCTTCCCTCTGCATTGTCTAGTTGTAATAACATTCCATTGGCAATATCATTTCCGTAAACTCCATTAAACAAAGCACTTACATTCCATCTTTTATACCTTAGATTAAAATTAAATCCATACACATAATCAGGATTTGGATTTCCAATAAAGGTTCTATCCTTTTCATCGATTATTCCATCTGAAGAATCTAATACACCATCCCCATCAGTATCTTCAGTTAATTGATCTATTCTTCTAACATCTCCAGCAACAGCACCTTCTACAAGATCAGTATCATCTGTTTGATAAATACCATCGGTCTCAAATCCATAAAAAAGACTTGCCTCTTCCCCTTCAACAAAAACGTTCGCAGGATATCTAAAATATTGGCCTCTGCTGATTGAGTTTCCAAAATAGAATCTTCTATCCGTTAAAACTCCATTTTCATAAAAACCTAGTAAAGGCTGTGAATCTAGATTTACAATTTGGGTTTTATTAAATGAAATATTTCCACCAAAACTAAGCTCAACATCTTCCGTAGAAATAGGAGTAAAATTAAGTGCAAGTTCAATTCCTTTGTTAGTTACAGATCCTTTATTTACTAAAATACGTGTAAATCCAGATGATGGAGGAATTTCAGAATTTTGCAACAAATCCTTCGTCATTTTATCGTAAACATCAATATTTCCAGAAACAACACCGTTTAATGCAGTAAAGTCCACACCAAAGTTTGTTTGTTCAGTTGTTTCCCATGTTAAATCGGGATTTGATAAATTTTGTAGTGCAATTGGAACGTTAGTACCTCCATTTGCATTACCATATAAATTTGATACTCCATAATTAGACAAACTGCCATAAGGACCTATACCATGATTACCTATTTGTCCCCATCCTGCTCTAAATTTTAAAGTTTCAAAAATGTCTAAATTCTGAATAAATCTCTCGTTTCCAGCGTTCCAAGCAAATGCTAAAGATGGAAACACACCATACCTATTGTTTTCTGCAAACTTTGAAACACCATCACGTCTAATGGTAGCTGTTAAAATATACTTATTATCAAAAGTATAATTAACACGACCTAACATAGAAAATATCTGCTGATCAGCTTTTATAAATGTTAATGGCCTAGTTATTACATTTCCATAGGCTGGTTGATTAGTTGTAAATTGCATTGTAAGGAAATCTTCAACAGCATAAATACTATTTTCTATATTTCTTACATCGTAAGTTAAACCAACCATAGCGTTAACTCTATGTATTCTGTTGAACTTTCTGTTGAATCTAACTATATTATTAAACTGATGTGTTTTGGCGTTTATAGTACTTATTTGTAATGTTCCGTTAGAATTTAAACCTTGAAAAGTACTAAGTCCATAAAATCGTCTTCTATCTTTTATTCTAATATTACCTCCGTATTTAATTTGGTAGGATAAACCTTTAACAGGAAGCTTATAGGTAAGACCAACAGAACCTATAAAACGCATTTCTTTAGAAATATCAGAAAAGTCTTTTTGCCAAGCAAATGGATTCGTAGTAAAGTTACCTTCTGAATAAACATCATCTAAGTCATGTTCTATAATTGGTCTGTATGCAATCACATTTCTTACAAAACTCGTATTAGCTCCACCCAGTAAATCTCCGCCTTCAGCAAAGTTTCCACTATTCATAAAACCACTAATACGTGCTTGTAACTTTAGATTATCGTTAAGGTCTTGGTTTAAATTAATTCGAATATCACTACTTTTAAATGTAGAGTTCCTAACTACACCTTGCTGATTATCAAAACCTGCAGATATGTAATAATTACCATTTTCTCCACCCCCAGATGCAGAGGCTCCAAATTTTTGACTAAAACCGTCTCCATAAATTTCATCTTGCCAGTTGTACAAATCGGTAGGTCTTACCTCCCCTTGTCCTTCTCGTCCAATAAAAATATCATTGCCAGAGAAAGAGTATCTAGGAAGAAAACCATTTAATCCATCTAGTTCATTAATGTATTCGGCAAAACCAAACGCATCTAACACATTAATTTTATTAGTTGCTGACCTTACTGAATTAGTAAGAAAAGCACTTATTTTAGCTTTTCCACTCGTTCCTTTTTTAGTAGTGATTAAAACAACTCCGTTAGCTCCTCTTGATCCGTAAATAGCAGTCGCAGATGCATCTTTTAAAACTTGAATACTTTCTATATCACGTGGATTAATACCATTTAAACCATTTTGAGTCTGTTGACCAGTATTGCCTCCACCAGTTGGGAGAACATCTTCTCCTGCAGAAGAAATAATAATTCCATCAATTACATACAGAGGTTCATTATTTCCCCTTAAACTACTCGTACCTCTAATTTTAACACTAATTCCAGATCCGGGTGTAGCACTGTTTTGTATAACTTGTACACCAGAGGCACGACCTTGTAAAAGTTGATCTACAGAGGTTGATTGGGTTGCTACCTCATCACTAACTGAGACTGATGATATAGAACCTGAAATATCTTTCTTTAATACAGTACCATAACCAATAACAACTACTTCTTCAAGCTCATCGGTATCTACTTGCATATTTAACGAAAAGGTTGATTGCTCAGAAACATCAATTTCTTCAGTTTCATATCCAACATAAGATAAAACAACTGTTTGTGTTGCATCCGATGGTATAGCAATTGAAAAAATACCATCAAAATTAGTTATTGCACCTAAGTTATCTGAATCTTTTACCTGAACAGTGACTCCCGGAAGAGGCAGCCCTGATTCATCGCCAACAGTCCCAGTAATTAACTTAGATTGTGAAAAAGCAATCAAGGGAGTTAAAAACGATAAAATAATTATACGGAAAATGATTTTCATAGTTTATAGTATTTAGTTAAACGTAAAAGTTAATTTGTTTTAAATCCAATACAAATTAAACAAATATAAAAATTTATAATACTTTTTTGAAGAATCATAAATTTACTATATGCTTAATTGAATATTTAATAAAATTACAAAGACTAGCTAATTAATATTAATAAGTTTGAAGATAAATATGTAAAATTTGAAGCTTTACATCTTAAAATCCTAAAAAAATTAGTAAAACACCTTGTATACTAAAAAAGCCTGCAAATATAAATTTACAGGCTTTTTTTTAAGTAGTTTTAAGAACTTTAATCCAAATATATTGGACCTCCTGCATCTTCCAATAACTTTCCTAATTCATTTACCTCTTTAATAAACTTATTAATTTTCGGTTTTGATCTTTCATACATTTGCCTAGCTATCTCGTAACTTTGCATATGTAACTCCGTTGGTCCATACGAATTTGGATACCAACCTCCCCTAGCCTTCATTAGTCTGTCCATTAGATTTAGTCTGTCTTTTTCACCTATTTCAGCTTTAGCAGCACTTCCTGTAAATTCTCTATCCAAAGCAATCATTTTCTCTCTTAATTTATAGACGGCCCTTGTGAGATCCTCTTTATTTGTTTTGACTTGATTTAGATTCCTTTCATAAGTTGAAACTCGCGCCATAGCCTTCATAAAAACATGCGACGACTTGTTAATAGAGGTTGTTAATTCTGCTAGCTCAACTCTGTATTCGTTGTGCTTGTCCGCACTAGGGTTTGTTAGTACATTTTCACGAATACGTTCAACTTCTAAACTTACAGGATCAGATAATTGAGTTAAGTCCCCTCCTACTCTTTTATAAAGAGTTACTTGATATAAACCAGGATCTACTGGTGATACCATTCCACTAGATCGTCTACCCCATCTACCTCTGCTAGATGAAGATTGAGCAACATTAACCGTTGTCGATTTAGAGGTTCTAAGACTCCATGTAACTCGATGAGTTCCTTTTCTAAGTGGTCCAGAAATCTGATCTACCAAATTACCATTATTGTCTGTAATCATTAAAATAGCTTCAACTTTAGCTTCACTAATCTCTCTATCTAATGCTTCCCAACCAGGAAATGGAATATCAGAATCTTTTAATTTTCTCTCCATTTTTTGACGTTTCTCTTTAAGTGAAACATGAGTAGTTTCAGATAAATGATAAGTAATAGTAGCCCCATATTTAGGATTTTCGGCAACATAAGTAGATCCTCCTGAACTTCCAGAGCCACCCATTATTTGATTATACTGAAGTGCTTTTCTTGTTGAAAACAAAAATGCCTCTTTATTAAGGTTATCTTCTGTCATATCTCTTAGAGGACTGTAATCATCTAAAACATAAAAACTTCTTCCAAAAGTAGCTAAAACCAAATCATTTTCACGTTTTTGTATTGCAAGATCTCTAATAGAGATTGTAGGTAAACCGTTTGAAAATTTATGCCATTTATCTCCTTGATTCAAACTTACATATACACCATACTCTGTACCTAAAAATAGTAGATTAGGATTTACATGATCTTGCACCAAACGCCATACCAATGTACCATCAGGAAGACCATTTACTATTGGCTTCCATTTTTTACCTCCATTTATAGTTTTATATAGGTAAGGACTATAATCACCAAACTTATGATTATCCAAGGCTACGTATGCAATATTATCGTCATGTAAATCTACTTTTATATCATTAACAAAAGCCGAGGCTGGAACTTCTGGTAATTCATCGACAGTCATCTTTGACCAGTTATCACCTCCATCTCTTGTATATTGTATAATACCATCATCTGTTCCTGCGTAAAGAACGTTTTCATTGGTTTTAGATTCTGATAAAGATGTTATTGTATTATAAGTAGACATTGCATAAACATCTAAAGCATTGTCAAAACTCTGAACTCTACCCATAATTGGTAGACTAAGTCTTTCTTCATTTTTTGTTAAATCTGATGAAATCGTAGACCAACTATCTCCTCTATTTTCAGACCTCCAAACTCTTTGAGTACCAAAATAAAGTCGCTTAGGATCATGTTGACTAACAAGTATAGGAGCATCCCAATTAAACCTTTCATATGGCTCATCTATTCCTTCGTGAGGCCTAATATTTACTGCCTCACCTGAAGTTCTATCAATTCTATTAATATAACCTTGTTGAGATTGAGCATACATAATGTCTGGATTACCTGGCTCTGTTGCTGGCTGATGACCATCTCCTCCTAAAACAACATACCAATCATCATTGCTTATTCCGTTTCTTTTAAAAGTTCTTGAAGGTCCTCCTTGAGTGTTATTATCTTGAGTTCCGCCATAAATATTATAAAAAGGCTCCGCATCGTCAACCGCTAATTTATAAAATTGAGTAAGTGGTAAATTGGAAACATATTTCCAGTTTTTTGAATTATCAAAAGATTCATAGATTCCACCATCAGTTCCTATTAACATGTAATTAGGGTCATTTTGTTTAAAAGTTAATGAATGATTGTCAGAATGTTTTTGAGACTCTTTCATCTGATAGAAATTCTTACCACCATCATCAGAAACTAATACACGAACATTCATTAAATATATTTTATCAAATTCATGTGGAGATGCAACTAACTCCTGGTAATAATGAGGTCCTGTACCGCCTGAAACTGTATTAGACATTTTGGTCCAACTTCCACCACTATTTGATGTGCGGTATACAGCACCTTCACGTCTATCTAGTTCAATTGCAGCATATAAAACTGTAGGATTTATAGGAGAAATAGCCAATCCGATTTTACCCATATTAGATCTAGGTAATCCTTTATTAATTTTAAACCAAGTATCTCCACCATCTTTACTTTTATAAAGCGCAGTACCTGGTCCACCATCAATTAATCCTGCAACATTACGATGTCTTTGCCAGCTAGCAGCATAAAGAATATCTGGATTAGTTGGATCGATAACTAAGTCTGTAACTCCAGTCCACTCATTAATTTCTAAATTATTCTTCCAGGTTTTACCTCCATCTGTAGATTTGAACAAACCTCTTTCTCCACCTGAACTCCACAATGGTCCTTGAGAAGCGACCCAAATTATATCAGAATTATCTGGGTGAATTATTATTTTAGAAAGATGTTCGGATTTTTTTAAACCCATATCTTTCCATGTTTTACCTCCATCTAAACTATGGTAAATACCATGTCCTATTCCAATATGTCTTCCTGCAACATTTTCTCCAGTCCCTAACCATACAGATGCTGAATTGTTTGGATCAATAGTTATACAACCTGTAGCAAAAAAAGGTTGATTATCAGTTAAGGGTTGCCACGTAGTTCCAGCGTTCTCTGTTTTCCATGTGCCACCAGAAGACACCGCAACATACCAAATATTTTCGTTGTTCGGATCTATTGCAATATCTGAAATTCTACCAGACATAAATGCTGGCCCTATACTTCTAAATTGAAATCCATTTAATGCTGTATCAATTGGGGATTTTTGTTTTTTATCTCCTTTTACTTGACCCATAGTTGAAAAATATGAGAAAAAGATCACTAGAGAAACTAAATAAAGTTTCATGTTTTTCATAATAAATATATAATTTTAGTTTGTATTTAAAATTAAAGAAAAAATAAATATTATCAATAAATAATGATCTAAATTTTAAAATTTAATCTATCTATATAATTTCCATACTTTTACACTATGATTAAAGAAATTCAGCTAAGAATAAATCTTATTGAAGAAAAAAAAGAAGATATTCTTACATATAAAGCTTCCAAAAAATTAGATATTAATATTGAGGAAATATCAGCAATTAAAGTATTACGTAAATCTATCGATGCTCGTAAAAAAGAAACGATTTTTAATTACAAGGTTGCCGTTTACATAAATGAATCAATTTCTGAGAAACAGAATTACAAATTTGAATATAAAGATGTTTCAAAATCTAAAGAAATTCATATCATAGGTTTTGGACCAGCTGGAATGTATGCAGCATTGAGATGTTTAGAATTAGGTTACAAACCAATTGTTTTAGAACGAGGTAAAAATGTACAAGATAGAAGAAGAGATATACGTGCTATAAATCAAGATCATATTGTTAACAAAGACTCCAATTATTGTTTTGGAGAAGGAGGTGCAGGAACATATTCTGATGGTAAATTATATACACGCTCTTTGAAAAGAGGAGATGTTAGAAGGATTTTTGAAAGTTTAGTTTACCATGGTGCAACAGAACAAATTTTAATAGATGCTCACCCTCATATTGGAACTAATAAATTACCTAAAATAATTCAAAAAATTAGAGAAACAATTATAAAATTTGGTGGTGAAATTCATTTTAACACTCGAGTTATAGATTTTGTTATTTCTGAAAATAAATTAAAAGCTATTCGATTAGAAAATAAGCAAGAATTAAATGTAAACAGTGTAATTCTTGCTACCGGACATTCAGCAAGAGATATTTATAATTTACTTCATAAAAAAAATATTTCAATAAAAGCAAAGTCTTTTGCAATGGGGGTTAGAGTAGAACATCCTCAACAAATTATAGATCAAATACAATACAACTGTAATGGAGAAAGAGATTCATTACTTCCTGCTGCTGCTTACAGCTTGGTAAAGCAAGTTAACGAAAGAGGAGTGTACTCTTTTTGTATGTGTCCTGGCGGTTTTATTGTGCCTGCTGCAACAAATTCTGGTGAAGTCGTTGTTAATGGAATGTCACCTTCTAGAAGAAATAATAAATTTGCCAACTCTGGTATTGTGGTTGAGTTAGACATTGATAAAGATTTTAAAAAATATGAAGAATATGGTCCTTTAAAAGGATTAGAATTTCAAAAAGACTTAGAGAAAATTTCATACTATGCAGGAGGAAGAACTCAAACTGCTCCAGCTCAACGTGTAACTGATTTTGTTGAAGGTAAGTTATCGACAAATCTAAACGATTGCTCTTATCAACCAGGTTTAAAATCAGCACCACTTCACTCTTTATTGCCCAAGATTATTGGAAGCAGATTAAGAAAAGGTTTTAAAGAATTTGGGAGAAAAATGAATGGTTATTACACAGAACAAGCTAATATAGTTGGAGTAGAATCGAGGACTTCATCTCCAATTAATATTCCAAGAAATATTAATTTAGAACATATTAACATTAAAGGATTATTTCCTTGTGGTGAAGGTGGTGGTTATGCGGGTGGAATAGTATCTGCAGCAATGGATGGAGAGAGATGTGCGGAAGCGGCTATTAAAACGTTAAAGTAAATCATATTTTAAAATAATAAAAGGTTGAAAGCTATCTTTAAAAAGAAAACTAACAACCAATTATTCGGGTTTGGCAATCCGAATAACAAATATAATAAAAATACAATCGTTTATAATAACTATTTAAAAATATCATGGGTTCTAAATCTGGAAATACACACGAAAAGTCAAAGAAAAACAGCAAAAATAATAAAGGAGGTTCTTATAAATTTAAAATAGCAGCTAAGTATAAAAAACCAAAAACTCGTGGAGATAAAACTTTTAATAAAAAAAATAAAAAATAATTTATTTATTTATTTTTTTATTGGTTGATTGACTCTAGGTCAAATATAAAAGCATAAACAGATGCAATCTCTTTTAACGATTCAAATCGCCCAGAAGATCCCCCATGGCCAGCATCCATATTAGTATGTAAGTATAACTTAGAAGTGTTTTTTGACAAACTTCTTAATCGAGCTACCCATTTAGCCGGCTCCCAATATTGTACTTGTGAATCATAAAGCCCTGTGGTAACTAATAAATTAGGATAATTTTTATTTGATATATTATCATATGGGGAATAAGATAACATATATTCATAATAATCTTTATCATTTGGATTACCCCACTCATCGTACTCACCTGTTGTTAAGGGAATGTCTTCATCTAACATTGTTGTAACTACATCTACAAAAGGCACTTGTGCTACTACCCCATTGTAAAGATCTGGCGCCATATTTATAACTGCGCCCATTAATAATCCACCAGCACTTCCACCCATTGCATATAAATGTTTAGGGCTAGTATAGTTATTTTCAATTAAAAAATTGGAAGTATCAATAAAGTCTGTAAATGAATTTTTCTTTTTAAATAATTTTCCATTCTCATACCATTGGCGACCCATATACTCTCCCCCCCTAATATGGGCAATAGCATAGACAAAACCTCTATCTAATAAACTTAAACGAACTGTTGAAAAATAAGGGTCAATCGTCGAGCCATAAGAACCATAAGCATATTGTAATAAGGGAGTATTGGAATTTATTTTAGTGTCTTTATGATGAACTAAAGATATTGGTATTTTTGCACCATCAGATGCACTGGCCCATAATCGTTTTGAAATGTAATTTTCCTTGTTAAAATTAACATCTAAAACTTCTTGTTCTTTTAAAACATTTTTTTCTTTTGTAATCATATCAAACTCTACAACAGATGAAGGAGTTGTTAAAGATTGATAGCTATAGCGGAGTTTAGAAGTTTCAAAATCAATATTTGTTGTTGTGTAAGCTGTATAGGTTTCACTATTAAATGGAAGGTAATAGCTGGAAGAATTATCCCATCTAGAAATTTTGATTTTATTTAAACCATTTTCTCTTTCAGAAATAACTAAAAAGTCTTTAAAAATATCTATGCCTTCTAGCAACACTTTTTCTCTGTGGGGAATAACATCAATCCAATTAGTTTTTTCCGTATTTTTTTCAGAAGTTTTTGATAACTTAAAATTTTGTGCATTATCAATATTTGAAACTATATAAAAAGAATCTTCAAAATGAGATATACTATATTCTAAACCTTTTATCCTAGATTGAAATAATTTAAAAATTCCATCTGGAGTATTTGCATTTAAAATCTTATGCTCAGAGGTTAGGGTACTATAGCTTGAAATAACTAAGTATTTTTGAGATTTTGTTTTATATACCCCAACTCCAAAAGTATCATCTTTTTCTTCATATACTAACTCATCGTCATTTGGACTAGTGTTTAAACGATGCTTATATACAGCTTCAGACCTTAGTGTAGTTTCATCTTTAAGTACATAAAATAAAGTTTTATTATCATTAGCCCAAGTACTCCCACCAGTAGTATTCCATACTTCTTCTTTAAAAACTTTATTAGATTTAATATCTTTTATCAAAAGTTTATACTGTCTTCTTCCAGTTGTATCAATTCCATAAGAAACATATTGATTGTTAGGACTAACATTAAGACCTACTAATCTAAAGTATGAATGGTTTTTTGCCATGATATTACAGTCAAATAAGAAGTTCTTCTTTAGAATCTAAGCTTTCTTTTTTTCTAGTGTAAATTGGGTAATCTTTACCTTTTTCAAATTTAGTGATGTACCAGTATCCATTAAATTTATATGGAACTGACTTGTCATTTTTTTTAATTCTTGATTTCATTTCCTGAAACAAATCTTCTTGGAAGATTTTTGTATGTTCAGTTTCTTGATTATAATAATCGTTTTCTTTGTTAAGGTAATCTATAACTTCAGGGTTTTTTCGATCGTTTAACCAGTAAAATTCATCTAGTCTTAGATCACCGTGAATCTTTAATTCTTTTGGAATCTGTTTTACTTTTGGTGGTTGATTAAAGTCAGACATATTTTTATTATGAGATTTATTATTACAAGAAAATATTAAAATGGAAGCCAAAGATAAAATTAAAGATTTCATATTTTGTGTATTTTAAGTTAAATTAAAAAAAATTTCCTAACAAACCCCAGATATAGATTTGGATGCTATGTAGGCTCCAGTCCATGCGTTCTGAAAGTTATACCCACCAGTAATCGCATCAATGTTTAAAACTTCACCTGCAAAAAATAAATTATTATGAATTTTACTTTCAAATGTCTTAAAGTTAATTTCTTTCAAATCCACTCCCCCTGCTGTCACAAACTCTTCTTTAAAAGTACTTTTTCCTTTGACCTTGAAAATTGATGATGTTAACTGAGTCGTAAGTAGATTTAATTGATTTTTATTTAAATCAGCCCATATTGTTGTGTATCTATTCTGTGAATAAACCACAACTCTTTCCAAAGTCTTTTAGGTATTCCAAAATGAGGTGTGTTAACTACCATTTTTTTTGACATATTGTTTTTAATTAGCTTAAGTTCAGATAGACAATCTAAATAAGGAATCTTTACAAAATTAATAGAAATATCAAACTGATAATTTAGTGATTCAAATTCTAATGCTCCAAATGCGGAAAGCTTTAAAATTGATGGAGCGCTCATTCCTTTATGTGTAATTAAAAGTGGACCATCAGAAAATAATTTAGAGTTAATCACCTTTAATATCTACATCTTCTACTACAACTCCTGGTATGGATTTGATTCTACTATCGTTAATATCAAAACTAAAAAGGGAAGGAACAGGGTTAATTATTGTATGATTTAATTGATCCATAAGATTCCAAATTTTTGGATTACTACCAGTTGCTACTAAAAGCTTAGAACAATTAAAATCTTGTCTATTAGTATTTAATAACCATTCATTATTTTCTAAAGAAATAGATTTCACTGAGTGATTATACAATACTTTAATATTTAATCTTTTTACTTCACTTAAAAAACAATCTATAATTGTTTGTGAATTATTAGAAACTGGAAACACTCTTCCATCCTCTTCAATTTTTAGTTCAATACCTCTTTCTTCAAACCATTGCATTGTATCTCCAGTCATAAATTGATGAAAAGGCCCGAGAAGCTCTTTTTCTCCTCTTGGGTAGCTAAGCGTTAGTGATGACGGTGTAAACTCCCCATGAGTTACATTACAACGTCCACCACCTGAAATTTTAACTTTTTGTAAACCTTCCTTTCCTCTTTCTAAAATAAGAATATTTAGTTTTGGGTTAAGAATTGCAATATTAATTGCTGAAAAAAAACCTGCTGCTCCACCTCCAATAATGATTACATCATATTTCATATTACAAATAAACCACAATTATATTAATAAAAGATGCAATTAACTATGTCATAACATTTAGTTAAAAAAAAGTAGCACGTTAATTTATTTTATACTTTTGATATTGTTAATATAATTACAGATTGATGAAATTTGAATTTACAGAAGTTGAGTTAGATAGAATAATTGAAATGGCATGGGAAGATAGGACTCCATTTGAAGCAATTTTATTTCAATTTAATCTAGCTGAAAAAGATGTTATTAAATTAATGAGAGCTAATCTAAAAGAGTCAAGTTTTAAAAGATGGAGAAAAAGAGTAAATAGTGGAGTTAGCCAAAAGCATTTAAAAAAGAGAAATCCAGAAATCAATAGATTTAAATGTAGTCGACAAAAGGCTATAAGTGGAAATAGAATTAGTAAACGATAAAAAAGAATATTTAATCTACCTTTTAAAAAATTCAAAATAAAAAAAGCCGCTCTAAATTAATAGAGCGGCTTTTATTATTAGTTAAAGTTAAATTATCTAATGATTAACTTAGATGTTTTACTTTGTCCTTCAACTGTTACTTTCACTAAGTACATTCCTGAACTCATTGAAC
>CAXYEG010000006.1:0-32934 GCA_964275995.1 uncultured Flavobacteriaceae bacterium
GCCAAAAAATGATGACCTATATAGTTCGTATGTTACAGCTACGGATGCTTTAACGACACCAATTTCTAAAGAAACAGCAGGAATAAGATTAATGAAAGGTCTTCAATCATCATCTAATCCTCTGATGAGTTATTGGTCGGGATATGAACGTCACGGATCTTTATGGAGAGGAATTAGAAGTTGTAATACATTAATCGAAAACATGGATAATGTTGTTGATATGACTCAAGAAGAAAAAGATGCTTGGAAAGCTGAAGCTCAGTTTTTAAAAGCTTTTTATCATTTTACACTTTTAAAGTATTATGGTCCTATTCCAATAACAGACGAGAATTTACCGATTTCCGCAAATGATCAACAGGTCAGCGTGAGAAGAAATACAATTGATGAATGTATATCATATATAACGGAAACGATTGACTTAGCAATTACTAACCTTCCATTAAGAGTTCTTAATAATAATGATTTAGGTAGAGTTGATCAGGTTATTGCTAAATCTTTAAAGTCTAGAGTTTTATTATTTGCTGCTAGTCCTCTATTTAACGGAAATAGTGAATTTTTACTCAGGATTTGTTAATGAAGATGGAGAACATTTCTTTAATCAAAATTATGATATTAATAAATGGGAATTAGCCATGAATGCATCTTTAGATGCCTTAAATACCGCTATTGAACAAGGTTCAGCTTTGTATGAATTTACTGACACTCCACCAACTTTTGATACTGAGAATTATGAATATGAAATTGTAAAAAAACAGTATGACGTTAGATATTCAATTGTGGATAGATGGAATAATGAACTCCTTTGGGGTCATTCAAATCCAGTAGGAACTAACTGGTGGCAATTACAAGCTGGCTCTTTAATGAAGAGTCCAACTCTTCATCTGTTGAGGCTGCATGCAATGGGTAGCCCCAACTCTTAGATCTAGTGGAGATGTATTACACTGAAAATGGTTTGCCTATTGATGAAGACCTTACATTTGATTACAATAACAGATATACTGTTTCTAATATTTCTACTTCTCAAAATCCTTATGCACAGTTTGCTCAAAGGACAGCTAACCTACATTTAAACAGAGAGCCAAGATTTTACGCAAATATTGGGTTTGACAGGGGGTATAATAGAACATGGGGCAGTAAGTGGAATCTAAAAATGAGAAAAGGGGAAACTCATGGGAGAATTGCAAATACAAGTGATTATTTAATTACTGGATATGCACTTAAAAAAATAGTTCACCCGGATTCTGAAGGAGATGGTTATGATAAAATAGTTCAATATTCTTGGCCGATGATTAGATTAGCAGAGCTTTATTTAAATTTTGCTGAAGCAGCAAATGAATTTAATGGCCCAACTCAGGAAGTGTATACTATGTTAAATGCTGTTAGAGAAAGAGCAGGAATAAACACTGTTGAAGAAGCTTGGAGTGATGGTGCAATTGCTGCTACAGTAAATAAGCACACAACTCAAGATGGATTAAGAGATATTATTAGACATGAGAGATTAATAGAATTTGCATTTGAAGGTCATCGGTATAACGATCTAAGAAGATGGAAGTTAGCTGAAGGTTATTTAAACTCACCAGTGAAAGGCTGGTCTGTGGATGAAACTACTGAAGATGGATTTTATACACTTAGAGATGTTGGGAAACAGATCATTTAATAGTCCTAGAGATTATTTACACCCTATAAGTATCAATGAACTTACTATAAATACTAATTTAATTCAAAATCCAGGTTGGTAAAAAATTAATTAATATGAAAAAAGAAATAAAACTATTATTCACTTTATTTACGATATTATTATTTGCATTTTCTTGTGAAGAAAAAGAAAGTGGTGATGTTACTGCTCCTGGGAAGTTAACCATAGAGTCTATAACTCCAACAAATGGTGGTGGGATTATTTCCTATACTCTTCCTGACGATATTGACATTTTATTTGTTAGAGCAGAATATACAAACACTCTTGGTGTAGATGTTTTTAGAGTATCTAGTGTACATAATAATGAAATTGAAATTTCAGGTTTAAATCAAACTTCACCTGTTGAGGTTAGTTTGTATGTAGTGGATGATAACGATAACACATCACAAGCCGAAATAGTTGATTTTATTCCACTTGAATCTTTTATTTATTTAGTACAAGAAAGTATTGAAATAACTCCTGACTTAGGAGGTGTTAGGATTGAATGGGAAAATATAGAGTCTAAGACTGTATATGTACATGTTCATATTCAAAATGGTTCAGAGGAGAGAAATAAGAATATTGTCTTCTAATAGTCCTGTTGAAAATAGATTTGTTCGAGGTCTTCCAGCTAATGATTTGACTTTTTTAACTAAAGTAGAGGATTTTGATGGTAACATTACTGATCTTGAAGAAAAAGGAGTTTATGCTCCATTATTTGAGGAAGTAATCGATAAGTCAACATGGAGCTTAATCTCCAATCAATCTATAAATGGAAATGCTTGGGAAGGTTCAACTACAAATTTTTGGGATGATGTTGTAGATACTGCAGCAACTGATGCTGATAATAGTTATTTTATTATTTGGAGAGATCAAAATGGAGGTACCTTGAACTGGCCGCTAGATATTGTTATTAATTTAAATAAATCGATAAAGATACATAGACTTAAAGTTTGGCAAAGAGCATTTTGGTATAATGGGCCATCGCCTGTAACTGCATATTATTATCAAGAAGAGAATATGAAATCTTTTGACTTATTTGCTAGTAATAATGGGCAAGAATGGACACTATTAGGTCAATATGATATTGGAGATCCCAGAGATGCAGATGGAAATATTCCTGGTGCTGCTATGGATTCTGCAGCTAATGGACATGATTTTGAGCTTGAGGGTATTTCTGAAGAGTTTAATTATTTAAAAATATCAATCACAGCTAATTATGGTAGTGACACATATTGTCATGGTTCTGAAATAACTTTATACGGTTTAGATAATTTAGATTAATGAGGAAGGTAACACTATTTCTATTACTACTAATTTACTCTACTATATATAGTCAAAACTTAAGAACTTTAGACAAAGACATTGTAGATGAAAATAACAATGAGATTATTCTTCGTAGTGCTGGTCTTGGGGGTTGGATGCTTCAAGAACCTTATATGTTTAATTACTCATCCGGAGCAAATACTCAACATGAATTCAAGGAGAAGTTAAACAACCTTGTTGGAAGTGAAAACACTGAATTATTTTTTGAATCATGGCTTGACAATTTTGTTACTGAGCAAGATGTAGATTCCATTGCTAGCTGGGGATTTAACAGTATTCGTTTACCTATGCATTATGATCTTTTTACACTTTCAATTCAAGAAGAGCCAGTTGAAGGTGAAAATACTTGGCTTGATAGAGGTTTCGAAATTGTAGATCAGCTTTTAGATTGGTGTGAGCAAAATGAATTATACTTAATTCTAGACTTACATGCAGCACCTGGAGGACAAGGATATGATGCAGCTATTTCTGATTATAATTCTAACTATCCTTCTTTATGGGAAAGCGTAGAAAATCAAAATAAGACCATTGCCCTTTGGGAACAATTAGCAATTAGATATAAAGATGAGCCATGGATTGGCGGTTATGATTTATTAAACGAAACTAATTGGGATTTAGCAAATTTTGAATTAAGAAGTTTTTACGTTCAAGTGACTAATGCAATTAGAGAACATGACAGCAATCATATCATATTTATTGAAGGAAATTGGTTTGCAAATGATTTTACTGGATTAATACCACCATGGGATGATAATATGGCTTATAGTTTTCACAAATACTGGAGTTATAATAACACAGAGTCTATTCAATGGGTTCTAGATATAAGAAATCAATATAATACTCCTTTATGGATGGGAGAATCTGGGGAAAACTCAAATTTATGGTTTACTGATGCAATTAGATTATTTGAAGATAATGAAATAGGTTGGGCATGGTGGCCATGGAAAAAAACAGAGTCTATAAATTCGACTTTATCAATTTCATCAAACTCTAATTTTCAATCGATTATAAATTATTTTGCTGACGGACAGAATCAGCCAAGTATAGAAAATGCAATGCAAGGGTTAATGCAATTTAGTACTGACTCTCGTATTGAAAATGCTCATTACAATAGTAATGTTATTGATGCTATGATGAGACAACCACATACTAATGAAACTCTTGCTTATTCAGAAAATTTAATACCAGGTGTAATATATTTAACAGATTACGATTTAGGTACTGAACAGTATGCATATTCTGATGTAATAAGTGGTACATATCAGGTTTCAACTGATGAATATACGACTTGGAATAATGGCTGGAGTTACAGAAATGATGGTGTAGATATTCAAGAATCGAATGACAGTGAAAGTAACGGATACAATATAGGCTGGGTTGAAGATGGAGAATGGTTATTATATACTATAGATGTACAGCAATCTGGTTTCTATGACATTATAACTAGATATTCTTCCGAACAAAATGGTGGAAAGATTAAGTTATTCTCTGACGATTTAGAAATTACGGACTACATAAACCTTTACAATAGTGGTGGTTATTCAAATTTTATAAATAGAGTCACTGCTAATGTATACCTATCTGAGGGTAGTCAAAAATTGAAATTAAAAATTAAAGGAGATGTTTCTTTTAATCTTAGTAAGTTAGAATTCTTTGAATCTAACGATGAAAACCCTGAATTTGAAGTTTTATTAGCAAATACTTTGGAAGATGAAAAATCAATTAAAATAGTTTTAACACATCCATTGGCAAGTCAAAACTTAGAGATGGATTTATTTGATCTTAAATTAAATGATGAATCTACAGATATTTTAGCCGTAGAAATTGACTCTAATAATAGTCAGGTTATAAATGTTATTACTGAAAATTATATGTCATTTCAAGATGAAATTACAATAAGCTACAATGGAGATGGTTTACTTTCTGAGACAGGTCAATATCTGTATAGTTTTCAAGATTATCCAGTGGAAAATAATTTATCTACAAGATTGTTAATTCCAGGAAGGATACAAGCCGAAGATTTCTATTACCAAGAAGGATTAGAGACAGAAGAAACAAGTGACACTTTTGGTGGCTTAAACATAGGCTACACAGATCAAGGAGATTTTGCCGATTACCTTGTGGCAATTAATGATTCAGGAGATTATTCAATAAGCTTTAGAGTTGCTTCTGAAGGTTCAGGATCATTAAAATTAGAAATAATTAATGATACATCTACAGAAAATATTGGGGTGATATCCACTCCTAATACAGGTGGTTGGCAAAACTGGCAAACAATTTCATTTTCAACATATTTGCCAGAAGGTTTATACACTCTAAGAATGACGGTAATCCAGTCTCCTTTTAATTTAAATTGGATGGATTTTGAGTCTGAAAATGGAAATAATAACTCCAATGAAGAATTGGTAGAATTTTTATCTTCAGGGACATGGAGGATTCAAGCGGAAGCTGATAACTACCGAGGAGTTGGACCTGGCGGGGCTATAACAGCTGAATGGTGGTCTGCAAGCGCATTAAGTGAATCTAATACAGGTCTTTATGATGACACATGGACGTTTAGTGAAACTGGAGTTTTGTCTGTTAACACTGGTGCAGATGAGGCAATATTTGGAAAAAAACCTGAAATTGATGCTGCATTTGATCCCAATGGAAATGTATCATATGATGCTGATAATGAGTTTAATGAATATTTCAATTATCCACTAACAAATCATACTGATCAATATAATACAAGTAACGATAACGATAGTGAGGAGACAATTACTTTTAATAGTTACGGAAATTTAGGCTTTTATACTGCATTAAATAATCAAACATACCAAATTCTTTCAAGAACAAGTAATACAATGAGTGTTAGAAATGTAGGCTCTGAAGGAAATTCTTGGTATAGTACATTAACAACTGATGAGCAACTATCTACTGTGGAATTAAACAATATGTTTGTTAGAATATTCCCTAACCCAACCAATACAGATTTTATTTACATAAAATCATCTTTGCAAGGAGTAAAAGTTATTGAGTTATTTGATATCAATGGTAGGAGAATTATTCAGACTAAAATAAATGGAGACAAATTAAATATTGGAAATTTAAATCATGGTTTATACTTGATAAAAATCATGATACAAGGGCAGATTAATTTTACTAAAATTCTGGTTAATTAAATCCATTAAAACATAAAATTTATGTTTATAATTGTCTAGATTTGACATCTTAATTTTTTTTAAATATTATGAATGAAATTAGAGTGTTTTCTCCCGCTACAGTGTCAAATGTTGCCTGTGGTTTTGATGTTTTAGGATTTCCCTTAGATAGTGTTGGAGATGAAATGGTTGTTAGAAAAACTAAAGCAAAGGGAATTGTTATTACAAGAATTGAAGGTTTTGATTTACCCTTTGATATAAATAAAAATGTTGCATCTGTTTCTGCAATGGCTCTTATTGAAATTGCGAAACCAGATTTTGGTTTTGAAATTGAGATTTATAAAAAAATCAAACCTGGAAGTGGTATTGGTAGTAGTGGCGCAAGTGCAACAGGAAGTGTTTATGCAATTAATGAGCTACTTGGAAGACCATTTAACAAATTAGAGTTAACTGAGTTTGCTATGAAAGGTGAGTTTATAGCCAGTAAATCTGAGCATGCCGATAATATTGCACCAGCAATTTTTGGAGGTTTTTGCTTGATAAAAAACTTACATCCTCTAAATATTTTACAACTACCTACCCCTACGGACTTATACGCTATAATTCTACATCCTCAAATCGAAATAAAAACCTCTGAGTCTAGAAAAATATTACCTAAAATGGTTCCTTTATCAGATGTAACAAAACAACTATCTGATTTAGGAGGTTTAGTACATGGCTTGCATACTGGAGACTACGATTTAATTAAGAATTCATTGAATGATCATATAATTGAGGAACATAGAAGTAAATTAATCCCTCATTTTGATATAATTAAGAGTAAAGTTCTTGAGGCTGGTGCCTTAGGTTGCTCGATTTCAGGATCTGGTCCTTCAATATTTGCTTTGACTAGGGGAAATGATTTAGCTACTGAAATTGAATTAGTTTTTAAGTCTATTTATTCAAAATCAAATATTAATTTCTCTACACATATTTCGAAAATTAGCTCTAATGGAGTGGTAACTATATAACTAGATTTTTATGAACTTTTATAGCCTTAACGGAAAATCACCAAGTGTATCTTTTAAAGATGCTTTAATTAGAGGCTTAGCACCTGACAAAGGTCTGTATTTTCCTGAAAAAATAAATAAATTACCAGATGATTTTATAAATAATATAGAGAATTATTCAAATCAGGAAATAGCATACGAGTGTATAAATCAATTTGTTGGTCAAGATATTCCTGAACCGGATTTGAGAAAAATAATTGATGAGGTTCTTTCATTTGATTTTCCGCTAGTAAGGTTAAATAATCAAATTTCATTTCTTGAACTATTTCATGGTCCAACGATGGCATTTAAGGATGTTGGAGCTAGGTTTATGTCTAGATGTCTTGCTTATTTTTTAAATGGTAGTAAAAAAGATACTGAATTAACAGTATTAGTAGCTACCTCTGGAGACACTGGAGGAGCTGTAGCAAGTGGTTTTTATAAAGTAAAGGGAATAAATGTAGTAATATTATATCCTAAAGAAAAAGTCTCTAGTGTGCAAGAGAAGCAGTTAACAACTTTGGGTGAGAATATAACAGCTTTAGAAATTGATGGAACTTTTGATGATTGCCAGTCAATGGTTAAAAATGCTTTCTTAGACAAAGATTTGTCAAATAAAATAAAATTAACGTCAGCAAACTCTATCAATATTGGTAGATGGCTTCCGCAAATGTTTTATTTCTTTTTTAGTTATAGAGATTTAAAACTATCGAATGAAGATAAAGTCGCTTACTCTGTGCCAAGTGGAAATTTTGGTAATATTTGTGCTGGTATGTTAGCCAAAGAAATGGGTTTGCCAATAGATAAATTTATAGCTTCAAATAATATTAACGATGTTGTTAATAGATATTTAAATACCGAAATATATGATGCGAAACCTTCTATTCAAACTATTTCAAATGCTATGGATGTTGGAGATCCTAGTAACTTTATCAGAATAAGTAATATATATAAAAATGATTTTAATTCAATCAAGGAAAACTTACACACTTGTAGTTTTACTGATGATGAAACAGTAGATGGTATTAAAGAATTAATCAATGAGTTTAACTATATCCCAGATCCGCATGGAGCTGTTGGTTATTTAGGGGTCAATGATTTTTTAAAATCACACCCTAATCATAAATGTATAATTCTAGAAACGGCACATCCAGCTAAATTCTCAGAGATTATCAATTTGTATACTAATAATTTAGAAATACCTTCTCAAATTAGTTCTGTAATGGATAAGATAAAAGAATCTGTCAACATTGATAGCTATTTAGCTTTTAAAAAATATTTGTTAGATAGATAGTGTTAAACCATTGGAAGTTGCCCTTTTCCTTTTGTTGCTAGTGAAGTTTTTCCAGTCAAGAACAAATCTACCTCTCTAGCCGCTTCTCTCCCTTCAGAGATTGCCCATACAATTAGCGACTGCCCCCTTCTCATATCACCTGCGCTAAATATTTTTGGAATATTTGTTTGATAATTGGTTGTTTGATAATTATTTCTATCATTAATTTTAACCCCTAACTTGTTAGCTAAACTTGATTCTGCGCCTGTAAATCCAAGAGCTAGTAGTGCTATATCACAATCCCATATTTTTTCGGAACCTTCAACTTCGGTTAACTTTGGTGAATTGTTTTTTTTATTCTCCCATTTAACATGTATTGTTTTTAATCCGGTTAGGTTATTTTCTTTATCGAATATAAATTCTTTTGTATTTATTAACCAATTTCTATCACATCCCTCTTTGTGTGATGTACTATTTTTAAGTTGTAATGGCCAATATGGCCAAGGTGTTTTAATACTTCTTTTTAGCGGTGGTTTAGGCATTATTTCAAAATTAACAACTGTCTTTGCTCCATTTCTATTTGCAGTTCCTACGCAATCTGAACCTGTATCTCCACCTCCAATTACTATAACATTTTTATTTTTTAATTCTGGTGTTTTAATGGACTTATCATAAATAGACTTAGTTTGCTTTGTTAGTAGGTCCATTGCTTGAATTACACCATTAGATTTTGCTCCAGGAATATTTAAAGCTCTTTTTTCAGATGCCCCTCCACATAATACAATAGAATCAAAATCATCTAGTTCTGATATACTGATATTTACACCTACGTTGGCATTTGTAATAAATTTAATCCCTTCTTTTTTTAATATATTAACTCTTCTATCAATTATTTTTTTTTCCAATTTAAAATTTGGAATTCCATACCTTAATAATCCACCGATTTTGTCTTCTTTTTCATATACAATTACATTATGACCAACACTATTTAGTTGTTGTGCTACTGCTAGACCTGCAGGGCCAGAACCTATAATTGCTATTTTGTAATTGGTTCTTTTAGCTGGGATTTTTGGTTTAATCCAACCATTCTTAAAGCCTTTTTCAACTATATTTTTTTCAATATTTTCAATCGAAACCGGTTCTTCAATTATACCCAAAACACAAGATTTTTCACATGGCGCAGGACAAAGTCTACCAGTAAATTCTGGAAAATTATTGGTGGAATGTAAGATCCATGAAGCTTTTTGCCATTCTTCTTGGTGTACCATATGGTTAAAATCAGGTATTAAATTTCCAAGAGGGCAGGAGCTATGGCAAAATGGTATTCCACAATCCATGCATCTTGAACCTTGGTTTTTTAAGTCTTTATCATCAAGTTTTACCGAGAACTCATTATAATTTCTAATTCTTTTTTTTACCGAAATATATCCGTCTTCTTTTCTTTTAAATTCTTTAAAACCTGTTGATTTACCCATTTATTAAAGCTTATTTGTTGTTTTCTTGTCCTGTATAATATTTTCTAGTGCTTTCTTGTATTCAGTAGGCATTACTTTAATAAAATGACTACATTCTTTCCTCCAGTTTGAAAGAAGTTTTTTCCCTAAGCTACTATTTGTATATTTTACATGTTCAGTAATGTGGTGTTTTAGATGAATATTATCTTCAGTTGATAAATTCTCAAACTCTATTGATTCTGTATTACATAGCCCATTTATAAAGTTATTCTCTTTGTCATAAATGTATGCAATTCCACCACTCATTCCTGCCGCAAAATTTCTACCTGTTTTTCCTAATATAATTACTTTACCTCCGGTCATGTACTCACATCCATGATCTCCAATTCCTTCAACTACAGTATTAGCTCCAGAATTTCTAACCGCAAATCTTTCTCCAGCTATACCATTTATGTATACATTTCCTGAAATTGCCCCAAATAAACATACGTTACCTGCTATTATGTTCTCTTCTGCTTTAAAATCTGCTTTTTCAGGCTTTTTAACTGATATTGTTGCCCCAGATAAGCCTTTGCCTAAATAATCATTGGTGTTTCCTTCTAGTTTAAAAGTAATGCCATTAGTAGCAAAGGCTCCAAAACTTTGTCCTGCCGATCCGTTAAAATCAATATTTATTGTATTGTCAGGTAGACCTACATCTTTATATTTTTTTGATATTTCATTGCTTAATATTGCGCCTACTGATCTATCAGTATTTTTAATTTTGTAAGATAAGTTTGTTTCTATCCCATAATGAATCGCTTTTTGTGCTGATTTTACAATTTTTATGTCTAATACGTTATATAGGTTATGATCCTGTTTTTCAATATTTCTTAATGTTGTTGTTTTTGGATCAAATGGTTGATATAAAATTGATGAAAAGTCAAGACCTTTAGCTTTGTAGTGATTTATTGCTTTTGAAGTATTTATTTTTTGTGTTTGACCTATCATATCGTTCAATGTCTTAAATCCAAGTAGAGCCATAATTTCTCTTAGCTCATTCGCTACGAAATAAAAGAAGTTTATTACATGTTCTGGTTTCCCTTTAAAGTTTTTCCTAAGCTCTTTATCTTGTGTTGCTATTCCTACCGGACAGGTATTCATGTGGCATTTTCTCATCATTATGCAACCTGAAGCAACCAATGGAGCCGTTGCAAACCCAAACTCTTCAGCACCTAAAAGTGCCGCTATCGCTACATCTCTGCCTGTTTTAAGTTGGCCATCACATTCTACTACAATCCTGCTTCTTAAATTATTTAAAACTAAGGCTTGTTGTGCTTCTGCTATTCCTAATTCCCACGGTAACCCTGCGTGTTTTAATGAAGTTAATGGAGATGCTCCTGTTCCACCATCATAACCTGAAACTAATACAACATCTGCTTTCGCCTTCGCTACTCCAGCTGCAATAGTGCCAACCCCAACTTCAGAAACAAGCTTAACATTGATTCTAGCTTCTCTATTTGCATTTTTTAAATCATAAATTAGTTGAGCTAAATCCTCAATCGAATATATGTCATGATGAGGTGGGGGAGATATTAACCCTACAAATGGAGTAGAATTTCTTACTTTTGCTATCCATGGAAACACTTTTTCACCTGGTAGTTGTCCACCTTCGCCTGGTTTCGCACCTTGAGCCATTTTTATTTGTATCTCTTTTGCATTGGTTAGATAATTGGATGATACTCCAAACCTACCAGATGCAACTTGTTTGATTGCTGAGTTTTTGTTATCACCATTTTTCATTATTTCAAATCTTTTTTTGTCTTCGCCACCTTCACCAGAATTACTTTTACCACCAATCCTGTTCATTGCAATTGCTAGATTTTCGTGAGCTTCTTTTGAAATTGACCCATAAGACATAGCTCCAGTTTTAAATCTTTTTACAATTTCTGTCCACGGTTCAACTTCATCAATTGGAATAGGATTATAGTTATTGAATTCAAATAACCCACGAATAGTCATTAGTCTTTCTGACTGCTTATTTATATTGTCAGCGTATACGTCATAGCTTTTTTGATCATTTAACCTTACTGCTTGTTGAATTTTGGTTACAGTTGTAGGATTAAACATGTGTCTTTCTCCATTTCGTCTCCATCTGTATTCTCCACCAATGTTGAGTTTTAATTTATTCTTTTCATCATTTAATGGAAATGCATAATCATATCTTTTAGATATTTCTTTTTCTATTTCATAAAGACCAATCCCTTCAATTCTAGATGTTGTGTAGGGAAAATATTTTTTTGAAAATTCAGAATTAAATCCAACAATTTCGAAAAGTTGCGAGCCTCTGTATGAGTGTAGAGTTGAAATACCAATTTTATTCATGATTTTTAATATTCCTTTTCCTATGGCTTTATTAAAATTAATCACTGCTTCTATTTCTGTGTAGCCCTTAATAAATCCTTCTCTAACTTGAGCCTTAATAATTTCATTGACCATATACGGATTAATTGCACTAGCTCCATACCCAAATAAGGATGCAAAATGGTGAGGTTCTCTAGGTTCTGCAGATTCTATTATTATGTCAAAATATGATCTTTTTCTTCTTTTATTTAGCGAGTGATGAACATAAGAACATGCTAAAAGAGCCGGTATTGGTGCGTTTGTTTTATTTGCATTTTTATCCGATAGAATAATTATATTAAACCCTTCATCTATACTTTTTTCGACTTCGTTAATAATTCTATCTAAAGAGTCTTCAATTCCGTTAAGGCCTTTGCTTTTATTATATAGAATTTTAATTGTTCTAGATTTAAATCCTTTAGAGTCTATTTGTCTTATTTTATGTAGATCTCGATTTGAAATAACTGGATTTTGAATTTTTAACTTTCTACATTGACGAGATGAAATGTCAAATAAGTTTTTGTCATTTCCAAGAGATAGACTAATGTCTGTTACTATTTCTTCTCTTATTCCATCCAAGGGAGGGTTTGTTACCTGTGCAAATAATTGTTTAAAATAATTATAAATTAATTGGGTTTTTTCTGAAAGAACAGCTAGTGGGGCATCATTTCCCATAGATCCAATTGCTTCTTTGGAGTTTTGAGCCATTGGTGTGATTACCTCTTGAATATCTTCTGAGGTGTAGTTGTATAGCCTTTGTCGTATTTTTAAAGAAATTGATTCTTTTAATTGATTTTCTTTTATGTAAGGAATGTCTTTTAATTCAATCATTTGATCTTTGAGCCATTTTCCATAAGGTCTTTTGGTCGTTATTTTATTCTTAATTTCATCATCATTTATTATTCTTCCCTTATTCATATCAACTAAAAACATTTTTCCTGGTTCAAGACGACCATGAGATAATATGTTTTCTGGCTGAATTTCAATTACTCCAATTTCTGAAGACATAATTAGTCTACCATCTTTAGTTACAGTATATCTAGAGGGTCTGAGTCCATTTCTATCTAATAGAGCGCCAATATAATCACCGTCAGTAAATGGAATTGATGCTGGTCCATCCCAAGGCTCCATGATACATGAATTATATTTGTAAAAAGATTTTCTTTCCTCATTCATGTTGTTGTGTTTCTCCCATGCCTCTGGAATCATCATCATCATAACTTCTGGAAGACTTCTGTCAGTTAGTGTTAAAAGTTCAACAACCATATCCATAGATGCAGAATCTGATTTTCCATTTAAAATTATTGGAAACAGATCTTTTATATGCTCTCCAAAATCGTCGCTCTGCATTATCTCTTCTCTAACTCTCATCCTACTTAAGTTGCCTCTTAATGTGTTTATTTCGCCATTTTGACACATAAACCTAAATGGTTGTGCAAGTTCCCATGAGGGAAGGGTGTTTGTTGAGAACCTTTGGTGAACTAAAGCAAGTCTTGTTACAAGTTCTGGTTGTTGTAAATCAGTAAAGTATAGTCCGATTGTTTCAGGTTTTATAATTCCCTTGTAAATAATAGTTGTAATAGAAAGGCTATTAACATAGAAAGAATTGCAGTCAGTCACTTTTGAATTGTAGATTTTATGTTCTGCTATTTTTCTAGCGATATAGAGTTTGATTTTAAATTCCTTTTCGGAAATATTTTTTGATTTTTTAATAAATACTTGCTCGCTTACTGGTTCTGATTTTGATGCAATTTCTCCTAAAAAAGAACTTATAACAGGGACTTTTCTCCATCCAATTATTTCTAAGTCTTGTTTTTTAATTTCACTTGAAAAAATGTCTCTAAAAAAACCTGTTTGATTTTTAGGAATAAATAACATTCCAACAGCGTAATTTCTTTCTTCAGGAATGTCAAATTCACAAACTTTTTTAAAATAACTGTGTGGTATGTCAATAAGGAGTCCTGCTCCATCTCCTGTAACTCCATCTGAACTAACTCCGCCTCTATGTTTTAGTTTAATTAAAATTTCAAGAGCGTCATGAATTATTTGGTTCGTTTTTTCACCATTTAAATTACATATAAATCCAGCTCCACAATTCTCGTGCTCGTATTCTGGTCTGTATAACCCTTGTTTTTTAAACATGTTTTTTGGTTTGTTTAGTTTGTTGGGGAAAGCTAATATATAGACAACTATTACTATAAAAAAAATATCAAATAATATTTATGAATTATACAAATATGTCCATCAAATTAAATGAATTTAGTATTTAAATGAGTCTATTTTAGTGATTTGATAATGGTATTATACAATAAATTTAATTTAATAATTTAATTATAAAAATACATTTTCTTTATAAATTTTATTAAATTTTTTAATTATTAACAATAAATTGAATATTATGATAAATTATAAATTATCAATTTTTTAATTTTAGACATCCTTTTTTTAATTTTTTTTATTTTCACGTGTTTGTTTTTATTGTTTTCATAAAAATTTTATTTTGCCTGATTTTTATAATAATTAATCTTTTTTTTTAACATAGATTTAAAATCATATTAATCTATAATAGAATACTTATGAAGAAATTATTTACATTTTTGTTTGTCTCATTTATTTCAGTCTTTAGTTCATTTGGACAGGAAATAAGTGCAGACGTTGTTAGCCGTTATGTTTGGAGAGGAACCCAATTTGGAGACTCGGGACATATTCAACCTACACTATCTTACTCTACTGGTGATTTTGAAATCGGTGCTTGGGGAAGTTTTGCACTTTCTGGTAATGATGGAGGATCTGAATTAGATCTTTATATTTCTTACGATTTAGGATTTGCTTCACTTACTCTTACTAACTATACATTCCCTGGAGATGCTAGTGCTTCTATAATTCCAGATGACTTCTTTGGAGTTGAGGGATACGAGTTTAGTACAGGCTTTGATCTAGGCCCTGTTGGAATGACAGTTGGTTATTTTACTGAGACAGAAGATTTATACATTGAAACTGGTTTTTCTTTAGGATCTCTTGATGTAGCTATTGGTGGTGGAAATGAAGTATATACTTTAGATGGCGATTTTACTGTGTGTAATGTCTCGATTGGAACTTCAAAAGAAATTAAAATTACAGAGGATTATTCTTTACCTGTATTTGGTTCTTTTGTTTATAACCCTGATACAACTGATGCCTTTATAGTATTCGGCGCTAGTTTCTAATATTAACCTTAAACATTAAAATTATGTATAACACATTATTATTTTTTAAATATTTACTTCAAGAATCTGTTTCCGCTGTGTCTGAAGTTATTGATGTGGTGACGTCTGAAGATGTTACCGCTGTAGTTGATGCTGTAAAAAGTGATTTGTATGGTGATATGGGAATGCTTTGGATGCTAATTGCTGGTATTTTAGTCTTTTTCATGCAAGCAGGTTTTACATTAGTTGAGTCAGGTATGACTAGATCTAAAAATGCAGTTAATATTGCCATGAAAAATTTGTTAGATATTACAGTTGGATCTTTAACGTATTGGCTAGTTGGGTACTCATTAATGTATGGAAATTCAGAAAATGGTTATTTCTTTTGGAGTGGTATAATGCAAGGGGAAGGAGCAGATTTGTTCTTCCAAACAATGTTTGCTGCTACAGCTGCAACAATTGTTTCAGGTGCAATAGCTGGAAGAACCAAATATTCTACTTATGCAATATTTACAGTTGTAATGACGGCCTTCATTTATCCCATTGCAGGTGGTTGGGAGTGGAATAATGGATTCTTAAACACAGCTTCGTTTATGCCAGCTCAATTTATAGATTTTGCCGGATCTTCTATAGTTCATTCTGTAGGTGGTTGGGCCGCTCTTGTTGGAGCTTATATGGTTGGTCCAAGAATTGGAAAATTTGTTGATGGAAAAGTTATTCCTTTCCCTGGCCATAATCAAATTTTAGCAACTCTTGGAGTTTTTATACTTTGGTTAGGATGGTTTGGTTTCAATGGTGGATCTCAATTAGCATGGGGTGGACCTGATGCTATAGGCGCTTCGAATGTTGTATTATTTACCAATTTAGCTGCTGCTGCTGGTGCCTTAGGTGCTTTAGTTACAACTTGGATATGGTATGGTAAACCTAACCTAGTTCAAACATTAAATGGAGCATTAGCAGGACTTGTAAGTATTACTGCTGGATGTGGAAATATGACTGCAGTTGGTTCTGTATTTGCTGGTTTAGTTGGTGGTGTAATAGTTGTATTTTCTATTGAATTTATTGAGAAGAAGTTGAAGATAGACGACGCTATTGGTGCAGCTTCTGTTCATGGAGTAGCCGGTGTTTGGGGAACTTTAGTTATTGGTCTTTGGGGCGTTGATGGAGACACTGGTATTGGCCTTTTTAATGGTGGAGGAGCTTCACAGTTAGGTGCACAAGCTATCGGAGTCTTAGCCTATGCAATATGGGCTACTGTTTTGGCATTCTTAGTTTTTGGCGTTCTTAAAAAGACTATTGGACTCAGAGTTTCTGAAGAAGTAGAAATTGCTGGCCTAGATGAATCTGAGCATGGTTCTATCGCCTATGCAGGTGAGAGAAAAAGAAAATGATTTAATAATTAGTTTGTTTTGTTAATAGTGGTTAAAATGGCTTAGGAATTTATTTCTAAGCCATTTTTTTAAATTAAATATTTTTTTTAACATTGATACAAAGAATTAAAGCTAAAAATATTTAACTATTATTAATATTATAACACATAAAGATGCCTATTTGTATTAATTTTGTTTCAAATTATAATTTAAATGTCGGGAAAACCAAAAGTTATTAGATTTAAAGAAAGTGTGCTTTCAAAATTTCAAATTTACAATAGTATATTTTTGACACTACCATTTGATCGCATTAATAAAACAGGTGTATTGCTTCCGCTATTTCATGAAACTTGTGTCAGAGGATTCAAAAATGGTAATAATCCATCTGAAATTATCGAAGAGTTTTTTGTAAAGTACCAAGCCAGAAGATCTAAAAAGAGTCAGATTAATCTTTTATTTAGGTTTATTCAATATATAGAAAGACAAGTTGTTCTATTTGATGCTATTGAAGATGCTTCTTTCCCAATAGTTAATAATATGCATGGAGTAGGTACTATTAGAAACTTGAAAGAGTCTGCTATAACGGATGACAAAATTCAAGAATTAAAAAAATACATAGAAAATTTTAATGTTAAAATTGTATTAACTGCTCATCCAACACAATTTTACCCAGATAATGTACTAGCTATTATAACTGATCTAACAGAGGCTATAAAGAATAATAAACTACTTGAAATTAAAAATTACCTTACTCAATTAGCAAAAACGTCTTTTTTTAAATCTAAAAAGCCAACTCCATTTGATGAAGCAGTAAGTCTTATATGGTATTTGGAAAATGTTTTTTATCACTCATTTGGAAATACTTATAATTATATTAAAGAAAATATCTTCAACAATAAAGATTTTAGTAATAATTTAATGAGCGTAGGCTTTTGGCCTGGGGGCGATAGAGATGGAAATCCATTTGTTACGCCTGAAATTACATTACAAGTCGCTGAAAGGTTAAAAATAACTATTATAAAAAATTATTATAAAGATATTAGAGAATTAAAGAGAAGACTAACCTTTAAAGGAGTTGAAGATAAGTTAATTAACATTCAAGATAAACTTCATAAATATATCTTTTTAAGAAACCCTAAAAACACATTTTCATCAAAATATCTAATGGATAGTTTACAGGAAATCAAACTAATAATCATTAAGGACCACCAGTCTTTATACTTGAACTTAGTGGATAGTTTGATAAATAAAGTAAAACTATTTGGTTCTCATTTTGCAACGATGGATATTAGACAAGACAGTAGGGTGCATAACAATGTGTTTAATGAAATAGTTAAAACTTCAATTAAAAACAAATTAAATCTTTTTCCAAATAATTACTTTGAACTTATTGAATCTGAACAAATTCAGTGCTTATCGAAAGTAAAAGGATGTATAGACCTTTCAAATTTTTCTGACAAATTAGTGTTGAACACTTTAAATACTATTAAGGCAATTAAAAAAATCCAAACCACAAATGGAGAAAAAGCTGCCAACAGATATATAATAAGTAATAACAAAACAGCATTGAATGTGATGCAGCTTTTTGCAATGCTAAAGTTAGTGGCTTTTGATAAAGAGTTAACTATTGACATATGCCCTTTATTTGAAACAATTGAAGATTTAGAAAATGCCTCGGATGTAATGAAAAGTTTATACACAAACCCAACTTATCTAGCTCATTTACAAAAAAGGAAACTTAAACAAAACATTATGTTAGGTTTTTCTGACGGCACAAAAGATGGAGGATATTTAATGGCTAATTGGGCTATTTATAAGGCAAAGCAAATGCTTACTAGTATTTCTAGAAAATATAATGTAGATGTTATATTTTTTGACGGAAGAGGAGGGCCACCAGCTAGAGGTGGTGGGAAAACACATAAGTTTTATGCCTCTTTAGGACCTAGCATCGAGTCTAAAGAAGTTCAGCTGACTGTCCAAGGACAAACAATAAGTTCTAATTTTGGAACCTTAGACTCTTCAAAATATAATATTGAACAACTTATGAGCTCTGGTATTTTGAATAAATTAAATGAGACTGACTTAACAATATCTAAGGATTGTTATGAAACAATGAATAATTTATCTAAGATAAGTTACGATGCATATGTAAAGTTTAAAAATCATCCTAAATTTCTTTCATATCTAGAGCATATGAGTACTTTAAAATATTATTCAAAAACAAATGTAGGTAGCAGGCCTTCAAAGAGAAATTCAGATGATAAATTAGTTTTCTCTGATTTAAGAGCAATTCCTTTTGTTGGTTCCTGGGGTCAACTAAAACAAAATGTACCTGGCTTCTTTGGAGTAGGTCATGCTATCAAGCACTATCATGATTTAGGAGAGTTAAGTAAAGTAAAGAAACTATATAGAGAGTCTAATTTTTTTAAGACATTAATTGAAAATAGTATGATGTCACTTTCTAAATCTTTTTTAAATCTTACTAAGTATATGTCTAAAGATAAAGTATACGGAGATTTTTGGAATATCATTTTTAATGAGTATAATACGACCCTAGAAATGCTTTACAAATTAACGGGATCTAGAAAATTAATGAAGGAAGAACCAGCTGGAAAATTATCGATAGAAGCTAGAGAGTCAATTGTGTTACCATTACTAACTATACAGCAACATGCTTTAAAGAAGTTACAGGAATTAAAAAAAGATCCTATAAAAAATAAAGATGAAATTATTATTTATGATAAGATTGTAACAAGATCTTTATTTGGCAATATTAACGCTAGTAGAAACTCTGCTTAGTCAATCTTTATTTTTGAAGCAACATTTTTTGCTTTTTCAATTAATATTGGGGTCTCATCATTTCCGTAGGCTAAAGCAACTGCCATTCTTCTATATTTCCTAGTTGTTGGTTTACCAAATATCTTAAAGTCTGTGTTTTTATATTTTGCAGCTTCTTTCAGTCCTGATATTATTGGAAAATCACTACTTTCTTTATCAGAGAGAACAACTGCAGATGCGCCATTTCTAATAAGAGGTATTTCCATTACAGGAATTCCTAAAATAGCCCTTGCATGTAGTTCAAATTCTGAAAAGTTTTGAGTTCCACCTAAAGTTACCATTCCGGTATCGTGAGGTCTAGGGGATAGCTCAGAAAAGTATACACCATTTTTACCAATAAAAAATTCAACTCCCCAAATCCCACTTCCCCCCAGGGCTTTAGTTACTTTATTAGCCATCAGCTGCGCGGTTTTTAAGTGACTATCTTCCATTTTCATTGGCTGCCAACTTTCTTGGTAATCTCCTCTTTCTTGTCTATGCCCAATAGGGGGGCAGAATAAAGTGTTGTTATTATTTTGAGTAAGAGTTAGAAGGGTAATTTCATAATCAAAAGATATAAACTCTTCTACAATAACCTCCATTAAATCTCCTCTTGACCCCCTTATTGCTTCATTCCATGCTTTTTTAATATCCAATTCATTTTTTATTACAGATTGTCCTTTTCCAGATGATGACATAAGAGGTTTGACAACACAAGGCATTCCAGTATATTTCACTCCTTCTACAAGTTCATTGTAGGATTTTGCATATCTGTATTTTGCAGTTTTCATATCTAAATCTATCGCAGCTAAATCTCTGATTGATTTTCTGTTCATAGTAAAATTTGCTGCTTTTGCAGAAGGTATTACTGTATAACCTTGTTTTTCATATTCATAAAAACGTTCTGTTCTAATAATTTCAACTTCAGGAACTATAAAATCTGGTTTATGTTTTGCTATAATTTTATCTAATTCTTCTCCGTCTAACATATCAATAACCTCAAACTTATGTGCAACATGCATTGCAGGAGCATTTTCATAATTGTCAACAGCTATTACATATTGTCCTAACCTTTGCATCGCAATTACTACCTCTTTTCCAAGTTCTCCTGAACCTAACAATAGTATTTTATTTCTCATTTTACAAAAGTAATAAATTATATATCTTAGATGTTTTTTAATAGCAAAAACAAATACCAGATATCCCAATGTCTGTTAATAGATTTTCATTTATTTCTTTAAAAAAGATGATTTATTATAAAAGCATCTTCATTTGCTATAAAAAATGACTTATATTGTTTAGTGACTTCATATTTTATTCTTCTATTTTAAGAGCAACTTATTTCTAATAGTTACAATTTATAAAAGTATCTTTGAAAAAAAATAATAATGCATAAAGCAGGTTTTGTAAATATTATTGGAAATCCAAATGTTGGAAAATCTACTCTAATGAATTCATTTGTTGGTGAAAAGCTTTCTATTATAACTTCAAAAGCTCAAACCACAAGACATAGGATACTTGGGATAGTTAATGGTGAAGATTTTCAAATGGTAATCTCCGATACACCAGGGATAATTAAACCTGCTTATGAACTTCAATCTTCAATGATGGACTTTGTAAAAGCAGCTCTTGATGATGCAGATGTGCTTGTATATATGGTTGAAATTGGTGAGAAGGATCTTAAGGATGAGAAGTTCTTTGAGAAGATTATCAATTCTAAAATACCAGTTTTACTTCTTATTAATAAAATTGACATTTCTAATCAGGAAGAATTAGAAGAGTATGCGCTTATGTGGAAAGAGAAAGTTCCAAATGCTGAAATATATCCTGTTTCTGCCTTAAAAAACTTTCAAATAAAAGAAGTCTTTGATAGAATTGTACAGCTATTACCAGAATCTCCAGCTTTTTATCCTAAAGATCAATTAACCGATAAGCCAGAGAGATTTTTTGTAAATGAAATTGTCAGAGAAAAAATCCTTAAATACTACAAAAAAGAAATTCCGTACTCTGTAGAAATTTTAACAGAAGAGTTTTTTGAAGAAGATAAGATAATCAAAATTAGATCGGTTATTATGGTAGAAAGAGAAAGTCAAAAGGGGATTGTTATTGGCCACAAAGGAGTTGCATTAAAAAGAGTAGGTACTTCGGCTCGACGTGATTTAGAAGCCTTTTTTGGCAAGCAAATTCATATTGAACTTTATGTTAAAGTCAATAAAAACTGGAGAAGTAATCAAAACCAACTAAGAAGGTTTGGTTACAATAATTAAAACATTTTTTTTGTTTTTTAAAATTTTAATTCCTATTAGTTCAAATTCATTTTTGTTTTTAAGTATAAATTGATAATCATACTAACTATAAAAAACTATAAAAATGAAAAAATTAATTTACTTATTATTTTTTGTTACTACTTTTTCTTTTTCTCAAAATGCATTTATGGAATTTCAATTTGAGGCCAAAAGAGGGGCGCAAACAGCCATACTAGCGTTAACTGATGAATTTTGGGGAGACGCCGAGTTTAAATCAGGTGGTATCAATATTCAAGCCATGAATATTGGAAATGAAATTTCTACACATCGAATTGTTCTTTACGGAGATCCTGCAAATTGGGGAAGATCTGATTCTTTATCTAATGGAGACAAGTGGACTGTTTTTTCTCACAAACTAAATAATCACATAGAAAAATGGACTCATAGTTCATCTGGAAATGTAATCAGTTGGGTTGGTGATAATGATGACTATAAGTATGCCCAGGTTTATGAATTTAAGGCAAGCGATCCTAGTGCATTTAAAGCAGCTCATGATAAGTTAGTTAGCGAAATGTCTCCTACATTAACTGGAGAGATTGGATTTGGAAGTTATGAAATTGGGGGTTATGAAGGAGCTTCACATTGGGTTGTTGTTACTGCGAAAAACTGGAGTGATTTAATTGTTACCAGAAGAAATATGAAAGAATTATTAAGTAAAGAATGGGAACAATACTATAAAAATCGAGGTACAGTAGAGCATATTAGAAATTACACACTTAATACTGCTAAAAGGTATTAATATTATTATTAACTATAAAAAACTATAAAATGAAAAAATTATTATTATTATTACTAATTCCATTATTCACTTTTTCTCAAACTAATCCTGACAGAGAATATTGGCAAACTAATAAATGGGAAGCAAAAACAGGCATGAATGCTGAGTTTGAAGCAGGAGTTGCTAAAAAGACAGATAAATTTAACGCAACTGCTGAAACTTCTATGGCTACCTACCAAATTATTACTGGTCAGGACCAGGGAAAGTATATGAGAGTGATGGGAAACAGAGATTCTTCAGCATTTGATGAAGATAACAATGCAGAATTAGCATATTGGAATAAAAATGTTATGCCGTATGTCGATAATATGGATGGAAATGTTAGATGGTGGAGAATGAAAGGACTTTGTCAAAATTGGGATAATGATTTACCACCAGCAAGATTTGTTGAAATGACAACATTTACTATCAAACCTGATAAAAGAACTGATTTCTTTTCTTTTTGGAGAAATAATTCAAAACTTCAAAAAGAGCTGGGTTATTCTGGTATTAGCGGATTATTTATGTTAGTTACAGGAGGTGAGAGCTATAAAGTTATGGAAGTTGTCCCATTTAATAGTCATGCTGAAGGAATGGGTGAAATGACAAATCCTGATGTTGATTATATTGATGAGTATAACAAAATGTTTGGATGGAGAACCTACGATAATGACAGAGCTGCTTATTATGCTTCCATAGAAAAATGGGGAATTACCATTGAAACAGCTGAGTTAAATGCTGAAATGTCTACAAAAATGAAATAATCTTTATATAATTTATTTTAAAAAAAAGTTGATTAATTTATTAATCAACTTTTTTTTTATGTTAAATCCTAGTTTTAGCGTTACATTTGCATTCATTTTAATGATATGAGTAATATAGTTGCAATAGTAGGTAGACCAAATGTAGGTAAATCAACATTCTTTAATAGACTTGTCCAAAGGCGTGAAGCTATAGTAGATGCTATTAGTGGAGTAACTAGAGATAGACACTACGGAAAGAGTGATTGGAACGGAAAAGAGTTTTCTCTAATTGATACCGGAGGCTATGTTGTTGGAAGTGATGATGTCTTCGAATCCGAAATTGATAAGCAAGTAGAATTAGCAATCGATGAAGCCGATTCAATTATTTTTATGGTAGATGTAGAGTCAGGTGTAACTTCGATGGATGAAGAAGTAGCAAAACTACTTAGAAAAGTTAATAAACCTGTATTTCTTGTTGTAAACAAGGTAGATAATTCAGCTAGATCTAATAATGCTGTTGAATTTTATGAACTTGGATTAGGGAAGTATTTCACTATAGCTAGTATTAATGGTTCAGGAACAGGAGATTTATTAGATGCACTTGTAGAAAATTTTTCTGATGAACCTGAAGAAGTAAATGATTTACCAAGGTTTGCAGTAGTTGGAAGACCAAACGCAGGTAAATCTTCATTCATTAATGCATTAATTGGAGAGGAAAGATATATAGTTACCGATATAGCTGGTACTACAAGAGATTCAATTGACACGAAATATAATAGATTTGGATTTGAATTTAATCTTGTTGATACTGCTGGTATTAGAAGAAAATCTAAAGTAAAAGAGGATCTTGAGTTTTATTCCGTAATGCGAAGTGTTAGAGCTATCGAACATTCAGATGTATGTATTTTACTATTAGATGCTACAAGAGGTTTTGATGGTCAAGTAAGAAATATTTTTTGGTTAGCTGAAAGAAATAAAAAGGGAATTGTAATTGTTGTTAATAAATGGGATCTAGTAGAAAAAGATAACCAATCATTGAAAGATTACGAAAAAATGATTCGTAAAGAAACTGAGCCATTTATAGATGTGCCAATTGTTTTTATCTCAAGTTTAACAAAACAGAGACTTTTTAAGGCAATAGAAACTGCAGTTGAAGTATATAAAAACAGGTCTAAAAAGATAAAAACAAGTAAGTTGAACGATATTCTTTTACCAATAATAAAAAATTACCCACCACCAGCTTACAAAGCAAAATATGTAAAAATTAAGTTTATTACTCAGCTTCCAACCCCACAACCCCAGTTTGCATTTTTTTGTAATTTACCTCAATACATTAAAGAGCCATATAAAAGGTTTTTAGAAAATAAGCTAAGAGAACACTTTGATTTCAATGGAGTGCCAATAGATATTTATATGAGAAAAAAATAAATTTATAGTTCCTTTTTTATTTTAAGCAACCTACTTTTTATTTCATTTAGTTTTTCAATAATTTCAAAACTATTCATTGGCTTTTTTTTAGCCTCTTTTATGTAGGTTTTTGCCCCCTCAATAGTGTACCCTTTTTCTTTGAGTAAAAAAAAGATTTGTTTTATGATAACAATATCATCTGAAGTGTATTTTCTTTTGCCATTTGCACTTTTTTTGGGACTAAGAGTCTTGAATTCTTTTTCCCAAAAACGTATTAATGAAGTGTTTACTTCGAAAGCTCTTGCTACTTCACCTATGGAGTAATATCTTTTTTCAGGTAATTCGACATTCATTAGTCTAAGGATTGATTAACTAAAGATGTTTGCTTAAGTAATTCATCAAATTCCTTAGCGGTTAAATTTCCATAATAGAAATTAACTGGGTTGATTCTGCCTTTGTCTTTGAAAATTTCGTAATGAAGATGAGGTGCCTGAGATCTTCCTGTACTTCCTACATAACCAATCAAATCACCACGTTTAACTTTTTGCCATTTCTTAACATTGTATTTGTATAAGTGCGCATACAGACTTGTATAACCATACCCATGATCTATTCTAATGTGTTTCCCGTAGCCAGTAGATCTACTGTCTACTCTTTTTATAACTCCATCACCTGTTGCATATACTGGCGTTCCCCTTGGTGCTGTAAAATCCATTCCATAGTGAAATTTTTTTGCCTTAGTAAACGGATCTGTTCTTGTTCCATATCCAGATGCTATTCTAGTCAGCTCGTCATTATTTACTGGCTGTATAGCAGGAATTGCTTGAAGAAATTTTTCTTTTTCTAGTGCTAATTTGGTTATTTCATCAAGAGATTTAGATTGAACAATTATTCTTTTTTGTAAGATATCTACATTTCTATTACTTTCTTTTATTAGTTCCGAATAGTCATATCCATCATATTTTTTGTATCTGTTTACACCTCCAAAACCTGCTTTTCTTTTATCCTCTGAAATAGGACTAGACTCAAAATAAATTCTATATATAGCGTTATCTCTTTCTTCAATGTTAGATAATACCATTTGAGCATCTCCAATTTTTTTATTTAGGATATCATATTGTAATGTTAAATTTTCTAACTCCCTGCTTAAAGCTTTCTCTTTGGGGGATTCAAAATATGTACTTGTTAAAAAAATAAAAAATACGCTCAAGAATGCTGATCCAAATAAATAAATTAATATGTATTGGATAACATCACTTTTTTTTCTCTCTATTTTGCGATAAGAAAGTGATTCAGAGTCGTAATAATATTTTAACTTAGACATGTCTAAAAAAATTATATTTTTGTATTAGTTTATAACTAATAACCCACAAAGATATAAATTGTTTTGCACTTTAATAAAATAACGTATAACCTAGTATAAATAATGGACTCGAATCTAGTAAGAAAAAACTTCGTTGATTTTTTTAAATCGAAGTCTCATCAGGTTAGCACATCATCTTCATTGGTTGTTAAAAATGACCCCTACTTTAATGTTTGTTAATTCAGGGATGGTTCCATTTAAAGAGTTTTTTTTAGAAAACTCTACTTCAAAACATAAAAGAATTACAAACTCACAGAAATGTTTAAGAGTTTCAGGAAAGCATAATGATTTAGAAGAAGTTGGTTATGATACATATCACCATACTTTTTTTGAAATGTTGGGGAATTGGAGTTTTGGGGATTATTTTAAAGAAGATGCTATTAATTGGGCTTGGGAATTATTGACAAAGGTATACAAGATTGACAAAAATGATCTTTACATAACTGTTTTTGAGGGGTCCAAAGATTCAGACAATTTACCTGTTGACCAAGAAGCTCTTGATATTTGGAAGAAAATTATTCCAGAATCTCATATTTTATATGGAAATAAAAAAGATAATTTTTGGGAAATGGGTGAGCAAGGACCTTGTGGTCCATGTAGTGAAATACATGTAGATATTAGAAGTCAAGAAGAGAAAGATAAAACCTCAGCTTTAGAACTAGTAAATAAAGATCACCCCAAGGTATTAGAAATTTGGAATTTAGTCTTTATGCAATACAATAGAAAGGCTAGTGGTAAGCTTGAAGACCTACCAAATAAACATATAGATACTGGACTTGGTTTAGAAAGACTATGTATGGTATTACAAGGCGTTAGTTCAAATTATGATACCGACCTGTTTACACCAATTATACAAGAAATAGAATCTTTAACAGGGTATAACTATGAAGGTAAATCGTCGAAGACAGATATAGCAATGAGAGTTGTCTCAGATCATGTTAGGGCTGTTTCTTTTTCTATTGCAGATGGTAAATTACCAAGTAATAATGGTTCCGGATATGTAATAAGAAGAATTTTACGAAGAGCGGTTAGGTACGGATTTTCATTTCTTGGAATGAAAACTCCATTTATTTATAAACTTGTAAATGTTTTAAGTCAAAAATTGGGCGATAATTTTTCTGAACTAAATAGCCAAAAACAATTAATTAAAAATGTTATTAAAGAAGAAGAATTATCTTTCCTGAGGACCTTAGACCAGGGTCTTGTTCTGTTAGATGAAATTGTTAATTCTTCATCTGGTAATATTATTTCTGGTAAAAAAGCTTTTGAACTTTATGATACCTATGGGTTTCCAATTGATTTAACTTCTTTAATACTAAGTGAAAAGAATTTATCTCTAGATATAGAAAGCTTTAATAACGAATTACAAATTCAAAAAAACAGATCCAAAGCTGCTAGTGAATCCTCAACTGAAGATTGGACAGTTCTTATGGATGATCCGATACAAGAATTTGTTGGATATGAAACTCTTACTACCAAATTAAGAATAACTAAATACAGAAAAGTTAATTCTAAAAGAGAGGGTGATTTGTTTCATTTAGTATTTAATATTACACCATTTTATGCTGAAGGAGGTGGGCAAGTAGGAGATAAAGGACACTTAGAGTCTGCTAACGGAGATATTAATTACATTTTAGATACCAAGAAAGAAAATAATATTACAATTCATTTTGTAAAAAAACTTCCTAAAAACATCAATGAGTTATTTACTGCAGTGGTTGACTCCAACCTGAGAAAAAGAACGGAATCTAACCACTCTGCTACTCATTTACTACATCAAGCTCTAAGGGAAATACTTGGAAAGCATGTTGAGCAAAAAGGTAGTTCAGTACAATCTAAATACCTTAGGTTTGATTTTTCTCATTATGAAAAGATTTCAGCCAATCAATTATCCAAAATCGAGTCTTTTGTTAATTTAAAAATAGAAAATCAACTCTCACTAATTGAAAATCGAGAAGTTCCTATGCAGATTGCAATAGATAATGGTGCAATTGCTCTTTTTGGAGAAAAATATGGAGATGTCGTTAGAACAATAAAATTTGGTGATTCGATAGAGTTATGCGGGGGTACTCATGTAAAAAACACTTCCGAAATATGGCAATTTAAAATTAAATCTGAAGGAGCTATTGCCTCTGGTATTAGAAGAATTGAAGCGATTACTGGCTTTGCAGTGAAAGACTTTTACAATGATTCAACTAATCAGCTTGCAGAAATAAGAAGTCTGCTTAATAATACTAAAAATCCTGTTATTTCTCTAACGGAATTAAAAAATGAAAATTCAAAATTAAAAAAACAATTAGAAGCTCTTTCGAATGATAAACTACTCAATATAAAAGACTCTTTAATTAGTGAGTTTAAAAATGTAGATGGAGTTAAGTTTTTAGTTAAAAAAGTCGATTTAGATGTATCTAATATTAAAAAGTTGTCTTTTGAATTAGGATCAGAACAAAAGAATCTATTTATGATTTTTATGGCAGAAAATAATATAAAAGCTAATATTGTTTGTTATATTTCTAAAGAACTAGTTCAATCCAAAGGATTTGATGCTAGGCAAGAGATTAAAAAGCTATCTCCATTAATCAGTGGTAGTGGTGGTGGACAAGATTTCTTTGCAACTGCAGGAGGATCTAATACCTCTGGTATCAATGAAGCTTTGAAACAGGCATCAAAAAGGTTTGATTAAACACTAATTGTATAAGCAAATTTAATTTGATAAAGAAAGGGTCTAAATCATATAGTATTTTTTATAACAAATGCCCTAAATGCCATTGTGGAAAATTTTGGCACAAAAACAACCCTTATCTAAACATATTTAAAGATAATAACTTAACAAATGACCATTGTGACCATTGTAAATTTAAATACGAAATTGAACCTGGTTTTTGGTTTGGTGCTATGTATGTTAGTTATGGTATCGCTGTTGTTTTTCTAATAATTTTTGGAGCCTCTCTAATAAGCCTTTATAAAGATATAGAAACACTAACAATCGTATCAGTTTTATCTATACTAGTGATTATTCTTGCTCCTTTAAATCACTTTTTTTCAAGACTAATCTGGATAAATATTTTTGTTGACTATAATGATACTAATCAACAGTAGATTTTAAATTATATGAATATTTCAAGAAAATCTTTAGACATAGTTAAAAGTTCAATGTCTAAATATGTCATAAATACACCTGTTTTAAAAAATAAAGAACTTAATCTAATTTGTGATTCAGAAATTGTTTTTAAGTGCGAAAATTTTCAAAAATCTGGTTCATTTAAATTTAGAGCAGCTACCAATGCCATTTTAAATTTAAATGAAATAGATAAAAAAAATGGCGTTATTACGCATTCCTCAGGAAATTTTGCTCAGGCATTAGCTTTAGCATCCAAAAATCAAAATATCAGTTCTCATATTGTAATGCCTAAAAATGCACCAAATTTCAAAAAGAACGCAGTAATCAAAACTACCGACAATTTAATCGAATGTAAATCAACCCTTGAAGATAGAGAAAAAACTACTACTGAAATTCAAACTAAATACAATTTAACTTTTATTCATCCGTCCAATGATTTGGATGTTATATTAGGTAATTCTACGGTAGTTTCTGAATTAATTCAAGACCATGCTAATCTTGATTATATACTATGCCCTATTGGAGGAGGTGGACTTATAGCAGGCTCAGCACTTGCTTGTAATGCTTATTCAAATAAATGTGAAATAATAGGAGTTGAGCCTCTAAATGTAAATGATGCCTATAGATCCCTTAAATCTAAAAAGATTGAGTATAATTTGAAGACGGATACAATTGCCGATGGTTTAAGAACTAACTTAGGAGATATTAATTTTCCTATAATATTAGATTATATAAAATCAATTATTTGTGTTAATGAAGATGAAATTATTAATGCCATGAAATTAATTTTTGATAAACTAAATATTTTAATAGAACCTTCTAGTGCTGTGGCTTTTGCAGGCTTGTTAAAAGAAAAAGAAAAATTTAAGGGAAAGAAAGTTGGGGTTATTCTTTCAGGTGGAAATGTTGACTCTAATAAATTACCTTTTTAAAAATATTTTTCCATATTAATTTTCGTATAAATATCCCTTCTTTTTTATTAACTATTCTCTCTTTAGAATTCAATACAGAAATTAGATATCCTATTTTTATAAATACCAGATAACTTATACTTTTTAGGTTGTATGCTCTTTTTAACGCAGATAATAAACTTAAAACAACACCAAACCTCATTTTATATAGTGCTTCGCCTTGTAAATATTTAGCACTTTTATTATAATTTAACCCTGTAGGTTTTAGATGCTTTACAATTAGATTCTCATTAGTTACGACCTTCCATTTATTGTATTTTGCTAATAAAACATCCAATGTGTCCCATCCAATAGACTCTTTTAAACCACCAATTTGTTTAAAACATTCTTTTTTGTAAGATTTAATTGGCCCTCTTACATGTTTTTTAGATGATACTTTTTCAAATAACCATTTATCATTTTTTTTAACATATAAAATGCCAGAAGCCATTCCAACAGAGGGGTCTTTATTGTATTCTAATATTATTTTTTCTAGATAATTTTTAGGAAGAATTATATCTGCATCAAATTTACATATTATGTCATAATTAGAGTCTAAACTCTTTAATCCTTGATTAAATGCATTTATTACTTTTTTTCCTGGTAAATGCTTATTATTTGAATCAATATCTAGCTTACTGATCCAGTCATACTGTTTTAAGTAACTATCAATTTTTGAAGAACTTTGGTCATTTGAATTATCATTAACAAGAAGTAATTTTTTTATAGGGTATGATTGTTCAACAATTGATTTTATAGTTGACTCTATATACTTTTCTTCATTATGAAAAGGGATTATAATATATACATTCATAACTCTGTTGTTAAATGTAAATTAGCTAATTATTAAAGTTTATCAAATTCTTTAGAATATGTTTCTTCATTATTAGCTCTTTTTTCACTCCAAGATATTTCTTTAGGTTTTCTTACTGCATAAACCATATAATATCGTGGAAAAAATAATCTTAAAATTGGTCTAAATCCTATTTTTTTTGTTGGATTAGTCCACTTTTTTCTGGAAACTATTTCCCAACCTGATTTCTCAAGAAGCCAATCAAATTGCCAATCTTCAAATTCGTGATAATGTCTATCCCATTTGTCATTAGGGTTTTTATAGGCACTTGAAAACCATAATTTTAATGGTATACTAGCGATTAATTTATCAGCTTTAATTTCTTTTAATACATTAAAAGGAGCAACTAGGTGTTCAAATATTTCAAATGCTGTTACAGTAGTAGCATTTGATTTGTGAACTGAGCTAAACTCTATATCTAAGTCTTCTCCGTGAGTATTAGAAACAATATAATTGTTCTCTTTCATCATTTTAGAAAATGGGTTTGAAACACCTAGGTCTAAAATTTCTTCATTTGTATCAATATATTTTTTTAGAAATTCTAATGTAATTCTATATCTTTTATGGGGGTAATTATTTTTATACATTAGTATTGATATACGATAGCGTTTATGTGCATTCCAGCCCCAACACTAGCAAACATTATAATGTCACCTTTAGTTAAATTATGGGGTTTTAATTTGTCTTTTCTCACAAGATCAAATAATGTTGGTACTGTTGCTACAGAACTATTGCCAAGTTTGTGAATATTCATTGGCATTATATTTTCAGGAACTTGCATTTTGTATAACCTGTAAAATCGTTTTATTATAGCTTCATCCATTTTTTCATTTGCTTGATGGATAAATATTTTCTTTAAATCTTCAATTTTATAATCACTCTTATCTAAGCAACTTTTCATAGCAGCTGGAACATTAGTTAATGCAAATTCATAAATTTTTCTTCCATGCATTTTTATGAATCTAGAATCATTTCCACTTTTAGCATTGTACGATTCTCCAAAAAATAAGTAATAAATTTCATCAGTTGTATATGATGCAGATTCATGTGAAATTATTCCCAAACCATCTTTTGAAGATTCTAATATAGTAGCTCCAGCTCCATCTGCATAAATCATAGAATCTCTATCAAATTTGTCAACTACTCTTGAAAGAGTTTCTGACCCTATTACCAAGCATTTTTTTGCTATACCAGACTTTATAAAACTATTGGCTTGAATAACTCCTTCGACCCAGCCTGGACATCCAAATAAGATATCATAAGCTACACATTTTGGGTTTTTTATTTTTAATAAATGTTTTACCCTAGCAGCTAGACATGGAAGCATATCACTTTGGTCTGAAGTTGGTTTAACATCTCCGAAATTATGGGCAACAATTATATAATCAATCGTTTCTTTATCAATATCAGCATCTTTTATTGCCTTATCTGCTGCTAAATATCCAAGATCAGATGAATTTAAATTGTCATCTGCATACCTTCTCTCCTTTACTCCTGTAATTTCTTTTAGTTTATCTATTACACTACCAATCTCAGATTCAACCTTAGAGCCATCTGCATTATAAAATATATGGTTACTAAAATCCTCATTTTTTTTGAGAACATTAGGTATATAACTTCCAGTGCCTGTAATTTTTACATTCATAATATAATTTTGAAATAGTTTTATAGATTAATTCAATCTACAATCTAAGTATTTTTTTTCAAACAATTACTCTGTGTACGATTCTATTGGAGCGCAACTACAAATCAAGTTTCTGTCTCCGTATGCATCATCAACT
>CAXYEG010000007.1:0-61493 GCA_964275995.1 uncultured Flavobacteriaceae bacterium
CCTCTAAAGTCCCAAATTAATCTAATTTTTTCTTCCAATTTTAAGGTTTAGGAATTTTAAACATGCTTTCTTTAGTTGATCTAGTGTACCAGTCCCCACCCATTCTCGCCACTAAATCTAACTTTTCGCTGTCAATATCACCATTTTTATCCAAGAATTTTTTGTCTATATGAATCTGAACAACTTTAGCTATAATTAATTGACCAGCTCCTCCAGATTCACCTAGAGAAACAATGTCTTGTACATTACACTCAAATGAGATAGGTGACTCCAAAACTCTTGGCGGCTTAACTAACACAGATTTAACTTGAGTTAGCCCCGTTTCAATAAATTCATTAACTCCTTTTTCATACTCTATACTAGATTTTGACATTTGCTCTACAATTGGAAAGTTAACGACGTTAATCACCACTTCTTTAGTCTGCTTAGCATTTTCTAGCGTGTGCTTGGTAGTGTTGTCTCGAACTCTTCTGGAGGGAGAAAAAATTAAGATGGGAGGGTTTGAGCTAAAAACATTAAAGTAACTAAATGGACTTAAGTTTACATTTCCATTGCTATCTACTGTACTTGCAAATGCAATAGGCCTGGGCGCGACAGAAGATAAAAGTATTTTGTGAAGTTCTTTGACCTCCAGGTTAATCGGATCTATCGATTTTATATTTTTCATCATAATAATTTAAAGAGATTTTAACAATTTAGTTTTTACTTCACCAAAACCAACCCTAATAGATTCTTTTTGACAATACCCTCTCATTATCACCGTGTCATTGTCTTCTATAAACTTCCTAAAATCACCATTATTAAGACTAACTGGTTTTGATCCAGCCCATGATAATTCTAACATTGATCCGTAAGAGTCTGGATCTTTTCCACTTATAGTTCCTGAGGCCATCATGTCTCCTATGTTCATATTACATCCATTACTTGTATGGTGAGCTACTTGTTGACACATGTTCCAGTACATGAATTTAAAATTTGACTTACTAACGATTTTTTCATTTTCTTTCTCAGGTTGTATTAAAACTTCTAAGTTTATGTCATAATTCTTTGCACCTTTTGTGGCTAAGTGAGGAAGAACTTCGGGGTCTTGTATTGGTCCGTTAGTTTTAAATGGTTCTAGAGCTTCTAGTGTTACGACCCAAGGAGAAATAGACGAGGCAAAACTTTTGGCTAAAAAGGGCCCTAAAGGAACATATTCCCATTTCTGAATATCTCTAGCCGACCAATCATTGAACAATACTTTTCCGAAAATAAAATTTTCAGCTTCTTCAGCTGATACGGACTCTCCTAAATTAGTGCTCTTGCCAATTATAAACCCCATTTCTAATTCAAAATCCACTCTCGATGATTCTTGAAAAGATGGAGATGTATTATCAATTAGCATTACTTGACCTTTTGGCCTATATATGTTTTGGCCACTTAGAATAATTGAAGAAGCTCTACCATGGTACCCTACAGGAAGGTGTTTCCAATTAGGTAATAGTGCGTTTTTAGGGTCTCTAAACATTGTGCCTATATTAGTTGCATGCTCAATACTAGAGTAAAAATCTGTATAATCACCAATTTTTACTGGCATATGCATAGTAACGTCCTTTTGTTTTATAAAGATAGTGTTGTCATTTCTTAAGACAGAAGAGGCATCACAAAGCTCTTTTTGGACAATTTCTCTTACCTTAACTGTAGTTTTTTTTCCTAAAGAAATAAAATCATTTAGGTAGTTTGAGACAAACACATTTGAGCTTATGTTTAGTCCATTAAAAACTCCTAATTTGTTGATGCCTTCCAGGTTTAAAACCATATCTCCAATTGCTATTCCAATTCTTTTATTTTTACTTTCAGTTGAGTAAACTCCAAATGGCAAGTTATATATACTAAAATCAGAGTTTTTATCAATTTTAATCCAAGTTTGCATAAATCATTATTTTTTAATTAATTCTAATCCGTCGCAAATTAATTGTTCAAGATCTTTGTTTTCTTTTAGTTTGGTAAGTTGTGTATGTATTTTATCTCCTAATTCTGTGTTGCCTATATGAGTTAGTTCGAATAGCTCTAATAAAATTAGCCACTCGTTTGGATATTTTGTTTGTATTTCATCAAATATTTTTGACATAAGTTCTTGATTTGATGACTTATTAGTCCTTAGATCTCTCACTTTGTCATAAAGGGCATGTAAATATTGTTCAGATTTAGAATAAACTATCTTACTAGTTTTTTTATCTGAAATTGAGTAAACATCGTTAAAGGACTCTGGTGATGCCGGTCCAGCAAAAGCTGATTTTATACTTTTCCCTACAGCCATATGATAAATACCTGAGCTTGGCTCAAACAATATTTGATTTAAAAAAGTTACCAAACAATTTTCAAAAGAAATTAAAATTATTTTACCCTGCAAATCTCTTTTACCAGTGATAATTTTTCCTTTTACTTTTATACCACTTTCAAAATTAAGGGTTGTCACCTTGCCTTCAATTATTCCATAGACTTCTAAATCTTTTGGTGTCATGTCTTCAATGGAAATGTTTATGCCATCTAGATTTCCGATTGGACTTCCAAAACCATCAGAGTGAGATTCTTTACTATGACCGATTAACTCATTGCCATTTATGGAAATAGCTGTTTCACCTCTAGTGTTAAAATAAGCAGGGATTCCATTTTTTTGAATCATATTAGTAAAATGTCCCGAAATTTGAATACCTGTGCTTAATTCAATTGCCCCCATTTTTTTTGAATCAATCAATTTTTGAAGGCCTGTTAGCCCCCCCATTCTAACGGCCATTGTGTTTGCAAATTCCTCCAAAACAAAACTTAGTTTTGAAAAATCTGGAATTACAAATAGTTGAGGTTGAGTGTTTGTAATATCAAAGTTTATATTTGCAGTATCAATTGAGTAGGGAATTTTTTTTACACTTTTCTTAAGACAGGCTTGACTTTCTTCAATAGATGAAAGTAGTCCTGCTCCATATATTTTTGGGTTATCAATATCTCCAATCAAACCATATTCAACTGTCCACCAGTGGAGATTTCTAATTTTAGCCATCTCCGAAAGCTCGCTCATTTCATTTTGCAATCGGTTAACATTACGGTTAGCGTCATCAACATCTTCTTTGCTGGAGTTTGGATTTTCTTTTAGTATAGATAAAAGCCTAACAGCTTCATACATTTCATCGTCTTTTGGTGAAGAAATTGCTTTGCTGCCTACTTCACCCAATCTTCTTAGATATTCTGAATACTCTTGATTCGCAATAATTGGCGCATGACCAGCTGCTTCATGGATTATATCTGGAGCTGGGGTGTATTTTATATGGTCTATTGTTCTAATTTCAGAAGAAATAACTAAAACGTTATAAGATTGAAACTCCATAAATGCATTTGGTGGAATAAAGCCATCTACAGCAACTGCGGCCCAACCAATATCTTTAAGAATTCTATTCATTCCCTCCATCTCAGGAATTAAGTCAACATCAATTCCTGTTTTGTTTAGACCGTCTATATAGCAGTTATGAGCAATTTTCTTTAATGAGTTAATATTTAGCCTCATAACATACCTCCAAACTGCTTGATTTTGAGCAGTGTATTCTTCATAAGGTTGTTTGACAATAAACTTATGTAAATACTTTGGTAGTTTTTTTGTTACGCTATTGAGTTCCAAATATGTTTTATTAATAGTAAATTACAAGGTGCCTCTATTTTTTTGCTCTCTTTCAATTGCAGAAAAAAGAGCTTTGAAATTGCCTTTGCCAAATGATTGAGCGCCTTTTCTTTGAATAATCTCAAAGAACATGGTAGGTCTGTCTAAAACTGGTTTTGTAAAAATTTGTAATAAATAACCTTCTTCGTCTCTGTCAATAAGAATTCCATGTTCTTTTAATGTGTTTAAGTCTTCGTCTATCTCTCCAACTCTTTCTAGTAAGTCATCGTAATATGTTTCTGGGACATACAAGAATTCTACACCCCTGTTTTTCATTTCTTTAACAGTCTCAGCAATATTATCAGTCGCTAATGCAAGGTGCTGCACTCCCGGTCCATTATAAAAGTCTAAATACTCTTCAATTTGAGATTTTTTAAGCCCATCCGCAGGTTCGTTTATCGGAAATTTTATTCTACCGTTACCATTACTCATTACCTTACTCATAAGGGCAGTAAACTCTGTAGATATATCTTTGTCATCAAATGATATTATTTGAGCAAACCCCATAACTTCTTGGTAGAATTTGCACCAAATATTCATCTCATCCCAATCAACATTTCCAACAACATGATCAATGTATTTTAACCCTATGTTTTTTGGGTTGTAATGCGAAGCCCATTTTCTATATCCTGGCAAAAATACACCAGAGTAATTTTTTCTTTCTATAAAAAGGTGTACAGTTTCTCCGTATGTGTAAATTCCTGACTTAATTATAACCCCATTTTCATCTTCTTCTTTTACTGGTTTTAAATATGGCTTTGCACCTCTTTTAACGGTTTCGTTAAAAGCTTTAGTTGCGTCTTCAACGTGTAATGCTATGATTTTTACCGCATCTCCATGATTGTCCACGTGCTTGTTAACATCACTTCCTTTTTGCATTGAAGTTGTTAAGACTAATCTTATTTTTCCTTGTTTTAGTACGTAAGAAGCTATGTCTTTTTTTCCAGTTTCAAGTCCAGCATAAGCTTCAGACTGAAATCCGAATGCAGTCTTGTAATAATGAGCACTTTGTTTTGCGTTACCTACATATAGTTCTATATAATCTGTCCCCATGATCGGAAGAAAATCTTGCGCATCATCAAATATTTTTTTAATTTCAAAATTAAAGTTTTGTAATTCATCTATACTTTTAGCTGGTTCCATTTTGTTATTGTTTTATTTTTTATTTAACCATGAAGTGTGGTACGATCCCTCCGTCATATTGACAGCCTCTTCAGTCACCATTAAAGGACTAAATGTGTCAACCATAACAGCAAGTTCAAAAGTTTCTTTTTTGCCAATACTTTTTTCCATAGCGCCTGGGTGAGGTCCGTGAGGAATCCCAGCAGGGTGTAGGGTGATGCTACCTTTGTTAATATCATTTCTGCTCATAAAATCTCCATCCACATAATAGATTACTTCATCCGAGTCTATATTGCTATGATTGTATGGCGCAGGCACTGAGTTTGGGTGGTAATCATAAAGTCTAGGAACAAAAGAACAAATAACAAACTTGTTAGTTTCAAATGTTTGATGAACCGGGGGTGGTTGGTGAATTTTACCAGTTATTGGCTCAAAATCATGTATAGAAAATTTATATGGAAAGTTATATCCGTCCCAGCCTACCACACTAAATGGGTGAGCAGCATAAATATATTCATGAATCATGTTTTGTTTTTTCACTTTAATTAAAAAATCCCCATTTTCATTATGTGTTTCAAGCTCGAAGGGAGGGTGAAGATCTCTTTCACAATATGGAGCACCCTCAACGTGTTGTCCAAACCAATTTCTATATCTTTTTGGTGTATATATTGGACTTTTTGATTCTACAATAAAAAGACGATTGTCTTGGTCTTTAAATTCTATCTGATAAATTATACCTCTGGGAATAACTAGGTAGTCTCCATACTTAAACTCAATATTCCCAAGCATTGTCCTAAGTTTGCCAGAACCTTTGTGTACAAATATTACTTCGTCAGAGTCTGTGTTTTTATAAAAGTACTCGGTCAGTGATTTCTTTGGCGCAGCCACAATAATTTGGCAGTCTGAGTTGGTTAGAATGCATTTTCTACTTTCAAGGTAATCATCATGAGGGTCTGCTTTAAATCCGTCAAGCTTCAAGGCTTTCATGTTCTTGGCAACAGATATTTTTGGAGAAACGTCATAAGAGTTTAATATTTCTTTAACCTGTGTGGGTCTTTGGGTGTGGTACATCAATGATGACATCCCTTCAAAGCCGATTGTCCCAAATAACTCTTCGTAATAAAAGTTGCCTTTTTTGTCTTTAAATGCAGTGTGTCTTTTGAGAGGAATCTCTCCTAATTTATGATATCTAGGCATATTAGAATATTAATTAATTAGCATCAATAAAGATAGGTAATTTCAAATTATCGCATACATAATAATTACATTATAGATAAATATTATGACTTAAAGGTGCTTATGCAATAATTCTGTAGTATTAAAATACTGTTTTTTTGAGCTTTATGTAATTTTTACATGTTTTTATTAAAGAATAATCCTGTTTCATTTAAGCACAAGAAAAACAATTGTAATGTGTTATTAACCAGGGTTATAAACAATTGTTAATAACAGTATTATAGTTAAAATTAACAACATTTAAATGTGAATAACACATATTAAATGTCATATAATTGTGATATTCTTATTTTTTATTATATTTGTAACTTAAACTATTAATTTTAAAAACTATTATTATGAAAAATTTATTACTTTTTATTACATTATTGTTTATTTCAGTTCCTGCTATTCAGGCTCAAGACGAAGCTAGTTATGGTTTTGCTAAGGGTGACTGGGTTTTAGGTGGAGCTGTTACATTTGGTTCTTCAGAAATCGATGGTATTGAAACTAGCGGATCTGAAATTGCACCAGCTATCGCAACTTTTATATCTGATAAGTGGGCTGTTGGAGTCGCTATTGGATTAGAAAGCATGGAAGTTGATGGAAATAAGATGTCTGACACTAACATTACGTTAGGAGCTAGAAATTATTTCATGGACTTAAACGATAGAAACAAAATGTATTTTAGTTTAGGTTTATCCTTCGATAGTGGAGACAGTTTCGATGACGGAATGACTTCATTAGGTGCAGGATTTGGTTTAAATTACTTCATGACTGAAAATATTATTATAGACTTTGGTCTTGCTAATATTTTATCTTATGCAAAGTCTGGCGATAATTCAGCGATGCAAATAGGTTGGGAAGGTGAAATTGCTAACAGATGGGCTAGCCCAACTTTAGGGATTATATTTAAACTTTAATCAACATAAAAAAACAATCCCCTAAATTATTTTAGGTTGATATAAACAAAAAAGCCATCTATATAGATGGCTTTTTTTTGTTAAAATATTAATTAATTTTTGATAAGTTAGGCTTTTGGATCTGCGCCATATTTATTTTCTCCAACATTTCCGTTAGAATCCAGTCAGTAAATAAACTTTTAACTTTCAGCTTAAAACTAGCATCCAAATAAAACCTACTAAAGGGATAAATATGATTAAATAAAACCATCCTGATTTTCCTACATCGTGAAGTCTTCTAACTACTACAGATAAAGAAGGTAAAAAGTGTAATAGACCAGTAATTACGTATACCCATCCATAACCAACGTCAACTGCTTGCCCCATTACATCCATTTGAAAAGTAGTACCTAATGCATTATCAGCAAACATTGCTAAAAATAATATTGGTATATAAATTAAAGTATACATCCAATATTCTTTTCTTCTGGCCCTTCCAGAAAAGTTTTTAAAGTTTTGTAAAACATGTAAATAGTAATTCATAAAAGTTGTTTTTAAAGTTCAATAAATATAATTGAATACTAAATATAAAACTCTCATTATTAGTTAATAAGCTTATAAATTTAAATAACCTTTTAACTATCAGGGGTTTCTATTGACTAATTTGAATATCAGCACAAATAAAACTAGTAGTCCAGAAACAATATTTGCAACGATAATGGCAAAGCTACTTATTAGTATTCCATAGGTTAGCCAAAAGCAAGTCCCTATCATCATTGCAATATACATTGCTGTAGAAATGTCTTTAGTTTGTTTTGTCTTCCAAATCTTTATTACCTGTGGAAAAAAAGATGAAGTAGTGAATACAGCTGCAATTAAACCAATAATCTCAATGTTAATTTCCATCATTTATTCTAAATATTTAAAATTGAAAAATTCGTTCAACAAACCAAAATAGCCCAACTAAGGCAATTATTATTGAAGCTGGAATTTTAATCTGATTACTATACCAATTTTTTCTTAAAATTAATTTTATTAGAAGGAAAGCAATAAGTAAAACAGCTAATTGCCCAAACTCTACACCTATATTAAAAGCCAATAATAATGAAATAAAATTTTCTTTTGGAAGTCCGTACTGTGTTAGTAGTGCGGCAAAACCAAGCCCATGAAGTAAACCAAAACTAAAAACAATTAAATACCTCCATTTACTAGGTTCTTTATATAAACAGTTTTCTATAGCAATCCAGACTATTGACAGTGCAATTATTATCTCAACAATATCTCCACGAATTTGAACAAGTCCTTGGGCAGCTAGCACTAATGTAATACTATGGGCAACTGTAAACGCTGTTACTTGCCATAATAATGAGCGAAAAGTTATGCACGAGAAAAATAAACCTAAGACAAAAAGGATGTGATCAAGCCCTTGAGGAATTATATGCTCAAAACCTGCTTTCACGAAAATATAGAATTTTTTGTAAAGAGGCATTGCTGCCAAACGGCGAGCCCTTTGTCTTTTTAGAGCTGCGCCATACTCTGCTGCGATTTCTTCGTTTTCAAAATTCATTTGTCCTCGCTCTATTTCAGCAATAACAAAATCCTCAGGATTATGCGAGTAGGCAGTTAAACTTCCACAAAACAAAAAACAAAAAATAATGATCACATAAATTCTCATAAACACAGAGTAATGTTACAGAAAAAGTACTAAAAAAGACTCATTCAATTTAATTAGATCCGTCTAACCCTCTAACTTTTAATAGCGGTTCGATGACAGCTTTCCTTCCTCTAAAGTTTACAAACAAGTCCATTGCATCTTCTGTAGAGCCTTTAGAATATATCGTTTCTCTTAATCTTGAAGATAGTTCTGCATCAAAAACATCACCAGCTTCTTTAAAAGCTTCAAAGGCATCTGAATCAAGTACAGCTGCGTGAACATAGCTGTAATATCCAGAAGAATATCCTCCTGAGAATATGTGAGCAAAATAAGTTGTTCTATATCTTGGCGCAATTTCATCTAATAAACCATACTTTCTAAGAGATTCTGATTCAAATTTATTTGCGTCTAATTGTTGGGCTTGCTTAGCAGAAATTGAATGCCAGTCCATATCTAATAATGAAGCTGCCAAGTATTCTGTATTGATAAAGCCTTGATTAAATTTAGAAGCATTTAATAGTTTGTTAATTAAGTCATCAGGAATTGGCTCACCAGTCTCGTAATGTGTAGCAAATGATTTCAAGACCTCAGGCTCACTTGCCCAGTGTTCTAATAGCTGCGATGGTAATTCGATAAAATCTCTTGGCCCAGAAGTTCCTGCCATACTTCCATAGGTAACATCTGTTAATGTGCCGTGCATAGCATGTCCAAATTCGTGAAACAATGTAACTACATTGTCAAAGCTTAATAAGGCTGGATTATCTCCAACTGGTGCTGGGAAGTTGCAAACATTTACAATGATAGGACGCTCTCTTCCATCTAAATTAGATTGGCCTTTAAAGCTGCTCATCCAGGCTCCTCCACGTTTATTTGATCGAGTAAAGTAGTCCCCAATAAAAACTCCTAAATGACTACCGTCCTTATCTGTAACTTTCCAAACTCGAGCATCAGGATGATACAGGTCTATGTCAAAAATCTCTGTAAAACTTAACCCCCAAAGCTTATTTGTCGTACTAAAGACTCCTTCAAGAACATTGTCTAGAGATAAGTATGGTTTGATTGCAGACTCATCAAGATTATATTTTTCTTTACGAACTTTTTCAGAATAGTGCCACCAATCCCAAGCCGCAACTTCAAAAGTTTTGCCTTCTGCATTTGCAACTGCTTGCATATCCGCAATTTCTACTTTAGCTCTTTTAACAGCTGGCTTCCAAAGCTTTGTTAGGAGGTCATAAACTTCCTCTGGTGTCTTAAGCATGTTGTTATCTAATACAAAATGAGCGTGTGATTTATAGCCCATAATCTCTGCTCGTTCTGCTCTTAACTTTGCTATTTGCGCAGCAATATCTTTATTGTCAGTTTCATTATTATTATCTCCGCGCATTACATATGAATTATAAAGCTGCTCTCTTAAGTCGCGACGTGTAGATTCTGTTAAGAAAGGATACATACTACTTCTGTGAGGAGTAAATACAAACTTATCTTTATATTTTTCTTCTTCTTCTTTTGTTTCTACTTTTTCCATTTTCTGAGATGCGGCATCAGAAGCTGCAGCAATGATTCCATCAGATAAACCATCAAGATCTGACTTTTCAAGAATAAGTTCAAAGCCATTTGTTTCTGCTAAAAGATTTTGGCCAAAAGAAGTTGATAGCCCAGATAACTCAGAATTAATTTTTGTGATTTGCTTTTTTTGCTCCTCACTCATCAACGCGCCACTTCGAACGAATTGTTTTCTAGTATCTTCTAACAACTTACGTTGTTCACTTGTTAAATCAATAGCGTCTTTTTCTTGCCATATAGTCTCAACACGCTTAAATAATTCTTCGTTTAGTGAAATTTTATCGTAGTGAGCCGAAAGCATTGGGCTCAATTCACGCTGTAGTTCTTGTAGTTGAGGGTTTGTATTTGAGCTTGCTAAATTAGAAAAAACACGTGAAACTTTGCCAAGAAGTTTTCCAGTCCTTTCAAGTTCTTCAATTGTGTTGCTAAAAGTTGGAGCTTCTGAATTGTTTACAATTACATCTATCTCTGAGAGATTTTCTTCCATTCCTTTTTCATATGCAGGCATATAATGCTCGTCTTTAATATCCATAAAAGGAGGAACCTCATAGGCAGTGTCCCATGATTGAAAGAATGGGTTAATATTTGGGTCCATTTTTGATTGGTCTTGGCAGGCAACTACAAGTAATAGCGCTGAAATAAAAATTAGCTTTCTCATTATGTATATATTGTATTAATTTTTGGTAAAGATAACGCAAATAATTATTAGTTATTATTATTTTCTCTCAACAGAAAATGATCTTAATTTATTAAAAAGTCTCGAATAGGCTCAGAAAGATTAGTTATCATATGTCCCGCTCCAATGAATTTATAATGGACAACATCACCATCCAAATAACTATACTTGATTACATTAGCAGCATATTCAACCCCTTGATTATCATCTAGCTGCGCACCTTGAAAACCCATATTTTGAGCAAAAACGAAAGTGCTAAATTGAGCATTTAAAAAATTATAGCCATTTACACCAATACCTCCATAATAGGGAATTAAATTATCTTCGGTTCCACTAATACAAAGAATTCTTTTACCATTTCCAGGTGCTATTTGCATATCATAATTATTATTTCCAGTACTATTATACCAAAAAGAGCCGAACCTATATTGAAGAGAATTTAACGGTGAAACAATAGAAATAGCATTAGTAAAATAGGAATCATCTAACTCAATTGTTAGCCTATTTACTAAAGCACTTCCATTAGACTTTCCAAGAATTGTAATGTTTTCTGGCTGGACATTTTCAAAAGTTCGAACATGATTTATTATTTCCTTAATAAAATCAACATCTGGAGCAAAAGACTGCTCAAGACCGACATTCCAACTTCCACCATATCCTTGTGGAGCTACAATAATGTGATTTTCTAAATAATTAAATGAATTAATAAATTGCTGTGCATTACCGCCACCGCCATGTAAAACAATAATAATATTATGGGGTCCAGAATTTGAAGAAGGAACGTTAATGTAAACAGGCCTGTTGTAGCCAGAATTTTCTTGTCCCCAAATTTGATTAAAATAAATCATTCCAGTCTCAAGATAATTTTCGCCAAAATGATCTCCGATTATACTGTTTTCTTTTTCGGAATCATTACAAGACATTAGTAAACAGCAAATAGTTAGAAGAAATATATTTTTCATAAAAACTTTTTTACCAACGTAATTTAGTTTAATTATATTTGAAATTAAAATAAAATATTTCAGATGAATAAATTGATAGCAGTTATATTTTTTCTTTCATTTTTATCTTGTAATGAAAGCCAAACTAAAGAACTAAACTTTTACGGAGAAAAAATCACATTAAATAATATTAGTGACTTTGTAAAGGTTAAAAATTTAACTGAAAATCAAGCTGAAGTTGAAACTAAAATAGAAGGAACTATTTTGTCAACATGTCCAAAAAAAGGATGTTGGATGAATGTGAGAGTAGATCAGGACACAATTTTGGTTAGATTTAAAGATTACGGATTTTTTGTACCAACACAAGGGCAGGAAAACAATAGAGTTGTTATGCAAGGAATAGCAAAGAAAGACACAATTAGCGTTGACCTTCTTAGACATTACGCAGAAGATGCCAATAAATCAATTGAAGAAATTGAAAAAATCAATGAACCAGAATACAAAATATCTTTCTTAGCTGATGGGGTTATTATAAATTGATTTTTGATTAAAAATTAGTTATATAATCGTGATTTTTAATTCTTTTGAAATATTATCAGAGGCATTGCCTACATAAATTACATATTCACCTTTTTCAATACTCCAATCAGATTTTTTTTCATCATAAAAGGCAAGTTTATTTACATCAATTTTAATTTCAATTTTTTTAGACTCTCCTTTTAATACAGATATTTTTTTAAATCCTTTTAACTCCTTTAGAGCTCTTTTTACTTTAGAATTCTTTTTACCTACATAAACTTGAACAACTTCAGAACCCTTTACTTTTCCAGTATTTTTTATTTCACAACTTATTTTAATTGTGTCTGCTATTGAGTAAGATTTTTTGTTTGAATTTATTCCAAACAAATCAAAAGAAGCGTATGAAAGTCCGTGTCCAAAAGCAAAATTAGGTTTTATCTTTTTTGTATCGTGCCAACGATAACCTACTAAAATATCTTCTTTATAAAATTGAGTTTCGCCGTTTCCTGGATAGGAGAGCTCCCCATAATAATGGGCTCCGTTATCCATTAATTTTTTTGGAAATGTGAATGGTAACTTTCCAGAGGGATTAACTTCTCCACTTATAATTGATGCCATGGCATTACCAGCCTCACTCCCAAGATACCAAGATTGCAGAACCGTTTTCACATTCGATAACCACGGCATGCTTATCGCATTTCCGCTAATTAAAATAACTGCTATATTTTTGTTAACTTTAGCAATAGAATCTATTAAATAATCTTGACTATAGGGAAGATTATATTGTTGTCTATCAGAACCTTCAGAGTCTTGAGAAGAGTTTTTGTTTAAACCACCAATAAAAAAAACAATATCAGCTTCTTTTGCAATAGACAATGCCTCGTTATTTAATATGTAGTTTTCAGCTTCATTTGCATTAGAGTTATAGCCAGATGAAAATCTAAAGTTTGCATTTTTAAAATGTTTTTTTAATCCATCAATAGGAGAAATTTCATAAGCTACTTTTAATTCTGAAGATCCACCCCCAATAGTCATCGACCTTACAGCATTTTCACCAATAATGGCTATGTTTAGTTTTTTATAAATATCTATTGGTAAAAGATTGTCTTCATTTTTTAACAAAACTATTCCTTCAGTTGCAACTTTATAAGCTGTGTTGGAATGTGCCATATTATTGATACTACCAAATGGACGGTTTTTATTTAAGGTTGTTCTGTACATTAATCGAAGAATCCTTTTCACTTTATCATTTAAAAGTTCTTCTTTTACTTCTCCAGTGTTTATTTTTTCTAAAAAACTAAGACCTAAAAAATTATTATTGTAAGGATATCTTTTGGAAACATTTTTGTTGGATGGAGTTCCCATTTCAATATCTAATCCATTATATATTGCTTGATTAGAATCATGTGTCCCTGCCCAATCGGAAACCACAACCCCATCAAACGCCCATTTATTTTTTAAAATAACATTTAATAGAATTTGATTATGACAACAATGCTCCCCTCTAAATTTATTATAAGCACCCATTATGGACCAAGATTGACCTTCTATTATCGCTGCTTTGAAGGCTGGTAAATAAATCTCATGCAAAGCCCTGTCGCTCACTTCTACATTTATATGACCCCTCCAGTGCTCTTGGTTGTTCAGAGCATAGTGTTTTACACAAGCTGCAACTCCATTTTGCTGAACTCCATGAATATATGGAACTACCATTACTGAGGCCAAGAAAGGATCCTCACCTAAATATTCAAAATTTCTACCATTTAGTGGAGTTCTATAAATGTTAACACCAGGACCAAGTAGAACATCCTTTTTTCTATACCTAGCCTCTTCCCCTAAACTAACTCCGTACTGCTTAGATAAATCTGGATTAAAAGTCGCAGCCAAGCATGTTAAAGCTGGAAATGCAGTTACATAATCATTTGTCCAATTTGCATAGTCCCAATTATCCCAATTCATTTCTGGTCGAATTCCATGAGGACCGTCAGACATCCATAATTCAGGGATTCCAAGTCTTGGAACACCTGGTGAACTAAATTTGGATTGAGCATGGCACATTGCAATTTTTTCTTCCAAAGTTAGGATTGAAATTATGCTGTCAATTTTAGTGTTTATTAACGCCTCGTTTATATTGATGCTTTGACTATACACTTTAGTCTGATTTGAAAGTATTGCTATTAAAATGAAGGAAATTAATAATACTTGTTTTACTAAATATTTTATAAATGGAACTTTCATTTTAATCAACATATATTATTTTCTTTAATCGAATATCTTGACTTGAAGACCCTACTTGAATTTCAAAACTACCTTTATCAACTACATATTTTTGTTTAACAGGATCATAATAACGAAGGTCGTTTATAGGGTTAAATTCAAATTCAATTATTTTTTCATCTCCTTTGTTTAATGAGATACGCTTAAAGCCTTTTAATTGTTTAATTGGCATTTTAAGTTTCGAATTAAGATCTTTTATATAAACCTGAACAACTTCATCTCCTTTGTAAACACCGCTGTTTTTAATCTTAAATGAGATTTTAAAATTTTCTTTTTCATTTATACTAGATTTGTTAGCTTTTAGTTTAGAATATTTAAAACTAGTATAGCTTAACCCATGGCCAAATGGGTAAAGAGCCTCTCCTTTGTAGTATCGGTAAGTAAACCCTTTTCCAGCTTGCATGTTATAGTCTTTAAAATCTGGTAATTCAGATGTTGAACTATAAAAAGTTACAGGTAATTTTCCACCGGGGTTGTAATTTCCAAATAAAACACTAGCTATAGCGTTACCACCTCTTTGACCTGGATACCACGCCATTAAAATAGCTTCTAATTCTTTTTCTAATCCGTTTAATGCGATTGAACTTCCAGCCATTAAAACTAATACAACAGGGGTCCCAGTATCAATCATGGCCTTAATTGCATTTTGTTGAATTTCAGGCATCTCAATTCTTGTTCTGTCCCCATTATAAAACCCATCGACATTAATTCCTCCGGGCATTTCTTCCCCTTCCCAGGTAGCATCAAGCCCTCCCACAAAAATTGCTAAATCAGCTTTTTTAACATCGTTAAGAATTGAATTATTTAATGAGTTTAACCCGTCAGCTCCATTTTTTACTAAATCTACACCCTTCGAGTAAGTTATTTCAGCTCTTTTACCAACATAATCATTTAAACCTTTTATAAATGTCACTGGCTTTGAAGGAGTGCCATGGTAATTTCCAAGTAATGCGTTTATATTATCTGCATTTGGGCCAACAACTGCTATTTTCTTGATATTATTTGGGTTAATAGGTAACACTCCACTATTTTTTAAAAGCGTCATTGAATTAAGAGCAGTTTTTAATGACAACTCATCATGTTTTTCACTGTTATTGACAGAAAAAGGGATTTGTGCATAAGAAACAATTTCAGGTGGATCAAACATTCCCAATTTCATTCTCGCTAGAAATAAACGATAAACCGCAACATCAATTTCTTCTTCTGAAATTAATCCTAAAGTAACCGATTCTAGAAGATGATTTTGATATATACCACCGCAATTTAAATCACATCCAGTTATTACTCCAAGAGCGGCAGATTCTTCAGCCGTTTTTACTATTTTATGGTTTGCATGAATATCATTAATTGCTCCACAATCGGAAACTACATAGCCTTTAAACCCCCATTTATCACGAAGAATATCTTGTAATAAGTATTTACTTGCACTAGCGGACTCTCCATTAACTCTATTATATGCACCCATTACTGAATAAACATTAGCGTCAACTAAATCTTTAAATGCAGGCAAGTAGGTCTCCCACAAATCTCTGTCATTTACATTAGCATTAAAAAAATGTCTTTCGGATTCTGGGCCACTATGCACAGCAAAATGTTTAGCTGTTGCTATTAATTTTAGATATTTTGGATCATTTCCTTGCAGGCCTTTAACAAATTGAGCTCCAATTTGTCCAGTTAAGTAGGGGTCTTCTCCATAGGTTTCATGTCCTCGGCCCCATCTTGGGTCTCTAAAAATATTAATATTTGGAGACCAAAATGTAAGTCCTTTATATTGACTGTAGTCTTTATTTCTAATTGCCTCGTGATGTTTTGCTCGAGCTTCATCGCTTATAGCTACTGCAACATTATTTACTAAATTAGTATTAAATGTTGCGGCCATTCCAATCGCTTGAGGAAAAACTGTTGCGGTTCCGGCCCTAGCAACTCCATGAAGACATTCGTTCCACCAGTTATACTCTAAAACTCCCAATCTTGGAATAGCAGGGGCATTGTTTCCTAACTGAGATATCTTTTCTTTTAAGGACATTTTGGATACTAAAATTGATGTGCGAGTCTCAAAATCTAAATTGACATCAAAGTGATCGCTTTCATCAAATCCTTTAGCACTAAAGCTAAATATTATAAAAAAACTAAAGCTAAATATTAGAAATCTCATTTATTTTTTAATTAAAGCTTTAAGTTCATCAATTTGAGCTTGTTGTTCTTTAATAGCATTAAGTAAAATAGGAACCATTCCTTGATAATTGATAGACAATGTCCCATCAGAATTATTTGCTGTTTTTACTAATTCAGGAAAAACAGATTGAACTTCTTGCGCTAGTAATCCAATTTTAGAAATGGATTCGTTCGACTTCATAGTATAACTTTTTCCATCAATTAATAAAAGTCTAGATAAAGTGCTGCCTAAACTAACTATGTTAGATTTTAATCTTACATCAGAATTTATAGTTAAATTATTTGAGAGCGTAGCATTACCATCATAACTTATTACAAATGCATTCGATGGATTTGCGCCAGCAAGACCATTAGAAGTATTAACATCTCCATTTCCAATTACAAATGCAACTCCAGGATTTGATCCTGTATACTCTCCATCCGCATAATAATATCCTCCATAATCATTTGGGTCAATTGAAGTGTCCCCAATGCCTGTTTCATTATTTACTCCGATTGCAAGCATTCCAAAGTTATCTGATGTAGTAGATAATCCAAGAGCAGCTGATGCTTGATTAATTGCCGAAGTGTTTTTATTTGCACTAAAGGAACTTCTGCCGGACGCAACAGTTTGAAGACCTATTGCTGTAGCACTTCCAGCCGCTCCAACATTAGCATTTATGTCCCCTGCAATATTTTGATAACCAGAAGTAAAGTTTGTAGTTCCCCAAGCAATATTTTCTTGTCCTAAAGCAACAGACCCTGCTCCAGCAGCATGATTTTTATAGCCAATAGCTACTGTACTAGCTCCTTCAGCCCAATTCTCTTTTCCAACTGCTATAGTAGCATCTCCGGTTGCATAATTGTAGTTTCCTAAAGCTACAGATGAAGATCCACTAGCAGTATTTCTAAATCCAGTTGCGGTAGAGATATTACCAATAGCTCTCGACCCCCATCCTGCAGAAAATTGTCCTACGTTTCCTCCATCAATTCCACCAGCAGCTCCAACTTGAGGTCCAGAAAGTGTGTTAAACCCTAAGGCAACCCCTCCAAGACCAGCGGCTCTGTTGTAAGCGTTAGCAGCAAAAGATCCCCATCCAGCAGCTCCCATTCCTTCACTTATAGTTGACCAGTTTCCATCACCACCAGTATATAGTGGATGTCCAGATTCTGTAAATCCACCAAAGTTTTGAGCAGCATTTTCAGGAGTTCGTTCTGAAATCACTAAATCTACACTCCAATCTCCTTGATTAGCGAAAGCATCATTGGAGTTTCCATTTCCGCTTCTAGCAGCTCCACTTACAGAAGATCTATAAACTTTTCCATTAAAAACATTTTGGTCTCCGTCTTCAACAAATATGACAGCTGGCTTTTTGTCTTGATCTACGGCAACCCCACCTGTGGACTGATTACAATCCCCAGAAATACAGTAATTGCCAAAACAAACTAATTCAATTCCTGAAGTATTAGTTATATTGTCTTCTAAATCATCATAACGACCTAATAAGGAAATTTCAGCATCGGATCCAGGGTCTCCATTTAGTAATAACTCGATAGTATTATTAATAACTTCAACACCTATTATGGATACATCATTAGCGTTAGTTAACACAAAATCATTAGAAACTTTTTGTAGTAATGTTTCAGTGTCTTGAGTATTTGCCATGAGAGAAATTGCATCCGTGGTAATAATTATTTTTAAGGCATTAGAGCTAGAAATTTGTATATCTGTTACCATGGGAGCATTAATTTCTTCACTATAATTAAATCCATAGATAGTTTCCAATACAGGCTTAAATATTCTAGTTCCAAACTTTTCATAGCCATTATTAAATGGATAGTGGCAGTTATCAGAATGAACTGTCATTCCAGTTGTAGGCATAACAGAAATATTATTATTTATAGCTAATTGCCTCTGTGCTTCTTTAATTTTTATTCTACCAGATTCTGATGTGCCACAATCACAGTCTCTAGTTTGAAATATATAATACTGTTCTATATTTGGATAATCTTCTTGCCAAAAGCCAACTAAATTTTCAAACTCACTTTTGTATTGTTCTGTACTTAATCCGCCCGAGAAAGAATCTGCTTCTCCTTGGGACCACAAAACTCCCCTTACGAAAGAATTTAAGCCTGATTTATTTAACCTGTAGTAAAGCCTACCATAATTTGAATTTGTGGAAGATTCATAATTTTCTGGTCTTTGAAAAAACGATATTGGTTGACCTCCATGAGCTCCATTAAATATGGCAATAGGAACATTTAATTCGTCCACTAATTTTTTTGCTAGCACAAGCCCCCATTGTCCTGTATTTCCATTTGTGCCTGAATTTCCATCTCCTTGACCGTAATACCATTGATTGTTATTTATTATACTACTGGAGCTAGAATTACCATTTGCATAAACTCTAATAAAATCACTTTCATATCCACTTGAGCTACCATTATAAGATGGAGCTTCTGCATTGGATTGACCTTGAACAATAAAAACATCTCCGCAAACAATATCTTCTGCTTGCTTAATGATTGTTGCCTCGCCATTATTTATGGCATATGTTTTAACAGAATATTTTGAGAGTTCAGAATTAATCTCTATGTTTATTTCAAAAGAAGCTTGGTCGTTTGAAAAACTCAATTCTTGACTGTAAGTTTCTAGTAGTGAATTGTTTTTATATAATTCTACATAAACCTCACTGTAATTTGAATTTAAATTTGTTGGTGAAACCCATTTCCAACCACCAGTTGGTTCATCATAGTTAGGGGAATTTAAATCTTGGTATAAACCAATCCACCCTATGAAATCACCCATTGCAGAAACTGCATTATTTTCTTCAATCGTTTGATGAGAAGACAAATAAGCTCCTAAATTTTCTGCTTCTAATTTCGCATCTTCCCAATTTAAATTATTTAGGTTTTTAAAATAAGAATGTCCGTTATATTGACCTAAATAAATAAAATCACTTAGTGAAGTCACTTCTTCTTCAAATTCAACGTAGGATGGTTTAGTGTCAGAACTATTTCCGTCGTTCCACTGTCCTTGAAGAATTGAATTATTTCCAAACATCTCTCCTACATTTTCTGGGGGTGGAGCATTATTTGGTTCTCCACTTCTCCAGTTATCATAGTCTATATCAAAGTACGGCCCATTGTTGACTTCCCCACTAATTTTAATAAGACCTTTATTTGTAGACAAATCACGCCCAATAAGTTGTTTGTTTTCTGGGAAACTACTAAAGTATATTTGGGAATAACCAAAACAACTGATAATTAAGAAATATATTAATGAAACTTTTCTTTTCATTTAGGATAGGTTTTACACAAAAAAATAATAACCTCTTTCTATTAAGAAAAAGGTTATTATTATAAGTATTTGAGTTATTATTATTTTTTAATTAAAGCTTTAAGTTCATCAATTTGAGCTTGTTGTTCCTTAATAGCATTAAGTAAAACAGGAATCATCCCTTGATAATTTACCGACAATGTTCCTTCAGAGTTATTAGATGTCTTAACTAGTTCTGGAAACGCAGCTTGAACTTCTTGCGCTAGTAAACCAATTTTAGATATGGATTCGTTCGCTTTCATTGTATAGCTTTTTCCATCAATTAATAAAAGTCTAGATAGCGTACTACCAAGTGTAACTATATTGGATTTTAATCTCGAATCAGAGTTGATCGTTAGATCACCTGAAAGAGTTGCCGAACCATCATAATTAACTACAAATGCATTCGATGGATTTGCTCCAGCAAGACCATTAGAAGTGTCAACATCACCATTCCCAACTACAAAAGCAACCCCTATTGGAGCTCCAGTATATTGACCATCCGCATAGTAGTATTGGTCTGTAGTTGTATCTCCAATTCCTGCAGCATTGTTAACACCTACTGCAAGCATCCCAACATTATCTGCTGTAGTACCAAGCCCCATTGATGTAGCTGCTTGGTTTGTAGCGCTAGTCCCTCTGTTTAAAGCCATTGTAGCATCAGCTGATGCAGTATTATATTTACCCATTGCTGTAGCACTTCCACCTGTTCCAGCATCGGCACTTGTATCTCCAGCTACATTTTGATAACCAGAAGTAAAGTTTGTAGTTCCCCAAGCAATATTTTCTTGTCCTAAAGCAACAGACCCTGCTCCAGCAGCATGATTTTTATAGCCAATAGCTACTGTACTAGCTCCTTCAGCCCAATTCTCTTTTCCAACTGCTATAGTAGCATCTCCGGTTGCATAATTGTAGTTTCCTAAAGCTACAGATGAAGATCCACTAGCAGTATTTCTAAATCCAGTTGCGGTAGAGATATTACCAATAGCTCTCGACCCCCATCCTGCAGAAAATTGTCCTACGTTTCCTCCATCAATTCCACCAGCAGCTCCAACTTGAGGTCCAGAAAGTGTGTTAAACCCTAAGGCAACCCCTCCAAGACCAGCGGCTCTGTTGTAAGCGTTAGCAGCAAAAGATCCCCATCCAGCAGCTCCCATTCCTTCACTTATAGTTGACCAGTTTCCATCACCACCAGTATATAGTGGATGTCCAGATTCTGTAAATCCACCAAAGTTTTGAGCAGCATTTTCAGGAGTTCGTTCTGAAATCACTAAATCTACACTCCAATCTCCTTGATTAGCGAAAGCATCATTGGAGTTTCCATTTCCGCTTCTAGCAGCTCCACTTACAGAAGATCTATAAACTTTTCCATTAAAAACATTTTGGTCTCCGTCTTCAACAAATATGACAGCTGGCTTTTTGTCTTGATCTGCAACCTGTGAGATTGCTTCGTTAGCAACTAAAGCAAAAGTTGCAAAGAATAGTATTGTAATTTTTTTCATTTTTTAATTAATTTAAAGTTAGTAATTGAGTTGTTTTCATCTTCAGTAATCAAGAAATAAGTTCCTTTTTCTAAATTTGAGATATTAATAGTTTTAGAATTTGTTTTTAGAATTTGTTGTCCTAAGATATTAAATAAAGTTATTTCTAAATCTTCAGAGTAATCTATATTTACTGTTGAAGAAGAAGGGTTTGGATATATTCTAATACCTGGAATTTGTGTTTCTACCGTGGATAGTCCAGCTTGAACTCCTGCCGTCACCGCCTTCATTTCTAAAGGATCAGTAAAAGCGTAGGTTATAGTGTAGTCCTCAGTATCTTCATCTTCATATTGAATCCACTCTGAATTAGAATTCATCACATATAAAGATGCTGTATGGGTTACTCCGTTCATTTCTTCATCAGAGTAATTAAAAATAACTGAGCCTGTATAGCCTTCTAAGCTAACTCCTGCCATATAGTTTTTAGACATGGACTCATTGCCGTTAATAGTTATAACATCAGATTCTTTAGAGACAGAATTCTCTCCAACAATTGAATAATCTGCATTTGGAGTTAATTCTAAGCCGGCTATATCTAAAGTTGCTTCACTGCTAATAATTACAGAGTTTCCTTCAGCTATATTTAACACCTGCGCACTTAGAGTTGATGTAAAAATAATTATTAATAAAAAGATAGTTTTTTTCATAGGCATTAGATTTTAGTTAATTAAGAATTAAACAAAATACGACTAGAATTGTTAGTTCATTCGTAATTTTAGTTGTTTTAGATTCCTAAATATACAATTTTTATATATATTTGAGCATAATAATTAGTGTTAACGATAACGATTTCGTAATGTTGTTATTTTTAATCTGTAAATGCCTTAAATTTTCTAAATAAAATATGAATAAAAATAAAATAAGGCGAAACAATAACCCTATTAATTTAGTGTTAATTGTTCTTTTTTTTATGTACTCTTTCACTGCTTTTAGTCAGGAAAGAATAATTTCTGGCTCGGTTAACGATTCTTATGGAAACCCAATTCCAGGTGTTAATATTTTACAAGAAACTCAAAAGAGTAATGGAGCAGTTACAGATTTTGACGGAAATTTCACCATCGCAATAAGCGATAAGTCTAAGCTGATTTTTAGCTATGTAGGTTTCATAACAAAAAAAGCAGAAACAATCAATCAAAATAATCTACAAGTGACTCTTGAAGAAGATTTACTAGGCCTTGATGAGGTAACTGTTGTAGCTTATGGAACCCAAAAAAAGGCAAGTGTTATTGCTGCAGTAACAAGTATTAACCCAGAAGAATTGCGTGTTCCTACAAGTAATTTAACATCTTCAATTGCAGGAAGAGTAGCTGGAGTTATTTCCTATCAAAGAAGTGGTGAGCCAGGTCGTGATAATGCAGAATTTTTTATTCGTGGCGTTAGTACTTTTGGGTATGCAAGATCTCCATTGATATTAATTGATGGAATTGAAACTACCTCTACAGACTTGGCTAGATTACAACCCGATGATATTGCAAGTTTTTCTATAATGAAAGATGCTACTGCTACTGCCCTTTATGGTGCAAGAGGAGCAAACGGAGTAATTTTAGTTACAACAAAAGAGGGTAAAGAAGGAGTTGTAAAAATTAATGTTCGCTATGAAAAAGCCTACTCTGCCCCAACAAAATCTTTAGATATTGCAGATCCTGTGACCTATATGAGACTACACAATGAAGCCTTGGCCACAAGAAACCCATTAGGTGGTAGAATTTACTCTTTAGAAAAGATTCTTATTTCTCAAGACCCAAATAGAAATATTATGGCATATCCAACTGTAAATTGGTTTGATGAGCTGCTTGAGGATTATACGTTGAATAGTCGATTTAACTTTAATGTTAGCGGTGGAGGAAAAGTCGCAAGGTATTATTTAGCAGCTACAGTAAATACCGATAATGGGAACTTAAAAATTGATCCACAAAACAACTTTAATAATAATATTAATTTTAAACGAATCTCACTTAGGTCAAATGTTAATGTAAACCTTACTCCAACAACTGAAGTTGCACTTAAGTTTAATGGAAATTTTGATGATTATATAGGGCCGCTAGACGGAGGAGCAGCAGTGTATCAAAAAGCAATGCAAACTAACCCTGTTTTATATCCAAGATTTTATGAGCCTGACCTTCAATTTCAAAACTCTACACATATTCTGTTTGGAAATTATGGTCAGTTTGGGGATTATTTAAACCCTTACGCTGATATGATTAGAGGTTACAAAGACGAGAGTTACAATAATTTTCTAGCTACAGTTGAGGTTAAACAAGATTTAGGGTTTATAGCTGAAGGGTTAAACGCTAGAATTCTAGGCAATACCTCAAGGTATTCATTTTATAATTTAGAAAGAAAGTATAACCCGTTTTACTACACTCTTGGAAACTATGATTTTCAAAGCGATCAGTATACTTTAATAGCTTTAAATCCAAATCAAGGCACAGAATATTTAGAATATAACGAAGGCAATAAAGTTATTACTAATGCTACGTATTTTGAGGCCTCATTAAATTACAATACTACCATTGATGATATTCACGAAATATCTGGTATGATAATAGGGATCTCTAGAGAATTAAAATACGCAAACGCTGGAGACCTTCAAAGGTCTTTACCATACAGAAACTTAGGAGTTTCAGGTAGGTTTACCTATGCTTTTGATGAAAAATATTTCTCTGAATTTAATTTTGGCTATAATGGATCTGAAAGATTTGCAAAGTCTGAAAGATTTGGGTTTTTTCCATCATTTGGGGTCGGCTGGTATATTTCTAACGAGAATTTTATGAGTGCTAGTGATGTAATAACAAAACTAAAATTTAAGAGCACCTATGGCTTAGTAGGAAATGACCAAATTGGAAGCGCAGAGGATAGATTCTTTTACATTTCTCAAGTTAATCTTAATGACGGATCAATGGGAGCACCCTTTGGGAATGAATTCACTAATTATATTAATGGAGTAAGTATCGACCGATATGCAAATGATCAAATAACATGGGAAAAAGCAAAAATGCTAAACATAGGATTTGAATTAGGCTTGTTTGGAAAAATAGATATTCAAGCTGATTATTTTACTGAGTACAGATCTAATATATTAATGGATAGGGCACAGGTTCCTGCCTCAATGGGTCTACAGTCACCAATTAGAGCTAATGTTGGAGAGGCATCCTCAAAAGGATTTGAAATGTCGCTAGATTATAAAGACAATGTTACTAGTGATTTATTTGTAGCCGTTAGAGCTAATTTTTCTTTTGCAACAAGTAAATATGAAGTATTTGAAGAATTAGACTATGTAAATGCTGGACTTCCATGGAGATCTAGAATTGGTCTTAATTTATCTCAACCTTTCGGATATATAGCAGAGCGATTATTTATTGACGAAGCGGATATTGCTAACTCCCCAGTTCAGACTTTTGGAGATTATATGGCCGGTGATATAAAATACAAAGACATTAATAATGACGGAATCATTGACATTAATGATGAGGTTCCAATTGGATACCCAACAACTCCTGAAATAATTTATGGTTTTGGAACATCTGCCAGCTATAGAAACTTTGACTTCTCATTTTTCTTCCAAGGTTCTGCTAGGTCATCATTTTTTGTTGACGCATATAACACTTCCCCATTTATTGATACGAGCGGAAGCGCCATTGGAAATAACGCATTACTATCTGCATGGGCTAATGATCATTGGTCTGAAAACGACAGGAATTTGTATGCCTCATGGCCTAGATTGTCCGATCAGCTAATCGACAACAACAATAGAAACAGCACTTGGTGGTTAAGAGATGGAGCATTTTTAAGATTAAAGTCAATTGAATTTGGATATTCTTTTACAGATAAATTGGCGGAAAAACTTGGTTTTTCTGCTGGTAGAGTATATGTCAGTGGAACTAATTTATTGACCTTTAGTAAATTTAAATTGTGGGATATAGAAATGGGTGGAAATGGTTTAGGATATCCAATTCAAAAGGGAGCTAACTTGGGTTTAAATATAAATTTTTAATTATTTAAAATGAAAAATTATTACTTCATATTAATTATACTTTTTTCTTCTTGTAAGCAGGACTATCTTGACGTTGTTCCTGATAATATCCCTACAATTGATATAGCTTTTAATAACAGAGCGACTGCTTTAAACTTTTTAGCAACTTGCTATACTTATATTCCTGAACATGCGAATGTAGTTCAGAATTTTTCAATGCTAGCTGGTGATGAAGTTTGGTATTACGCAGAGAATGATTTTTATATGAACAATGAAACTAGTTTTAGACTTGCAAAAGGAATGCAAAATGTTTCTAACCCATATTTAAATTATTGGGAGGGAGGAAGAGGAGCTCCTCATAGCCTTTTCAACGCTCTAAGAGATTGCAACATATTTTTAGACAACTTGGTTACAGTGCCTGGCTTAGAAGAGCAAGAAAGACTTAGATGGCTAGACGAGGTCAAAGTATTAAAGGCGTTTTATCATTTTTGGCTTATGCAAATGTATGGTCCAATTCCAATTGTTGAAAACAATATAAGTGTCGGAGCAAGTGCTGATGAAACGAATGTCTTTAGAGACCCTGTTGATGATGTTGTTAATTACTTAGTTCAATTACTAGACGAAGTAATTGAGGGGGAAAACTTACCTGGAGTAATCAATTTTATATATACCGAACAAGGAAGAGTTACAATGCCAGTTGCAAAAGCATTAAAAGCAAAAATTTTAGTTTTAAATGCCAGTCCAATATTTAATGGCAATACTGATTTTAACAGTCTTGTTGATAGTCAAGGAAATAGTCTGGTTAATCAAACTTATGACCCTCAAAAATGGGTACTTGCAAAAGATGCTTTATATGACGCTATAGAAAGTGCTGAATCTAATGGCCATCAACTTTACGAGTTTACCCAACAAATCCCTATCAATGGAGAACTAAGTGAGCAAGTGATTGAAGAGCTAAGTCAAAGAGCCGCTATAACAGAGTCATTTAACTCAGAAATTATCTGGGCATACGGTCCAGAATGGACAGGAGATTTACAAATGTGGTGCCAACCTAGATGGACTGCTGACCACTCTGCATTATTTGGATATACCAAAAAATCACATGCTCCTACTCTTAATATGGTAGAAACCTTTTACTCTAATAATGGTGTTCCATTAAATGAGGATATTTATTGGAATTATGCAGACAGATATGATGTTGTTTCAACTCCTCTATTAGATAATAATAATGAAAATTATCACGAGTTTTATATTGAAGATAATTATAGTACAGCCAAGCTACACACTTACAGAGAACCTAGGTTTTATTCTACAATTGGATTTGATGGAGGAAAATGGTTTTCATTAGAAACAACCAATATCAATAATATACCTTATTTGGACGCTAAGGCAGGAGCACTCTCTGGAAAACAAGGTTTTGAAATTTATTCAATAACTGGCTATTTTGCTAAAAAATTAGTTCATTATGAAAATGTAATTGCTCAAGAAGGTTCTACAATTAAAGGTTATTCATTTCCAATCATTAGATTATCGGATTTATATTTAATGTATTCAGAGGCTTTAAACGAAGTTAAAGAATCACCTGATTCAGAGGTTTATGAATATATCCAAAAAGTTAGAGATAAAGCAGGACTTGATAATGGTGGAGACTTAGTTAATACTTGGCAGCTTTATTCTAGCAATCCTTCTAAACCAAGTTCAAAAGAAGGAATGAGAGATATTATTCATCAAGAAAGAATGATTGAACTAGCATTAGAAGGTCATCGATATTGGGATTTGCGTAGATGGAAATTGGCAGATGAATATTTTAGCCAACCAATAAGAGGTTGGAATATTTTTAGACCTGACGTAGAAGGTTTTTATGAAGTAGAAAACATATATTATAGAAACTATTTAATTAAAGATTATTTATGGCCAATTAGCCAAAATGAATTATTAAGAAATCCTAATTTAGTTCAAAATCCGGGGTGGTAATAAAATTAGTTTATGATAAATAAAGAAAAAAAGAACAACACGAGATTTATTTCAGCTTTTTGCGTTTTATTTCTTGCAATAATGTTAATTAACTGCTCAGAGGACCCACTTCACAGCGCGAATGGATCTGATGGAATTCCACCAGGAAAAGTTACAGTTAACTCAATTGAAAACATTGCTGGAGGAGCAATTATAAAATTTACTCCTCCCACAGATGAAGATTTGCTATATATTAAGGGTTCGTATGACGATGAGAATGGAACACAAAAACAAGTTATCGTCTCGTCATTTATTGACACCTTGGGAATAACAGGATTTGGTCAAGTTGGTCAATATCCAGTCGAAATCCGTGCTGTTGATATAGGAGATAATGAGTCAGAGCCTGTAACGGTTGAAATATCACCGTTGGAAGCGCCAATCCATGCTATTTTAGAATCAATTGAAGGGTTGGAAGATTTTGGAGGGATAAACATTTCTTATTTAAATCCAACTAGAGCTGAAGTTTCGCTTAATATGTCTGTTCAAAATTCTGAAGGTGAATTAGAATTTAAGGAATCTTTTTACACAAGTCAAGCAAATAGTTCTTACAGCTTTAGAGGGTATGATCCAGAGCCAACAATTTTTGTAATATATGTTGAAGATAGATGGGGTAATCAAACAATAAGTCGCTCTTTTGAAGTTACTCCTTTGGAAGATATCTTTTTAGAAAAAGTTTATTGGTCAGTGCAGTCAATGCCAGGAGATGAAAGTTTTAGCGAATATGGTTTTTCAGCTAATCAGATATGGGATGGATCATGGAGCAGTCAATGGAATTGTGGACACACTAGTTTTTTACCTTTACCTCACCAATTTACACTTGATTTAGGTCAAACTGCAAAATTAAATAGATTTAAATTATACCAAAGAGGGGGTAGCGAATTGTATAAGCACGGAAACCCTAAAAGGTTTAAAATTTACGGAAGAGAAAATTTGAATAGCTTACCTATTTATAATCCTGATAACCCTGGTGATGGTTGGATAGACTTGGGTTATTTTGAATCCTTTAAGCCTTCTGGATTACCACCAGGATCAAACACTGCAGAGGATTATGAATATCAAGATAATGGAGAAGATTTTGTTTTTGCTTTTGACGCTCGGCAATACGACATTCGTTATATACGATTAGTAAATCTTGAATCTTGGAATAACCAGATGGTTTCAGTAATTGGAGAACTTTCATTTTGGGGAACAGTAATTAATTAATTAAAAAAACATGTTAAATAAATTAGCATACATTTTACAAAATTTTAAATTATTAAATCTAGTTCTAGCTAGTTCATTAATTTATGTTTCCTGTAGTGATATGGATTCTATTCACGATGAATATTTAAATGGAGAAATTATATATGCTGGTAAACTCGATACTCTTAAAATCAGACCTGGTTATTACCGAGCACAATTAGAAGGTTACACACAATTTTTAGGAACCTCAAATCAAATTACCATTGAGTATGAAGATCAAATGATAAGCTACCCAATTGAGGAAAATTTATCTGAAATATTCTCCGTTATAATTGAAGATTTAGAAGAGGGTAGTTATGAATTTAATGTATATACTCAAGACCCTAATGGGAACTTATCTGTTTCTCAAGTAGTTGCCGGGAATGTAATTGGCGATGAGTTTATATTAGACCAAAACCCGAGAGAGGTTTTAGATTATTCTTTTGAACCTGAAGGTAATTATGTGAATTTTTATGGAAATGCAGAATCAGAGTTTGTAATATATACTTTAATTGATTATGAAAATGAAGAAAATGAAACTATCACAGATACATTATTTTATGAAGATAACAGAATAAAATTAATTAATTTAAAGCCACTTGGCAGTATGATTACCACTTCGGTTATACAATCTGGGCTATTTGGAATAGACTCTATTGCATTAGAACCTTTGGAATACACCCTGCCTGATCTTCCATACACAGAAATTAATAAAGATTTCATTAGATTAGTTAACATGCCTAGTGATAATCCTGGCACTTATAATGGAGCAGATCCAGATCAGTACCTATTTGATGGAGATGGGTTTACGGAAGCAAATAGTTTTAATACGTATCATTCTGGCCCTAACAGTATACCGCATCATTTTACTGTAGATTTAGGGGTCAAAACTGACTTGAGAAAAGTCAAACTGAACCTAGTTGACCCAGTCATTAATTCAGATAACAATCCAACTGAAATACAAATATGGGGTAGAGATAACTTAAATTTTGCTGAAACCGCATCTAGTGATGAAGCTCAATTTATTAATGCTAGCTGGCAATTGTTATATGAAGGTAGTGTTGATGGATTAAATGAAAATACTCACAGTTTTATCATACCACCAGCTTCTAGTCTCATGAGATTTATTCGGTATAGAGTAACGGGATCGGTTGGAGGTCAAAGTGCACAGCTTAAAGAAATGACCTTTTACGGAGAAAATACTGAAGCTATTGAGTTAGAAAGAACGAATTTTCAATTAGTTGGTATGCCAAGCGATAATCCAGGAAGTTTTTATAATGCAAACCCTTCAGAGTATTTATGGGATAATAATAGTTTTTGGTCTGGAGATTCTAATGGTTATCACTCTGGGGAAAACTCAGTTCCTGGTCATTTCACTATTGATCTTGGAGTTACAACACAATTGACTAAAGCCAAGATTCATTATAGACCTACTTGGAGTTTTGTTGGAAATAATCCAACTGAAATTGAAATATGGAGTAGAGAAAATATCGAGAACGCTGAGACATATCCAATATTTGAAAGTTTAGGGAACAATGTTACATCTAGTCCAGTGCCAACATCTGAATTTGAAAATGCAGGATGGCAATTAATTACAACCCAAGCTATAAATGGAGGAGGTTCTGATTTTGCTGAATTTGATATTCCTGAAGCCCCAATGGGTAGGTATATTAGATTTAGATTTGTCTCAACAGTTGAAGGAAATGCTTGTCAGTTTATCGAAATGGCATTGTATGGAATGGGAGCAATTCCACCTAATTAATTAAACTTATTGAATTTGAAGCTTAAAAGAATAATATTCTATATTTTGTATTTATTTTTCTCTGTTGTTTATTCTCAGCAATTTTCTGAAATAGTAGATACTCGAATTGGAACTAAAGGGGAGTCCTTAGCATGTGGTTATTCTATTATCGGAGCTACATATCCTTTTGGTATGGTTCAATTTACTCCAAGTTTTTTTTCACCACAAAAGGGTTTTGTTGTTACACAGCTTAGTGGAGCAGGTTGTTCAAATATGGGCAATTTCCCAGTAGTGCCTCTAGCAGGTAATTTAGAAAGGTCCCCAAATGATATGAATTCACTCGAACCTTTTACGGATATCAATAATTCGTCGGCTGGTTATTTGTCAGTTAATTCAAAAAAAGATATAACTAGTCGATTGACAGTAACTAAAAGGGCTGCAATTGCCCAGTTTGAATTTAAGAAGTCTAATAACGGTACAATAATTATTGGTTCTGGAGTTAACTCTTCAAATGAAAAATATATTAAAAATTCTTTTGTTAATATTACCTCAAACTCAACTTGTGAAGGATTCACTGAGGGTGGAGAATTTTGTGGCACAGAAACTCCTTATAAAGTTTATTTTGCAGCAGAATTTGACAGACCTGCAAATGAATTAGGAACCTGGAGCGGAAGCGAATTAACACAAAGCCTTACTAATGAAGGTCAAAACTCTGGAGCTTTTTTCACATTTAGCACTAATAAAAATAAAGAAGTTAATTATAGAATAGCTATTTCATTTGTTTCTATAGAAAATGCTAAGGAAAATTTAAAGTCAGAGAATTTAAACACCTCTTTTGATGACTATTTAATAAACACTCAAAAGGTTTGGAATAAACATCTTGGTAAAATAAAAATTTCAACTACAAACAATGATAAAAAGGTTCAGTTTTACACAAATTTTTATCACTCTTTAATTCATCCTAACATTGTTAGTGATGTTAACGGAGACTATATGGGCGCTGATTTTAAAGTTTATAATAATTCAAATGGAAAAGAACATTATAGTTCTTTTAGTGTCTGGGATACCTACAGAACTCAAGCTCAACTACTAGCAATGTTATTCCCAAAAGAAAGTAGTGAAATGATGCAGTCTCTAGTGAACTTTGCTGAGCAAGCTGGCGGATACGGAAGGTGGATATTAGCAAATATAGAAACTGGAATTATGCAAGGTGACCCCACTCCAATACTAATTTCTAATTCATTTGCTTTTGGAGCCAAAGATTTTGATCTTAAAAAAGCATATAAGTATATGTATAAAGGTGCTATGGAGCCAAGAGTTAATTCTCAAAAACAAGAAATTAGACCCTACCTTACAGAGTACATTAATAATGGGCACACTTTTGCTTCTATGATGCTTGAATACACTTCTTCAGACTTTGCTATTGGTCAGTTTGCCCTTCAAGCATTAAATAAAAAAAATGACGCTAAACTTTTTGTAGATAGATCTCAAAATTGGAATAATATTTATAATCCAAAAATTAAATGGTTGAATTCAAAATATCCAAATAATATATGGAAAGATATAACTCATGATTGGCGCGAAGGAAGCTATAAAAACTATTTTTGGATGGTTCCATACAATTTAAAAGGATTAATAAACAAAATTGGTGGTTATGAATTTGCTGAAAAAAGATTGGACACTCTTTTTACTAGACTTGATGCTAAATATGAAGACGATTGGTTTGCTGCGGGCAATGAACCTGACTTCCAGGTGCCTTGGACATACAACTGGATTAGTAAACCAAATAAAACTTCACAGACGATTTCAAGAATTTTAAACGAACAGTATAATAGTAGTGTTTCTGGCTTGCCAGGGAATGATGACCTTGGAACCATGGGTGCATGGTATGTATTTGCTTCTATTGGTTTGTACCCTATGATACCAGGCGTCGGAGGATTTTCAATAAACATCCCTGCATTTGAAAACATTTCTATCGATTTACCTAACAAGAATTTCTTAAAAATTAATAAAACAGGACCTGATAATTTCTTTATTAAATCTTTATCTTTCAATGATATTTCTCATAACTCAACGTGGATAAATTGGAATAAGATTAGTAAGGGAGGGGTTTTGTCATTTGAAATAACTAATAATAATCAATCAAATTGGGGGACAAATAAACCTCCTCCAAGTTTTAATTAAAATCTAATTATGAAAAATTCTGCACTTCGTTTAACACTAGTCTTTGCTGCAATTATTGCTTGGTGGTTTGGTAGCTCTTTTAACTCCAATAATGGTCTTATTAAATATGTTGATCCATTTATTGGCTCTGGAGGTCATGGTCATGTTTTTGTTGGAGCTACGGTCCCTTTTGGAGGAGTTCAAGTTGGGCCAACAAACTTTAACAAAGGATGGGATTGGTCCTCTTCTTATCATCACACAGATAGCATTGTAAAAGGGTTCTGTCATTTAAATGTTAGCGGTACCGGTATGTCAGATTTAGGTGAACTTACTATTATGCCTGCAACGGGTGAATTAAAATACAATGCAGGAAATCAAAATAATCACATGTCTGGATACTCTTCACTTTACAGAAAAAACAAAGAAGTTAATACAGTGGGTTACTATAAAGTAGAACTTGAAAGATATGATATCGATGTTGAATTAACAGCATCTGAAAGAGTAGGATTTCATAGATATACATACCCATATTCAAAAAAGTCTAGAGTAATAATAGACTTAGGGGAAGGAAGTGCCGATAGACCTACAGAAACTTATTTAAAAAAAGTAAATGATACCACTTTTCAAGGATACAGATTTTCATCTGGTTGGGCGTCTGATCAGAGAGAGTATTTCACTCTAATAATTTCTAAACCAGTTAAAGATTTTATTCTCTACGATAGCAATAAAAAGTTTAAAGGAAATGAGTTAAAAGGAATATTTGTTAAAGGATTTTTAGAGTTTGAAACTGATAAAAATGAAGAAATATATGTAAAAATGGGAGTTTCTACTGTTAGTTCTGAAAATGCACTTGAAAATATGCTTGTTGAGATTCCTCATTGGGATTTTGATAAGGTAAAAAAATCAGCTGAAAATAAATGGAATCAAGAACTCTCAAAAATTAATATTACAACAAAAGATTTAAAAAGAAAAAGAGTTTTTTATACCGCAATGTATCACACTATGATTGCACCTAATTTATATCAAGATGTTAATGGTGAATATAGAGGTACGGACAAAGTCGTTTATAAAGACACTACTTTCACGAACTATACTTTATTTTCTCTATGGGATACCTATAGAGCTGCTCACCCATTATATACAATTACTCACCCAGAAAGAGTTAGTGATATGGTTAACTCTATGTTAAAAATATTTGATCATCAGGGAAAATTACCAATATGGCACTTAAGAGGAAACGAAACAAACACTATGCCCGGATATAGCGCCATACCCGTTGTAATTGACGCTTCTTTGAAAGGTTTTGAGGGAATTGACTTAGAGGAAGTTTTTGAGGCTGTTAAAACGAGTGCTACTGGAGATTTTGAACCTGGAGTTAAAAAATTAATGGAACTAGGTTATATCCCTGGAGATTATATGGTTGAATCAGTTGCGAGCTCTATGGAGTACGCTATAGCGGATTGGGCTATTGCTCAATTAGCAAAAAAATTAAACAAACAAGAAGATTATGTTTATTTCTTAAACAGGTCCAAAGCCTATAAAGAATACTTTGACAAAGAAACTAGATTTATGCGAGGTAAGCTTACAGATGGCAGTTGGAGAACTCCTTTTGACCCTGTCCGTGCTGAACATCGAGTTAATGATTATTGTGAAGGAAATGCATGGCAATATTTATGGCTTGTTCCTCAAGACCCGGAAGGATTAATTGATTTACTAGGTGGAGATGAAAAATACACTCAAAAGTTAGATGAGTTATTTAGCATGTCATCAGATTTGGGAGAAGGAGCACATGAAACTTCCATGGACATAACTGGTTTAATAGGTCAATATGCACATGGAAACGAGCCTAGTCACCACACCACATACATGTATGCCTATTCTGGACAACAGTATAAAATCGCAGATAAAGTAAGGTATATTAATAATGAACTCTATACAGATAAGCCTGATGGTTTATCTGGAAATGAAGATTGTGGACAAATGTCAGCGTGGCATATATTTTCCTCGCTAGGGTTTTACCCGGTAAACCCATCTAATGGAGCCTATGTATTTGGATCCCCTTTATTTGATGAGGCATCCATTGTTTTGCCTGAAAATAAAAAGTTTACTATAATAGCAAATCAAAATAGTGATGATAACATTTACATACAGTCTGTACAACTCAACGGAAAAGATTACAAATTCTCTTACATAACTCACAAAGATATTATGGAAGGAGGAGAGATAATTTTTAATATGGGTCCAAAACCAAACATGAATTTTGGTTTAGAGAAAAAATACAGACCACAATCAATTGTATATTAATAACGGAATATGAATAAAAAAACATCTTTATTAACAGTATTGGTTATTCTTTTTTTTAATTTTTTTACATTTTCGCAAGATGATTTCACACAATACGTTAATCCACTTATAGGATCAGATTCCTCTCATGAGTTATCTAACGGTAATACTTACCCAGCAATAGCACTTCCATGGGGTATGAACTTTTGGACACCTCAAACAGGTGAGATGGGAGATGGTTGGATCTATACGGATAAAAATTCTGGTTTAGTAGGATTAAGACAAACTCACCAACCAAGTCCTTGGATAAATGATTATGGCGCTTTTTCAATTATGCCAATTACTGGAGAAGTAAAAGTGTTAGAAAGTGACCGTAAATCACAGTTTAATAATATTAAAGTATTACCTCATTATTATAAAGTTGAATTAACGGATTCTAAAACAAAAATAGAGCTAGCCCCAACAAAAAGGTCTGCTCATTTTAAAATTGAGTTTCCAAAAAACATTAAGTCTCACGTAATAATTGATGCATTTTTTAAAAACTCAACAATAAAAGTCTTAAAAGAAGAAAACAAGATTATTGGAGTAGCAAAAAACAATTCAGGAGGTGTTCCTGAAAACTTTTCAAATTACTTTATTATTGAGTTTAATACCCCTTTTGATGAATTTGGGACTTGGGATGGTAAAGGAAATATATATTCTAAAAACGAGCTTTCCGGCAAGCATGTTGGGGGTTATGTTAGTTTTATAAGCAATAATAGTAATGTAATTGAGGCTAGAGTTTCATCTTCATTTATAAGTCATGATCAAGCTCAGATTAATTTAAATAGAGAAATTCCAAAATTACAATCGTTTGAAAAAACAAAAGAATTGGCTAAAGAATCTTGGAACAATGAGTTGTCTAGAATAAAAATTAAACCCGCTATAAATGATAATTTTAGCAATAAGAAAGATTATTTTGCTGCTCATGAAACAGCCAAGTCAAATGTTATAAAATTTTATTCTAGTTTTTATAGAACTCTTTTGTTTCCAAGGGAGTTTCATGAATATAATGCCAATGGAGAGCAGATTCATTATAGCCCTTATAACGGTAAAATTGAAACAGGCCCTTTATATACAGATAATGGTTTTTGGGATACATTTAGAGCTGTATTTCCATTTTACACCTTGTTGTATCCAGAAAAATTAGGCGAGATATTACAAGGAATAATGGTTAACCCATATAAAGAAAGTGGATGGCTTCCAGAGTGGTCTAGTCCGGGGCATCGAGACTGTATGATTGGATCAAACTCAGCCTCAATCATCGCAGAGGCATACTTAAAAGGTATAACGAATTTTGATATTGAGACAGCGTATCAAGGGATAATTAATAGCTCCAAAAATGAAGGACCAGTGAGCTCTGTCGGTAGAAAAGGAGCCAAAGAATACAACTCATTAGGCTTTATCCCCTATGATACCTCAATTAATGAAAGCGTTGCAAGAACTTTGGAGTATGCATATAACGACTATTGTATTTGGAAATTAGCGGAAAAGCTTGAGAAACCTGAAGATGAAATAGAGCTATTTAAAAGTAGGTCTTTAAACTATAAAAATGTGTTTGATCCTTCAACAAACTTTATGAGAGGAAAATCTTTAAGTGGAGATTTTGAAGATCCATTTAGACCTGATAAATGGGGTGGAGTTTTTACAGAGGGCAGTGCTTGGCACTATACTTGGTCTGTTTTACATGACCCACAGGGATTAATTAATTTAATGGGAGGTAAGGATAATTATGTAAAAAAAATGGATGAAATATTTACTTCTAAACCCAGCTCGGATTACAGTTATTATGGATTTAAAATCCATGAAATACTAGAAATGGAATTAGCAGGAATGGGTCAGTACGCTCATGGAAATCAACCTATACAGCACGCCATATATCTGTATAATTATGCTCAAGAGCCATGGAAAACTCAAGAAAAAGTAAGATATGTGATGGATAATTTATATGGTTCAGGAGCAGATGGTTATTGCGGTGATGAAGATAACGGACAAACATCAGCATGGTTTGTATTTTCATCACTAGGTTTTTATCCAGTTGCACCTGTAACAGGTCAGTATGTAATAGGGAGCCCTCTCTTTAAGGAAGCAACAATAAAGTTAAGTAATGGTAAAGAGTTAAAAATTAATGCTATCGATAACAGTGATAAAAACATTTTCATAAATAGTTTTAAGTTTAATCAATTGGAATCTAATAATAACTGGATCGGTCATAATATTTTAAAAGAGGGTGGTGTTATTGATTTTGAAATGTCGAGTACGCCTAATTTAAATTGGGGCGCAGACAAAAAATCTGTTCCTTATTCCATGTCAAAAGATGAATAATTTTTATTATTTTTATTTATTATTAAATAAATAACTTTTAATTATGGATGCACAAAAAAATATTATAAAAGTAAGGGTACACGATGGAATAGTCGGCCTTTTAAATATAAGTTCAATCTTACTTGCCAGTCAATTTGGTCTTAATTGGATATATGTAGCCGTTGCTGTTGCAGTTTTACAAATAATAAGCCCAATCACAAAATTCTGCCCAGTATATACAATACTAAATAAGCTAATGCCAGACACAGAGCCTATTCAAAATGGAAAGTAAAGATTCTAATGGGAACCCTTTAAATGACGGAGATACTGTTGTTTTAATTAAAGGTTTAAAGGTAAAAGGTACTTCAATTACTATAAAAAGAGGTACTTCGATTAAAAATATTAGGTTAACTAATAATCCAACAGAAATTGATTGTAAGTTTAAAAAAGTAAAAGGTCTAGTACTTAAAACAGAATTTGTAAAAAAAAATTAATATGATAAGAAACCGACACCTTAGTTATAGAAGTGGGAACCCAGTATTAAAACACAATGCTTTTGCCTCTCAATCTAATAATAGAAGAGGAGCTACACTTGTTGAGTCAATGACCATTAAAGGAACGGTAGATAAAACAGCGATAGGGTTATTTCTATTAGTTTTTTCTGCTTATTATACTTTTAGTCCTGGAATGACTCATTTTATTCCTATTGGTTTTTTAGGAGGGTTCGCAATTGCGCTACTTACAGTTTTTAAAAAAGAATGGGCTCCAATTACTGTACCTATATATGCTATTTTGGAAGGATTGGGGCTCGGCTCAATATCTTATATTTTTAATGCAAGTTATGAAGGAATAGTTGTTCAAGCAATTGGTTTAACCATTGCAATATTAGCCTCTTTACTACTTGCCTACAGATCAGGTATTATAAAAGCAACTGAAAATTTTAAACTGGGTGTGTTCGCCGCAACAGGAGGTATATTTTTACTTTATATGGCAAGCTTTGTAATGAGTTTTTTCGGAGCTTCAATATTAGTACTTGACCCTACAAACAGCTCGCTTATGAGTATTGGATTTAGCGTATTCATTGTTGTTATTGCTTCGGCTAATCTGGTAATAGATTTTGATTTTATTGAAGAAGGAGCAGAGAAAGGAGCGCCTAAATATATGGAGTGGTATGGAGCTTTTGGGCTTTTAGTAACCTTAGTATGGTTGTATTTAGAAATCCTTAAATTATTATCTAAACTTAGAAGCAGATAATTTTAAATTTTTGAAATAAGGCTAGGTATTTCAAGTAGATCCAATGTTACTGCCAAACCAAAGACTTCTCTTAACTGTACTTTTTTTACTGCATTATCGTCGTACCTGCACTGTATAATCAAACTTGTAGATAGGTAATCGTTAATTTTCATAAAAGCAGAGATAGTATAATCTAGATCTATATTTTCAGCATTTTGAAGATAATCAGAATACAAACTTAAACTCTGTTCAAGAATTACATTTTCAATTAATTCAAATTTATAGAATCCTGTTAATGATGCTCCTAATTCAAATCTAGAGGTATTTCCTTTAGAAATACCAAAATATTCTTCTCCGTCACTAAGGTTTGATGTGAATTTCTTGTTTGCTATAATTAGTCTTCCAGTTACAGGAGCCATATTAATCCAGAAATCTTTTGACTTTTTCCAATAGACACCTACACCTAATTGTATGTAGGCGGGAGAAAAGAACCTGGTTGTTTCAGTTCTTTGTTCAGCCGCAATAGAACTATTTGAATACTTGTAACCCCTCGCAAACTGAGTTCTGAAATTAATAAAACTTGAATAACTTAATTCCTTAGTAAAGTTTTTTCCAACTAATGAATTAATTTCAATTCGATCATCTGTCTTTTTTGCAAATTCGCTGTCACTGTTTTTATTTATTCCAAAAGCGCCAATCATTTTTGTGTCCCATGCCCAGCCATTTTTATAATAATTTAGGTTATAATCTACTGCTAAAGCACCAGCTATACTATTCTCTCCTCCAGATGTCCAATTACTAAATGCAGATTGATTTACAAGAAAAGTTAGTTTACCAGACTTATCCCAGCCTTCTTGTTTGAGAGAATCTACAACTACAGCTTGTGAAAACGTATTAATCGTAACTAGAACATTTAACAACAGAAATAATATTTTATTCACTTCTTTTTTTTAATATTACAGACAATATAATTTTTGTAAATTTAATAATATAATAATTTTATAATGATGAATAGAGCAATATTTTTTTTCTTAACAGCCTGTTTACTTAGCTGCACTAATAATACCAAAAACACAATTACCGAGGATCAGGCCATCTCTGTTCTTAAAGGTTTTTTTACAGCTATGGATATTGATAACCTTGGTAGTGATTTAGTGTATAATTACACTACCACAGACTTTGTTATATATGAAATGGGTGACAAATATGATTTGGAGTCTTTTCTAGATATTATTAAATCACACTTTAAAAAAGGTTATATATCTACCCAATGGAGTCTTTATGATTTTAAAGTAAGTATAGACAGCAATACAGCACATATTAGTTATTCCAATAAAGGCAAATTTACTTTTATCGAGGACGGAATTACAAAAGAAGAAAATATACAATGGCTAGAAAGTGTATATTTAAAATACGAACAAGATATTTTAAAATTAAGCTTCCTTCAATCCGATGATATCTCAAGAGAGGTCATAGAATTAACTAGTAAGTAATTACATTTATATGAAGCATTTAGTTAAGTTTTCTTTTTTGTTCATATTCCTATTTTATAATTGTAGTAATCAAAACAATGAAACTGTAGAAATATCTGAAAACTGGAAATTTAAAAATAATGTAGATTCACTATGGTTAGAAGCCTCTGTCCCAGGCGATGTTCATACGGATTTACTAAGTAATGAACAAATTGAAGACCCGTTTTACAGACTTAATGAACATGATCTTCAATGGATTGATAAGACTGATTGGGAATATAAGACAGAATTTGATTTATCACAAAAGGATATTAATAGCCATTCACTTGCTTTAGAATTTCAAGGTATTGATACGTATTCATCAATTTATTTAAACGATTCATTGATTGTAACTACTGATAATATGTTTATCGGAAAAACCGTAGATATTAAAAGCTTTGCTAAACTAGGCAAGAATAAACTTTATGTTAAGCTTTTTTCGCCAATTAACAAAGGAGTCAAACTTCACGATAGTCTAGGTTATGATATCTCTTCTTTTAACTCTAATGATTTAGCAGAAATAGGTAAGGTAGAAGGAAATAAGAGAGTTAGTGTTTTTACCAGAAAGGCTCCTTATCATTATGGTTGGGATTGGGGCCCTAGATTAGTAACTAGCGGTATTTGGCAGCCAATTAACATAAAAACATGGAATTACTTTAATATTGAAGACTTATATATAAGACAAAAGAGTCTAAATGAAAATGCAAGTTTGGTTGCTGAAATTGAGCTGGAATCGTATTTAGAAATTGATGAAATAGTTTCAGAAATTTATGTAGACAATCAAAAAGTTTCTACAGATCTAGTTTACATAAATAAAGGAACTAATAAGATTGAAATACCATTTACAATAAAAGATTATAAATTATGGTGGCCTAATGGTATGGGTAATCAAAATATGTATGAGATTAAAGTAAAGTTGCAGTCAAATAACAACTTTGTGACAAGCTCAAAAAGGGTTGGACTTAGAGAAATTAATTTAGTCACTTCTGAAGACAGCATTGGTAATAATTTTTATTTTGAAGTAAATAAAAAGCCTGTCTTTATGAAAGGGGTTAATTACATCCCACAAGATATTTTTTTAAATAGAGTTACTGATAATAAATACGAAGAATTATTGGAAGCTGCAGTGGATGCTAATATGAACATGATTAGGGTGTGGGGAGGCGGGATCTATGAAAATGAAATATTTTATAATTTGTGTGATGAAAAAGGACTACTGGTTTGGCAAGACTTTATGTTTGCTTGCGCTATGTATCCTGGAGATGAAGATTTTTTAAAATCTGTAGAACAAGAGGCTGAATATAATGTAAAAAGACTTAGAGGGCATCCTTCTATTGCATTATGGTGTGGAAATAACGAAGTTAGGTCAGCATGGAAAAATTGGGGATGGGAAAAAGATGTAATCGAAAATCAATCTCCTAAAATTGCAAGTGTGATTAGTAAAGCCTATGATGATGTTTTTCATAAAATTTTGCCTGAAGTCGTTAATAATTTAGATACTAGCACAGCTTATTGGCCTTCTTCACCAGGAAGTACTTTTTCTGGAGGAACAGAATCTTATTCCAGTGGTGATGCACATTATTGGGGAGTTTGGTGGGGAAAAGAGGATTTTGAATCCTACAATCAAAAAGTGCCTAGATTCATGTCTGAATTTGGGTTTCAGTCATTCCCAGAGTTTTCAAGTGTTGACAAGTATACTAATGAATCTGATTATAGTATATATTCGGATGTAATGAAATCCCATCAAAGATCAAGTATTGGAAATAGTACAATTGAAGACTATATGCTTAGGCATTATAATAAGCCAAAAAGTTTTAAAGGATATTTATATGTAAGTCAAATTTTACAAGCTTATGGTATGTCAATAGGAATGGAATCTCATAGAAGAAATAAAGGTTACTCGATGGGGAGTTTATATTGGCAATTAAATGATTGTTGGCCAGTAGCATCTTGGTCAAGTATTGATTATTTCGGAAAATGGAAAGCCCTTCATTATTCTACAAAAAAAGCCTTTCAACCAGTGTTAATTAGTTTTTTTAAGTCTGATAGTGAAATAGAATTACATGTAATTTCAGATTTACTAGAATCAAAAGAAGTTGATTTAAAATTAAAAGTTTTGAGTTTTTCTGGGGAGGTTTTATATGAAATAAATCAAAATTACTTATTGCAGCAAAACTCAACCATGAAAGTTGAAAGTTTGTCTATTGATTGGATAAATAAAAACTTTGACCTTAGCTCTAGTTTGTTGGTAGCCTCATTGTTTTCTGAAGAAATAGAAATTTCTAACAATAACTATTTTTTGTCAGAATTTAAAGATATCAAATTAACAAAACCATTAATTGAATATGAGATATATGAGTTAATAAATACTTTTGAAGTTAGTTTAAAATCTAAAAATTTAGTTAAAAATGTTTTTGTTGATATAGCCTCTAGTCAAAATTTCTCAGATAATTACTTCGATATGATTCCTGGAGAAGAATATAAAATATCTATAAAAAAAGATGAAAATCTAACACTAGATGATATAAAAAGAAAGATTAATTTTTTGAGTTTATTTGATACTTATTAATTTTTTGAGATATTTTTAATAAAATCTAAAGGAGTTTGAAATTTTCCACCTTTGTCGTTTAAATTTTTTACACCTAACAAAGCCATTTTATTTTCTATCAATGCAATTAATTTGCCTAACTGAAACTCTAATTCCATTTTGTTTTGCACACTATTTATTTGATCATTTAATACGTTTTCTTGATCAAATATTATCTCAGACGCATCAATGTTTCCCGCTAGTATTTCTCTTGCTTGATGAGAAATTTCGATATTATTTATAAAATCTATATAGATTGTATTTGCCGCTCTGAAACTAACCCCAATTAGTTGTTTAATTTTTTTTTGGTATATATTCCATAGGTTTTTATGTTTTTTTATTTCTTGTGAAATGTTAAGGTTAAAAATTTCATATTCGTTATTGTATGCTGCCAATAGTCCAGGGTTTTTGTTAAAATGCGTAAAGTATAATGAAGTTTTTATTGTTTGAATAAGTTTAAATATATTTTCATTAAACTTAATAAACCTATTAACTCCTTTTGATTTATAAACAACATAGTTTTCGTTAGAGTTTGTTACTCTTGAAGCTTTTAGATGTTTGTATTTCACCATTTCAATTGGCGTCATTCCTTGAAATATTACCATTGTTATAAATAACGATATTGCTTGAAGCTCATAGATGTCTTTTGAAATAAATATGGCCTGTTCTATGTCATTAACATTTATTTTTACATTATTTACCTCTTTCTTACTTGTTTTTTCGATTAAGTTCTTGTCAAATACTCCTGTTATTTACAATTAAATCTTGCTTAATTGCTTTATTTACAATAACCTTCAGCTTTTTTAAATATGCATTTACAGATGAAACTTTAGTGCCGTTAAATAGAGTATTTGCTTTAAATTGCACTAAATTTTCTCTATTGAGATCTTTTAGGTACAACTCTCTACTTAACTCAAGATGTTTCTTAAACACACCAATTGTATTTAAATAATCTCTCTTGGTAAATATGGAGACATCATTAAAATATTTGTTCACGAAACTCTCTACAGTTTGTACTTCAACTCCCTTTTTTAAATACTTTTCGCACTGGCTTAATTTCCATTTCCCAGCTTTGAAGTTTTCTAAAGCTTTATCTTTATGTAATTTGAGTTTTTCTAATAAAATATTTTTAGCGATGTTATTTGGCTCTGCATTGCTAATTTCACCCTTAACATAGTTATGCTTATTTACATATAGTTCCGATTTAATCTTTTTTCTGTAATTCGTGTCTTTAATATCAAAATATATATTTGATAAATTGTTTTTATTTTTGTAAGACGATATTTTAATTAATATATTCAATTAGTGCTATAAATAAGTTAACTTATTTTTGTTTTTATTGTATTTTTCCTGATTAAAGATAAATATAAATTATCAATAAACATTAATAAAAGTAAAGTGATTTAAATATTTCAATATATTCTCTACTTCCTCTTTTTGCAGCTAAGAAAGGTTATAAAACAATTGATAATCTTAGAAATTGTTGAAGTAAACTATTCTTTTGGACTTTTGTAGTAATTAACAATCCGAGTCATGTTTTACGTAAATGTGTACGAATGACTTAAAAATTTAGCCCTAAACCTATTATTAAAATATAGTCAACAAAAAAATATTAAATTTAGATTCTTTTCTTTTTGAATCTATTATAATCTAAGAAATAATTTATCCTTATAGAAAATTGGTGACCAATGTCTTTCCCAAATAAATTATCTAAACTTTCTGTATATGAAATTAATGATTGATCATCGTTACTATAGATTTGATTTCTATATTGAAAAGTTGCAGTACTGCCTGGTGCGAATCTCCAATTATACGATAAATCAAGGTTCCATATGTTAAAATTAGTATTTGGATTGTCCTCTAGAGGATAATCATTAACAATAACTCCCAACCCATTCTCCTGTAATGAATAATAGTTTTTATAGTTTACGCTACTCCAGTAATTTCTTATCTCTAGCGCAAACCCTTTGTAGGAGTTTATATTATAATTCATCTCTAACATTGCTTGATTAACCTTCACATCTCTTAAACCTATGATCACCTGTTGGTTTTCACTACCCGCATACCCTAAGTCATCTTTTTCAAATGAAATCCCTAATCCAGTACTTAAATTTACCCTATCTGAAACTTTATATTCCACCCCAACATTTGATCCTATTTTGTGGTTCTTCTCTTCATAATACTCATCCATACTTCTTTGTCCATCAATTTCGGCACTAAAGACTAAATCCTTAGTATTATTTGTATCAAAATCATATCTAAAGCCTACTAATTCTGGCTTTAAAACAAATAATCCTTCTACCCTAGATTCAAAATAATCTTTATTTATAGTAGTGTACTCGACTTCAAATCTATGTTTGTAAAGTTTTTTAGTCTCAAAAAACAGTTCTAATTCATAATTATTATTTCTCTTAACACTAGGTCTATACCTTCTTCCATGCCTTAACCCTAATTTTATCTTCAGTTGATTAAAATACTTAATTGGGTTAAAAATCTCATAGGATATATTAGCAAATACACTTTGGTTATTATACCATCTTGAAATCCCTAAATCGTCCTGATTATATGTATCATCTGTAGTCCAGACACCAGTCATCCATCTAAAATTTCCTTTTGTTTTGTTTATTTTAAATGAAGTTTTATAGCCGTCTTCATTTATTCCATTTTCTAATATCTCACTTCTAAGTACAGACCCCTCAAATCTGTAATTGTTTTGGTTAGTCTTTAAATCTAATATAAGTGCAGATACATTTGCATTTCTATACTCTTTCGCTCTTTTAACATTTGTATTTAAAAACGTAACGGAAGAATTATTTTTAAGTTGCTGATCTAAAACAACTATATTGTAATTTGTTAAAGGCTCTAGGATTACTTCTCTTTGATTTTGTGTTATTGAATCTTGAAGTATGGCAGTTGTTTTTTTTGTTATTGCATTAAAGAAACCAACACCTAATTTATTATCAGTTCTCCCAGACACTTTGATTGCGTTAATAAGGTCTATTGAGTTATCCGAACTTAATACAGATTCATTTTCCTGTGTAAAATCTTCACCACTACTACTTAAATCACCACCAATACGTCTACTATAGAAAATTCCACCTCTATTAAATAACTCTGTTCCTTCAGTAAAAAAAGCTCTCTTTTCATCAAATTGCTGTTCAAATGGGCTCAAGTTTAATTCTACATCATCAAATTTAACTTGTCCAAAATCTGGTATTAATGTTGCATCTAAAGTAAAGGCCTCATTAATTCCATATTTGATGTCCATACCAGCCGAAAATCCAGTACCTGTATTGCCTTTGTATAATTCTGAGTTAACCTGACTGTAAGGATAAAAAAATAATCTTGTTGGAGGATCTATATTTTGAATTCCGTTGAGAGAACCTAAATACTCACTATATGATCCAACCGATCTGTCAACATAATTCCAAGTATATATTTCATTGAGGTTAAAAATTCTTCTGTAAAAATTTAATCCCCAGGTTTGAATTTCTTTTTTTGGGAACCTTAGCGCACTGTATGGAATTTTAAACTCTGCATACCATCCATTATCATCTTTAGAGACCTTCGCATCAAAAACTGCATCAAAGTTTGAATCCCCTTCATCATAGTCTCTAACCGATTTCATATCTGCTATAGTCCCTGCACTTGTAACAATAAAGCTTAAAAAATTAATATCATCGTTATAAGGATTTAAGCTGATTCCAATAAAATCAGTCTTTTTTTCATAAAATTCATCTCTTTGACTAATTTCACTGGGTATATTTTTTGCATCAGGATCTAACATTGAAGCAGCAAAATATACGGCTTCGTCATCATAAATAATTTTCACTGTAGTTGGATGAGAACTTCTTGCTGGACCAACATTTGAAGGCCTTAGCATATAAAAGTCTGTATTAATTTCAGCCGTAGCCCAAACATTATCATTTAAAACGCCATCAATTATAGGTGCGGTAGAAACTCGTTTTGCAACAGCAATTTTTTTTTCTTGTGAAAAACTATTAAGGTTTATACAGATAAGTAGTATAGTTATTATATGGAACCTAATATTCATTTTTATTTAATATCAACAAATATCTCTAAATAAAAACTTTTGTATATCTAATTTTATGTTAAAAATTAACTAAATTTATAACTAACCAAAATAAAAAATAATTATGAAAAATTTCATTTATGTTACATTTTTATCTATTGTAGCATTTTCTTGTAACCCAAATCAAGAGGCAATGAAGACCTTTGAAGATAATACCAAAACAATGGATATTCTCTTTGAAAGTTTTGCTAATGAATCTGTAGACTATTCTAAATTTGCAGATAATGTAGTTTTTAAAGGTACTTTAGTTGGAGCCAAAGACTCATTATCTCTAGATGAAATCAAAGCAATACATAAAGAGCTTTTTGCTAAATATGATTTTAAGTATATGGCACCAATGAAATATTTAACAGGAGTTAATGCTGATACTGGCATAACAGATGGTTCTGTAAGAATGTATTATGACCAGGAAGTAACTCTTACTGCTACTGACTCCACAGAAGCAAAATCTGTTATTGTATCCATTTATGAATCATTTGATTTTAACGAAGAGGGGAAAGTTACCTACGTGCAATGGTATTGTGACTGGACTGGCTCTTTAGCTTCTTTAGAAGAGTAATTTTAAAATAATTACAAAAAAAGTCCAAACAATTTGTTTGGACTTTTTTATGTTAATACTGCAAATCCTATTTAGGGCTATAGACTTTAACTCCTTTTTTATAAACCTCATCTTTATTTAAACTCATTTTTTTAGTTTTAAATTTAGAATATAAATCCATTTGATCGTTATAGTGCTTTGAACTTGGTTCATCACTAGCCCCATAAGAAATAATACTCTCTATTTCTACCTTTTCGTCTTTAAATTTAACTAGAGAAATATAGGATTCTCCATGTGTAATTTTAATTTTCCCGTCCTTATACTTATTACCTTTCATTGCAGTTATTACATCAGGTAATCCGAAAATCCCGATTTCTTTATTCCCTCTTACAAGTTTTTGAAAATCTCCTAATTTTATATTAACTGAGCCAAAATATTTTAGCAAATGATCTTTAGTATGCATAATTAGATCTATTATTTCAATCTCGTCAAATATTTTTTTATGTTTTATATTTTTAAAATTATTTATTAGTGTGTAATATAAAACGGCATAATTAGCTGCCCCTACAGAATTGGAGTCTGTTGCCATATCCCAGTTTTGTATGTTTAGTATAACATCCGATAATTTTGGGTATTTTACAGGATTTATTTTCCAAAGAACATTTATATCAAGAAAACTATAATTTAAAGGCCTAGGAAGTTTATTATCATATTTGATTTTCTTAAACGTCTCATAATCTATTGTATCATAAGAATTTATTAAATTTCTAATTCTAGTGCTTCTGTTATTATCATATGTCTCATAATTCATTGTCTTAGAATAATTTTTTTCTTCTGGGTTTTCAGAACCCCCAGTAGATTTAAAAGGGGAATGGTTTGCGTTATATATAAACCCAGATTTTGGATTAATAACTTGAGGAAGGTCTTTTATGTCATAGTACTCTTCCCATAAGTTTTCACTTTTACTTCCGTCTACTATTTTAGTCCAATCGTTTTGTTCATTTCTAATTGGAATTATTCCATTTGATATATAAAAAATAGTATCATTTTTATCTGCATAACCAATATTGTAACCAGGGATTGACTTCATATTTAAAACATCATAAAACTCGTTAAATGATGTTGCTTTATTCATTCTCCACCATTGCTCTAGCGCTTTAATATTATATAAGCTTGGTGTTCTAACCGAGTAGTATCCGGATTTATTTTTTAAAGTTGGACCAAAAATACTTTTGTAATAAGTTTTTTTGATACCTATATTAATTCCGAGTATTCTGTATTTTAATTTTGCTTTGTACTTTTCTAGTTTATATTCTTTATTATCTACTATATATATATCCTTTCTTGACTTATGCATTTTTAACTTAAATAAATCTGCCTTGTCTGGATAATTTACTGTGTGTGTCCATGCTAAATGCTCATTAACTCCAGTTAAAACACAAGGCGCCCCTGCAAAAGTCGCACCAAGAATATTTGTGCCTTCTTCACTGTTCAAATGTACTTCGTACCAAGAGTTTGGGCCATCCAGAGGTTGATGAGTATTTATAGCAAGGTATGTTTCTCCATTTTTTGTCTTATTGTTATTAAAAGCGAAAGTATTAGAACCTTGAATATCTTCGTTTATCCCGAGATTAGATAAATTAACAGTATTATTAGAAATTATTTTACTTACTAATTGATCTGCACCATTAGAAATGAATAGTTGCAGAAAGGAGTAATTCAACATCTTTCTTGGAGTAACAGGAAACAACTCTTTAACTAAGACTATCTCTGGATGTAGTTCTGCATATCTATTAATTCCCTGGCTATACGCTTCTAAAATTTTTATAAAATCCTCTGACAAAGTATTGAATAGCTCATCTACTGTTTTTTCAGACTCTATAAATTGAGTTAAAAAATCTACTATTATTCCGTCATTATTTAGATAGTTACTTAGTAATTGATTTCCGGCTAAATATGCTTTTTGAATAGTCATAAAATCATCTTCACTATGAACCCAAGCTAGTCCATAAGCGGTATCTGCATCAGTTTTACCATACACATGAGGAACTCCGTAAGAGTCTCTCACGATCTCAATATCTTGAGGGTTTATTTGACCATAAGACAAAGACATGGTAAAAAACAACAATATAATTTTATACATAATTTTTTTTTGGTAATTTTTTTTCTACAAAATTTATATTTGAATTCATAATTTCTGTTAAAACATTCTCTAATATTTTTTTATAGTTTTTTAGAACATCTTCAGTTATTACAGATGTATTATCAAACCTTGTACCAAAGTTGAACTTTAGCAAACCAGATTTTAAATTTTTAAATGAGATTATGCCAACTTCTGTTGGTATGTTTTGATCTCTTGACATTTTGTATGCATACGCATAAAAAAGTAGCTGGAACCAGTTTTTTATCTTACTATGATCTATTTCTATATTTTCCCAATTTGAAAGATTTAATTCTCTTTTCTCTATTTTTTTGCCTGTCTTATAATCTATAATTCTGAGCGTGCCATTTACATTATCAATTCTGTCAATTTGCCCTTTTAGATTAATTTCTTCTTTAAACTTTTCACTTTCAAATTTTATATTAAAATCCTCTTCAATTCCAATAATTTGAATACTATCGCCTTTATTAATAGATTCAATTTCAAGTTTAATAAATTCAGAAATATATTTTTTTGCAACTTCTAAAATAATTAAGTTTTTCCCGGTTTTGAACTGACCATTATTATATATTATTTTAAATTGTGACTTTACTATTTTGTCTAATTCCTTTAATTGAGTTTTTAAATATTCTACTGTAATAAATTTATTCACTAATGGCTTATATATTTCTTTTAACGATTCATGGATTACAGTTCCTAAAGTGTTGGATTCAATAGTTTCTTCTACTTTTAATTCGTCAGGTATTTTTAATATTTTTTTGTAGTAAAAAGTTAAAGGATCCCTAATATAAGATAGAATTGACGAAGCAGAAAAGCCTTTTTTTGCTAAGTTTTTTAAATCACTTATTATCTCTTCTGTTTTCGTTATTTCAATTAATTTTTCTTCATTTTTAGGTGTATTTGAATTGATTATTTTATGATTAATTTTATGTATCCCTTCAAACTCTAGTTGCCTTATAAACCTGCTTTTTTCACCACCTTTTAGTACATCTGCTTCTGTATTATAGATTAAGTGTACATTCTTAGCTCTTTGAATAAGTCTATAAAAGTGATAAGAGTATATAGCGTCTTGTTCTTTGTAGGTTGGAATTTTATTATCAATTTTAACATCAAAAGGAATAAATGAATTTTCAGTATTTCCAGAGGGAAGTATACCTTCGTTTACTGAGCTTATTATAACTGTGTCAAAATCTAAAACTCTAGACTCTAAAAGTCCCATTATTTGAATTTTTGAAAAAGACTCGCTATTAAACTTTAATCTTTCATTTTTTACGATGTCTTGAAATAAATCAAATAAAATAGTAATCGAATTTATAAATCTAAATCTTTTTTTAAGAACGATTAATTCATTAAAAATTTCATTAAATCTATATAAGTGCTCTACTGTCAACACCTCATCGTTTTTAATTAAAAGATGATCTCTAATTTGTATAATTAGATCCTTAGAATTTGATATTGCCTTATCAACATTATCAGACCAATTTTTAAATAGTAATATTATTAACTCTTTATGGAATTCCCCATTATTTATTAAAAATTCTAATTTAATATTTACAATATTCTCTTTATTTATTTTTTCAATAATTAGATCTGAATAATTTATCCCTTGGTAATCAAACAAAGGCTTGATTAACTCGTGAGTCAATAAAGAGATTATTTCTTTGTAATAAAATGTCGATGTTGCTTTGGTATGGAGCTTAAATAGTTTATAAAATAGGGAGCTTACAGAGCTAGAAAAAAGGGGGAAGCCCATTGTTATATTGACCCCTTCAATTCCCCTAGGTAATGAATTTAGCATTGGAATCAATAGGGATTCATCTCCAAGTACTATAGCTATTTTCCCTTTTTGATTGATATTCTTTTTAATGATCTCACCAATATATTTTGCCTGACCAATGTTTTTTGATATGCCTATTGCACTAATATTTTTTTTTGCAGAGTAATTATCGTTAATCCAATTTATTTCCTTGTTTTTATAATAAGGCCAATTATTTCTATATTGATTTACAAAAAATGCTGAATTATTAAAAGTGGAATTAATAGAGATCTTATCTATGTCCCAATAAATTTCAGCTAATCCAGTTTTTAAGAATTGCTGAATAACTAAAGATTCTATTTTATTTAATGCATTAAACCCAACAAACACATATTTTTGGTTTACTTTTTTTTTTATAAAATTTTCAACATTGCTCAGGGCTTTTTTTTCTAAAATACCTTGATAGCCTGAGCCTGTACTTAAAAGATGATTTGAAAATTCGTTGTAATAACTTTTAATATTACTCCAAAAGTATAAATGTCTTTTAACTAGTTCTGTTGGATTTGAATCTAAAGACCAATGATCCATCTCCTTAACCGCCTTTAAGTAGTCAAAGACTTGACTTGGGTCTTTTATTTCTTTATCAATTATATTGAAGTCTTGAATCAATATTCTACTCCATTTGATAAAATCTTCAAACTTTTCTTGTTTGTCCTTGGGGGTAATATTTAAATAGATCGAATAGAATTCAAATATTAACTCTGTATTTGAAAGAAGTTTTAGTTCGGACAATTCTTCAATAAAATTTTCTATACTTACTATCTCAGGTGAAAAAATTGTCTTATAAATTACCTTAGAAAGTGATTTTTTTAAATGGTAACCAGATCTTTTATTAGGGAGAATAAAAATAGATTTAGAAAAATCAATATTTTTATTTTTCAGGTCTAAAAGAACTTTTTTTATAAAACTATCCATTTTATAAAAATAAAAAACGCTTCTTAAATAAGAAGCGTTTTTTAAATATATAATTCTAAAAGAATATTTTTAACTAATATTTATTTAACAAGAATAATCTCTACTCTTCTATTATTAGCTCTACCTGATCTAGTATCATTAGTATCAATCGGATTTGATTCACCAAAACCTTTAGCATCTAATCTAGATGCGGCAATACCACTGTTAGTTAAATAATCTACAACAGCATTTGCTCTTTTGTCAGAGATCTTTTGATTAACTTTTTTAGACCCTTTACTATCGCAATGTCCTTCTACTGAGAACATAGCTTTTGGATATGCCATTAAAATTTCAACAATTGCATCTAGTACTGGAGGAGTTCCATCAGTAAATTCTGCAGAGTCAAATGCGAAATTTATTGTTCTAGAGTATTCTACCAATTTAGCTAAAGCTTCATCACTTGGATATATTTCAGGGCAACCATTGTTAGCCACCGAACCTGCCTCAGACGGACAATCATCATCTTTATCTAACACACTGTCTCCATCACTATCAGGCCAAGGACAACCTCTGTTTGCTCTTGGTCCAGCTACATTTGGACAATTATCTCTCGAATCAGCTATTCCATCCTCATCAGAATCTGGGCAACCATCTAAAGAAGCTAATCCTGCCTTGTTAGGACATGCATCTTTGTTATCGGATACACCATCTCCATCAGAATCTGGGCAACCATCATATTCTAGGCTTCCAGCTAGTAATGGACATGTATCTTCACTATCTTGAATTCCATCTCCATCAGAGTCTGGACAACCATTAAACTCTTCTAATCCAGCAACTTCTGGACATGCGTCATGTTTGTCATAAACACCATCACCATCAGTATCAGTTCCACCAAATTTTACAGATAATCCAACTGAGTATCTCATACTACCACCCTCGTCAATTATTGGGTAAGTACCACCTGCATTAACTAATTCATTCATTGCTATCGGAGTATTTCCTCTTCCGTTATCAGAAAGATTAAGCTTATAATCTACCTGAGCAGTTAAACCCCATACATCAGAAAGCCAGTAGTTCATACCTAGACTTGCATTTGAAGTCCACCAGGACTGAGTGTCCATCCATGTTTTACCTATACCAACCCCAACAAATGGCTCCATTTTTTGCATATTAAGCGCTTCACCTAAACTATATTTAAGCATCAAATCACTTGCAAAGTATTTTACGTCATTTATAAACTCAGCACCATCTGCAAATTTTGAGATTGAGTTTACAGAACCACTAAGACCAAGTGAGATATCATCTCCCAGATACTTAGAAAGAGTAAACATAGATAATCCACTAGAAACGTTCCAGTTTTCATCTACGTCAAAGTACTCATCAAATTTAGTATTTTCATCCGCATCTAAATCAACAGCATTTATACCAAATGTGAACTGCCAAGGATTATTATTGTCTTGAGCATACATGTTTGTGTAACCAATGGTTACTAAAAGTATTAACAATAGTTTGCTAAAATTTTTCATAATTTTTTTATTAAGTTTTTCTTTATTCTGCAAAAATATGGTTTTTCCTATAATTATTATCATATAGAATCAAAAAAACGTACTTTTTTTTAAATTTAGAAATAATTTTATACAAAAAAATTACTAATAACAGATAGCAATAGTAATTTAATGTATAAATTCAAAATAATGTAATATGCAGTGAAGTCAGCATATTATAAATTTAATCTTAAGTTATCAATTAACAAATAAACCTACTGTTTATCTTCACCACCAAATTTTACAGAAATTCCAAGAGAATACCTCATGGACTCCCCTTCGTCTAGCATCAAAGTATTTCCTCTTCCATTTTCAGACATATTAAGTTTGTAGTCTATTTGTGCAGTTAATCCCCATACATCAGAAAACCAGTAATTCATTCCAAGACTTGCATTTGAAGTCATCCATGATGAAGAATCCATCCACGTCTTTCCTATACCAACTCCAACAAATGGCTCCATTTTTTCACAATTTAACGCTTCACTTAAACTATATTTAAGCATCAAATCACTTGCAAAGTAGGTAGCATCGTTTATAAATTCAGCACCATCAGCAAATTTTGATATTTTGTTCACAGATCCACCAAGACCAAGTGACATATTATCTCCTAAATATTTAGAAAGAGTAAACATAGATAATCCACTAGAAACGTTCCAGTTATCATCTACAGTAAAAAATTCATCTGCATTTAAATCAACTGCATTGATACCAAATGTGAATTGCCAAGGATTATTATTGTCTTGAGATTGAATGTTTGTGTAACTAATTGTTATTAAAAGAGCTAACAATAGTTTGCTAAAATTTTTCATAATATTTTTTTTTAGTTATATACTCATAAATATATTAAATAATAATGACTTGATTTTTAACTAGTGATTAATATCATAATATTATTTAACACACTTTTTTAAAATTATTACAGTAATTAAAATTTAATCACCTCTAATTTGTTTTCTGTATTTATGATAATTTTATCTTTAACTTTATATCCCATACTACTCAAAACTTTTTCATAACTATTAAGTTGATCATAATCTGCTTTTTTTAATTTACCTGTTTTGTAGTCGATTATACATATTTCTTTATTTGTAGTAAAAACTATTCTATCTGCTCTAATTGGTTCATTATTTTTGACAATTATATCTCTTTCGTTGAAAGACTTTAAGTCTTTAGAATAGTAAGGCTTAAGCTCATTGTGTTCTAAAATACTGGTTATTAAATTTATATATTTTTGCTTAAATTTTAAGTCCAAAGTCCCATTATCACAGAACTCCTGTATTGTTTTATCTAAATCTGAACTAGATTTTATATTTGACATTATTTCATGTAATAAATTACCATCACCTCTAGCCTTCTCTTGATTTGTACCCCAAGTCTTTGCAGATCTCGCATCAATATTAATTTTGTGAATTTCTTTTGGATTAATAATGAAATCATCAATTAGTGATGAATTGGATGTTTTATTTGAGGTATCATTTTTTATTTTTTGACCAAACTCAAAAGTTTCTTTATCCTCCTCCCACAAATTATTTTTCCTTAAATAATTAATAAACATTCCTGAATATTTTTTTAAGTTTTCCTCTCCCTTATTATTAATTGAATTGGAGCATATTATATGAAGTTCATCTTGAGCTCTTGTTAATGCGACATAAAGTAAATTGATATTATCTAACTCTAAATTCATTAAATGAGTTTTATATATAGAATTACCAACATCTCCAAAAAACTCAAAATTTTTATTAAAACTTAACAGTAAATTATTAAAACCATTAAATTCATCTCCAATTACAGGATACCACTCTTTTACATCTTTTTCTTTATAAATATCTATATCTGCGTATGCATAAATAACAATAGGAAATTCAAGCCCCTTTGATTTATGAATAGTCATTACCTTAACTGCATCACTTTCTTCAGGAGCAACAATACTTAAGGTGTCTTTTTTTGACTCATAATGACCAATAAAATCCAGTATATTAGCAAAATTTTTATTGGAATAATCAAATGCAAAATCTAGAAAAAATTGAATATAATTATTTGACTTATTAGATAATTTGAAAGCATATATAATATATTCAACTGCTTCATACAGAGAAGATTTTGTTAAAATATTATAATCAAAATATAAATTAAGTTGATGCAGTTCTTTGAAGAAATCTTTTTTATTTTTAGTAATTAATCTTTTAATAAATGTGTGTTTGTAAGTCTTTAAATTATTTTTTCTGTGTAAATAATTTATAATATCTAATTTTGAATTTGTTAGCTTAGGTTGGGAGCAAAATTTTAAAATCGCAATAATAAACTCAACTTCTTCGGATTTACTAATTAATAATGTCTCAGATGAGATGATGTCTATATCTTTTTTGTTTAAAAAGTCAGAAATTTTAATTCCTTGGTCATTTGTTCTTACTAAAATACAAATATCTCTTAATTCATAATTATTTTTTAAGCTATCTTGAATGATTTCGTGAAGCTTTAAATTATAAGTATTTTCTTTTTCAACTGTAGAATCCATATTATTTAATATGTTAACCCCAACATACCCACCTAAATTATTATTGGACTCTTGCTGGCAATTATTGTAAATGTTTTTGTGAATATCTGAGGTAAATACAAACTTACTAATATGAGTGAATAGCGAATTATTAAATTTAATTATTTCATCTCTACTTCTATAATTAGTTTCTAGATCAACTACGCTGCTTTTAATAAAAAAGTCTGTATCGTTATTACAAAGTTTGAGTAGTTGTTCTGGCTCACCACCTCTCCATCTGTAAATTGCCTGTTTTATATCTCCTGAAATAGATAAAGAAGAGTTTTCAGAAGAAAGAGAGTTTTCAATAAGAGGGATTAAATTATTCCATTGAAGTTTAGATGTGTCTTGAAACTCATCAATAAAAAAGTGCTTATATTTTACTCCGATCTTTTCATATATAAAAAGTGCTGGTTGATTTTTTATTTGGTTATTTACAATTTTGTTAAATTCAGAAATAAGAATAATATTTCTCTCTTTTTTAATGATCTCTAACTCTGAATTTATATGTTTTAGTATTGATAAAGGCCTGTTATTGGATTGAATATTTTCATAAAATTTAAATTTAAATATCTTTTTCTTTAAGGATGTAAAAATTGTGTAAAGTTCCTCACTCATTGAATCTATTATACTTTTTTTATCATCTATTAATGTTTTTTTATATAAATACCCATTTTTAATGTTTGACTCTAATTGACTTGAGTACAATCCATTAAAATCTTTAGATTTTATCTTTTTTAAATGCTTTGGCACTGCTTGACTTAAGAAATCACTCTCATCCAATCCTTTGGAATGAATTAAGTTTAAACAATTTGTGGCTTCATTTACAATTTCTGATTCAATTTTTATTTTGTGATTATCAATTCGTTTTTTAAGCATTTCGAAATCTTCTAAATCCTTACTTTCTATAGAGGAAATATGTTCAAAGTGATTTTCATTTAGTAATAATTTAGAAATATTATTTAAATCATATTCAATATCCCAACTTTTATCATTAGCGGATTTCTCAAATGAAAAATTAATAAGAGCTTTTGTCAATTTAGTATCAACTCCCGCTCTTGATATTAATGTAGCGGTAGACTCCTCTAGTATGTCATTAGCTTTAATTTCTACCTCATAGTTTACAGGTAACTTTATTTCATATGCAAAATTTCTTATAACTCTTTTGGGTAAACTTGTCTATAGTTGAAACATCAAAAGACGCATAATTTATTAAAATTGATTTTAATATTGATATCGATTTTAGTTGAATTTCCTCATTGGTTAAATTAGTTTCTTTTTTTATAGAATCTAAAAGGGGATTGTTCTTTTCTTCTGTGTCTATTTTAGTGAGTTGATTTAAACTTCCAATTATTCTACTTTTCATTTCATTTACAGCTTTATTAGTAAATGTTATTGAAAGAATATTTTTGTAAGAATCAATTTGATTATCAGTAAGTAATATTTTTAAATATTCCTTAACCAGGTTAAATGTTTTTCCACTTCCTGCAGATGCGTTATATATGTTATAGAAATGTTTCAAGTGATGTAGATTCTTTAACCAAAATAAGTAATCTATATTACTTATTAATAATCCTTTTTGTAAATTTGTATTTTAAAATAAATACTAATCTTAAAAAACAATACAATGGGATTTAAATTACCTGAACTTAATTTTTCATACGATGCATTAGAACCATCTATTGATGCCAAAACAATGGAAATTCACCATTCGAAACATCATAATGGTTACACAAATAATTTAAACAATGCAATTCAGGGCACTGATTTAGATTCTAACACAATTGAGTCTATTTTAGCTAATCTAGATATGGATAACAAAGGTTTAAGAAATAACGCTGGAGGTTATTATAACCATAAATTATTCTGGGAAGTAATTTCACCTGTTGATAATGGAAATATTTCTGACACTATGTTGAATCTTATTAATACCTCGTTTGGTTCTTTTGATTCATTTAAGGATCAGTTTTCTAAAGCTGCGGCTACTCAGTTTGGATCAGGATGGGCATGGCTATGCGTTAAGGCTGATGGTAAACTTGAAGTTTGTGGAACTGCCAATCAAGACAACCCCTTAATGCCAAATATTGGATGTGGAGGAATTCCTATTTTAGGGGTAGATGTATGGGAACATGCTTATTATTTAAACTATCAAAATAGAAGGGTAGATTACATTTCTGCATTTATGGATTTAATAAACTGGAAAGTCGTTGAAATGAATTATTTATCTAAATAAATAAAAAAGGCGAACATAGTCCGCCTTTTTCCCCCAAATCAAATCACTTAATAAAGAAATTATAAAGTGAAAGTTCAAATATATTCACGTTTACTTATAATTATTTATAAATTACAGCTTAGTTGTTTAATTATTAGTAGTTAAATGTTTAAATATTAAATAGACAGAGAAATTAATTAATAGGCTCTCTTTTTATTTCCTTCGAAAAAGTTTATAAACGCATTATTTACGACTCTATTCCCGCCATTTGTTGGGTAGTTTCCTGTAAAGTACCAATCTCCTAAATTATTAGGACAAGCCTTATGTAGATTTTCTATAGACTGAAAGATAATCTTAACTTCTGCACTAGTTACGTCTGTACTTAATAGAGAAGTAATCATATTTGAAATTTCTTCTGCTGAAAATAAAGCATATAAATCTTTTACATAATTAGTTATTTCAGAATCTGATAAAAGCTCTTGCTTTTTACATTTTTCATACGTCGAATCAATTAATGAATATTGATTAGTTTGTTTCAATAAAGATAAAAGAGCTTTAAAAGCTATAAGACTTTCCAAGTTTGCCATATCAATACCATAACAATCTGGATATCTAATTTGAGGAGCAGATGAAACAACAATTATTTTTTTAGGACCTAGGCGATCAAGCATTTTTAAGATACTCTTTTTAAGAGTTGTTCCCCTAACTATACTATCATCTATAATAACCAAAGTATCAGTTTCCTTAATCACACCATATGTTATATCATAGACATGCTCGACTAAGTCATCCCTGCTGCTATCCTCTGTAATAAAAGTTCTTAATTTAACATCTTTTATAGCAATCTTTTCAATTCTTGCCCTTTCGCTCAATACTTTTACTATTTGCTCTTTTGAAATATTGTTATTATTTAATATTTCATTTGTTTTTTTATTGATTAAATAGTTGTCTACACTTTCAATCATTCCATAAAATGAAGTTTCAGCAGTATTTGGTATGTAGGAAAAAACAGCATTGCTTATATCATAATTAATTTCTTTTAAAACTGTAGGCATTATTAGTTTTCCTAACTCTTTTCTTTCTTTATAAATATCAGCATCACTTCCTCTTGAAAAGTAAATTCTTTCAAATGAGCATGCTTTTTTTTCTGTTGGAGCGAGAATTTCTTTAATATTTAACTCTCCTGCTTTATTTATAAGTAATGCGTTGCCAGGTGGAACTTCTTTAATTTGATCTAATTTCAGATTAAATGCAGTTTGAATAGCAGGTCTTTCAGATGCTACTACTATAACTTCGTCATCTTTATAATAATAGGCTGGCCTTATTCCTGCAGGATCTCTAAGGATGAAAGAATCACCATGACCAATCATACCTCCAATAACATACCCACCGTCCCAATCTTTTGAAGATTTTTTTAATATTTTACTAACTTTTAATCTCTCAGTAATTAAGGGAGAACATTCAGATTTGGTAAAGCCTTCTTTTTTTAAATCTTTATATATTTTTCTGACTTGAGCATCTAAAAAATGACCAATTTTTTCCATTATGGTAATTGTGTCCGTGTACTCTTTTGGATGCTGACCTAATTCTACAAGATTGTTAAATAAATCTTTGACATTGGTCATATTAAAATTTCCAGCTAGAATTAGATTTCTGTGTTTCCAATTGTTCTGTCTTAAAAACGGGTGAACACTTTCTACACTGTTTTTCCCAAAAGTCCCATATCTAACATGCCCCAGCATCACTTCTCCTATATATGGAATATGTTTTTTTTGAAGAGAAACATCATCTTTAAGCAAAGGGTTTTCTTCTAAAACATCATTAATTCTATTATTAATTTTTGAAAAAACATCTTGAATTGGTTGCTGTTCAACGGATCTAACCCTGCTTATGTATCTTTCTCCAGGGTCAACATCAAATTTAATACTGGCAAAACCAGCACCATCTTGACCTCTATTGTGTTGCTTTTCCATCAATAGATACATTTTATTTATTCCATAAAATGTAGAACCATACTTTTTTTTGTAATAATCTAAAGGCTTAAGAAGTCTAATGTGGGCAATTCCACACTCATGTTTTAAAGCATCACTCATTTAGATATATTATGATCTTGTTAAAAAAACAAAAATAGAATCAATTTTTACAAATATCTAAAAAAATTGATTTATTTTATTTTATAATTTTAGAAACCCTTTGTTCTATTAAATTAATATCTAAATTCATTATGTTGTTTGGCCCGAAATCTTCAATGCAATATGATGCTATTGCAGTTCCGTACATAACACCTTTTTTAACTTCGTTAAATGAAATATCTGAGCAACTTGCTAAATACCCCGCCAATCCACCAGCAAAAGTGTCACCAGCACCAGTTGGGTCTTTTACATTTTTAGTAGGGTATATTGGACAATTATAGTAATCATTTCCAGAAAAAACTAATGAGCCAAATTCACCTTTTTTTATGATTAAAAATTTGGGACCAAGTTCAGATATTCTCTCTGCTGCAATTTTCAAATCATTTTCTCCAGTTAATTGTTCAGCTTCCTGATCGTTAATACACAATAAATCAACTTTTGAAATTACATTAATTAACTCATCAAGGGTGTTATCCATCCAGTAATTCATCGTATCTAAGATTACAAGCTTTGGTTTTGACTCCATTTGATCTAGAACACTTAATTGAATTGAAGGATGTAGATTTCCAAGTAGAACTATTTCTGCATTTTTATAATTGTTTGGAACAATTGGGTTAAAATCTGCTAGCACATTTAGTTCTGTAGTTATAGTGTCTCTATGATTCATATTTATATGATAAAGACCTTCCCAAAAAAATGTTTTTCCTCCTCTAACTATTTCAATTCCAGAAATATCTATTTTATTGTTTTTTAAAATAGATAAATACTCTTCAGGAAAATCATCACCAACAACTGAAACTATAGCGTTATTTACATTAAAAACAGATGAAGATATACCAATATACATGCCTGAACCCCCAAGAATTTTATCCACTTCACCAAATGGAGTCTTTATTGAATCAAAAGCAACTGTACCAACGATAAGTAATTT
>CAXYEG010000008.1:0-10667 GCA_964275995.1 uncultured Flavobacteriaceae bacterium
CAACTTCTAAAATTTCCAAATACTTAATAACATGTATTAAGTAAATAGTAGTCTCAGGCAGACTCGAACTGCCGACCTCTACATTATCAGTGTAGCGCTCTAACCAGCTGAGCTATGAGACTCTACTTTATTTATTATAATTAACAGCATTGAGAACAAACTATCTCTTTCAATAGTAATTACTTTAGTCGTCTTTCTCTAGAAAGGAGGTGTTCCAGCCGCACCTTCCGGTACGGCTACCTTGTTACGACTTAGCCCTAGTTATCGATTTTACCCTAGGCCGCTCCTTGCGGTGACGGACTTCAGGCACTCCCAACTTCCATGGCTTGACGGGCGGTGTGTACAAGGCCCGGGAACGTATTCACCGGATCATGGCTGATATCCGATTACTAGCGATTCCAGCTTCACGGAGTCGAGTTGCAGACTCCGATCCGAACTGAGATAGGTTTTGTAGATTCGCTCATGCTCACGCATTGGCTGCTCTCTGTACCTACCATTGTAGCACGTGTGTAGCCCAGGACGTAAGGGCCGTGATGATTTGACGTCATCCCCACCTTCCTCACAGTTTGCACTGGCAGTCTTGCTAGAGTTCCCGACATTACTCGCTGGCAACTAACAACAGGGGTTGCGCTCGTTATAGGACTTAACCTGACACCTCACGGCACGAGCTGACGACAACCATGCAGCACCTTGTAAAGTGTCCGAAGAAAAATCTATCTCTAGACCTGTCACTCTACATTTAAGCCCTGGTAAGGTTCCTCGCGTATCATCGAATTAAACCACATGCTCCACCGCTTGTGCGGGCCCCCGTCAATTCCTTTGAGTTTCATTCTTGCGAACGTACTCCCCAGGTGGGTCACTTATCACTTTCGCTTAGCCACTCAGACCGAAGTCCGAACAGCTAGTGACCATCGTTTACGGCGTGGACTACCAGGGTATCTAATCCTGTTCGCTACCCACGCTTTCGTCCATCAGTGTCAGTACATTATTAGTGATCTGCCTTCGCAATTGGTATTCTGTGTAATATCTATGCATTTCACCGCTACACTACACATTCTAACCACTTCATAATGACTCAAGACAACCAGTTTCAAAGGCAATTCTACAGTTGAGCTGCAGGATTTCACCTCTGACTTAATTGTCCACCTACGGACCCTTTAAACCCAATAATTCCGGATAACGCTTGGATCCTCCGTATTACCGCGGCTGCTGGCACGGAGTTAGCCGATCCTTATTCTTACAGTACCGTCAAGACTCTACACGTAGAGTTTTTTCTTCCTGTATAAAAGCAGTTTACAACCCATAGGGCCGTCATCCTGCACGCGGCATGGCTAGATCAGGCTTTCGCCCATTGTCTAATATTCCTCACTGCTGCCTCCCGTAGGAGTCTGGTCCGTGTCTCAGTACCAGTGTGGGGGATCCCCCTCTCAGGGCCCCTATCTATCGCGGTCTAGGTGAGCCGTTACCTCACCTACTAACTAATAGAACGCATACTCATCTCATACCGTAACCTTTAATCATAAAGAGATGACTCTAAATGATACTATAGGGTATTAATCCAAATTTCTCTGGGCTATCCCCTAGTATGAGGCAGATTGTATACGCGTTACTCACCCGTGCGCCGGTCGTCATCAAAGTGCAAGCACTCTATGTTACCCCTCGACTTGCATGTGTTAGGCCTGCCGCTAGCGTTCATCCTGAGCCAGGATCAAACTCTTCATCGTTAAATTTTAAATACTATTTAGCAACTAAAGAAATTATAATTCTATTTACTCAAAATGGTTTATTCTCTGTAATACTAAATCTTGCGACTTAGTAATACGCTGTCAATCAATATTTTAAATGAACTTATTTTTAATATTCGCTTTATCTTATAATTTAAGCGGGGTGCAAATATAAAACCCTTTTTTAATACAACAAAACTTATTTATGATAAAATTTATGTTTAATTGTATTTTTTAATGAACATTGCTTGTTGAAATAAATATATATTTCTGTAAGCGGGTGCAAATATAGAACCTTTTTACTATTGACAAAACTATTTTAAAATTATTTTATAAGAAGGATTTAATTTAATTCTTAAAGTACTAGAAACAAATAAATTAGGCCTAAAAATAATTACATGAAAAAATTCCAAACTAATCCGAATCTAATAGAAAAATCTCTGTAGGGATAGTTTGGAGCTGAATAATAATTATATCCTGTAAGTGAGGAATTAATATGTTCTGCTTTTAAATAAATTCTAGTTTGTTGGATTTTAGCATTAACAAAAAAATCAATTCTTGGAAAATTCCCAATAAGTTTATTGTTTTGAACATAAAATTCAGACAATAATGGATCATAACCGTCCATATAAAACTCCGAAAAGTAATTTAATGTAAATCCAGTTTGTAAAAACAAAGCTTTGTTAAATAGCTCGTTTTGGTAATAAAATGTATTTCTTAATATCAACTCAGGGATATTAATAACTCCTTGGGTTTCGTCTCCAATCTTTTGAAATTGAACTGTGTTGTCAAGAGCAAAATTTTTAAAGGAAAGTTTTTTTGAAATATTCATTTTAAACATACCTAATTTACTACTCTCTTGCGTAGGAACAACAAAACCATTAACATCTTTACTAAAATATGTGTAATTTGATATATTATTAAACTCAAAATTGAATTTAAATAATTTGTCAGAATTAAAATTTATAATATATCTAGTTGCATTAATATTGTTAAATACATTGTTCCAGTTATAATTTGCGTACGAACTATTATTAGCTATGTGATTATAGTCAGGAGAATTATCTGTTTTAAAGTAACTCAATTTAATATTTGAATCTGAATCGATATTTAATAAAAGTCCAGCATTCAACAAACTACCTTTTGCATCACCAGACAATACAGATTCATATTGAAAATCAACACTGTACTTATCTTTTTTAAATATGTAATCCAATCCTAGTGAAATATTTTCATCAATAATTGAATCATAAAAATAATCATTATTAGAATCAGCTAAATTTTCATAACTATAGTTAACGTCTCTATAATTCATAAAAACAGTAGCTACACCAAATTTAGAGGTACTGTAGGATGTGTTAAAATTAACAAGAAAGGTATCAAAAGACACTTTATCATTAATTTGACTAAGAGCTAAAGATTCACCAAAATATAAATTTGGAGTAGTTTGCTTAAATTGATAATACTTATTCTCAACAGTAATAATATTTCCAATAGACCATTTTTTTGTACTTAATGAATCTATTGAGTTTTTCAAACTGTAGTTTTGATTTATATAAAATCTTTTTCCTTGTAATGTGTTGTCTGCATTTTCAAATTGAGGATCAAATACAGAACGATCGATAAACTCATTATTTCCACTTTCAAAATTAACAATATCATCTTCTCTTATTCCTCCATTTTCTTCAGAGAAAATATTTTGACTAACATAATGAGTCTTTAAAAAATACTTGTTGTTTTTAGAATTATAATTTGTGGAAAATCTAAAGTTTGAAGAGCTAGACAAAAAATGCTGATAGTTACCTAACGACCTTAATCCTTTTCTAGCAATTGTGAAATTAAATCTTGGAGATGTATTAACAGAAAATAGCGCATCTAATAACTGACCTTGTACAAAAGCTGTTCTATACATCAACTCAGTAAATGGGGTAGCTACATGGTAATAATCAATATCATTTGCTTGCATATAGTTATAATGCTTAGCACTTGAACCAATTTCTGGTAATAAATTATCTTCATAAGCAAAACTTAGTGTATTATAAGTGTGACCTGTATTAGAAAACTCAATTAGCTCAAAGTTATCATCTCTAAGAAAATTTAACTTATAATACTTGTCTATTGTTAAACTAGTATCAACTTTAAGAGAATCATTTCTTTGGTTTATTATGGCGTAGTCTTCAATCTTTGCATCTAAATTTTTTAATATTTTTGTACTTTTTTCAATTGTAAAAGAATCCATCAAAGAATCAGAAAGTTGAGTAATATCAAAATTCTGCTTTAATTCTCTCAAACTCATATTGGGTTTGTCAATATTTTGAGAAAATAAGTTGATTGATAATGAAAAAAATAACAAAACTGGTAAAGAAATTTTCATATTCTAATTCATATTATAACACGAAAATAAATACATTTATACAAACTACATTATTTAAGTCTATAATTCTATGTTAAAGTTAAAGTTCTCTGATTATAAAACAGAATGTGGAACCGATGAGGCAGGCAGAGGATGTTTAGCAGGCCCTGTAACAGCAGCAGCTGTAATTCTAAAAAATGACTTTTTAAATAATGATATCAATGATTCTAAAAAAATTTCAAAGAAAAATAGATATAGACTAAAAGATATTATTGAAAAAAACGCAATAGAATTTTCTTATTCTCATACGTATCCAAAAAAAATTGATGAGATTAATATTCTAAATGCTTCAATTTTAGCGATGCATAAATCGATCAGCAAATTATTAACAAAAATTGATTTTATTATAGTTGATGGAAATAAATTTAAAAGCTATAAAAAGATTCCACATCAAACTATAATCAAAGGAGATGAAAAATTTTTAAGTATTGCAGCGGCATCTATAATAGCCAAAACAGAAAGAGATAACTATATGAACAAAATACATAAAGAATATCCTCATTACGGATGGGATAAAAACAAAGGATATCCTACAAAATTTCATAAACAAGCAATTTTAAAATATGGCATAACAAAATATCATAGAAAATCTTTTAAACTATTTGACGATCAATTCAAACTAAAATTATAATTTTAAAAAAAAAATTAATGAAAAAGTACTTTTATGTATTCTTGGTTTTATTGGGATGTAATTTGGTGGATGATCGACCAAAAAATATTGAAGACTTTATGCCAAAAAACTCATCATTAATTATAAAGATCCATCATTTAGGTAAATTCAAAAGTGATATTAAAAATAATGAAATATTAAATGAAATAATTAGTTTACAACCAAAATACAATATAAAAAAACAATTTAAATTAATTAATAATTTCAAAGATGAATCAGAACTATTAATATGCCTGTCTAAAATTAATAATGAAGAGGTTTTTACAATAATAACAAAAGACAGTCTTAAAAAACATGATGTATTTCACAAGAGCTTAGACAAAATAAACATTTATTCAAATTCTTTAAAAAACCTAAATGAAATACAAAGTAGCATAAACGAAGAATTTAAAAAGTACGAAAAAACATTTGACAAAAATTCATCTTTTTCGCTAATACTAAATAATGACTTCAGTAAATATTTTATAAATTCTACCCTTAATGTAAACTATGAAAACTCTTTAAGTTTTGGAGTTAATGTTTTTAATGATAAAGTTTTATTAAATGGATTAAGCTTTTTAGACGATTCCATTAAAATATCTAATAATATTTTTAAAGGATCTAGCAGCAGTGAGTTGAAAAATTATGAGATTGTTCCAAAAAAAAGCACAAGCATTAAGTCTTATAATTTTAAAAAAACAAATAACTATTTAAAAAATACTTCGTTTGAATATGACAATGAAAATAGGTTCTTTGAAATACTAAATAATAATTCAAAAGAAATAACTGAAATTCAGATAGGCAATGAGGAGATTTTTATTGTTAGACTTGATCAGGTAAAATTATTTGAGAATTATTTAATTGCAAAGAACACTATCAATACAAAACATAGAGGATTTAAAATATATAATAATACCGACTTAACTATAAACCCCTTTATTTCATTTGCAAAATTTAATAACAAAGAAAAAATACTATTATATAAAGATTATGTAGTTTTTTCTAATAATGAACGAGCCTTAGAAGAATTGATTAATGATAACCTAAATAAAAATACTTTAAAAAGTGATTCAAGCTTTAATAATCTCTTTTCTGAAATAAGTAATTTTAGCACTTTAAATAATAGCTACTTTTCAGGATCTAACTATAATTTTTTTAAAGAACTTAATTTATTAGACAGTGAAAATAATTTTACAGAAAATAGTTTTCAATTAGTCCAAGAAAATGAGATTATTCATTTTAATGCAATAATCAGCAAAGCGAACATTAAGGATAAAAATCTAAAAATATCCAAACTTTTTGATGTTGAAATTGACGAAGAAATCTTGATGAATCCACATTTTGTAAAAAATCATATTACAAAAAAATTAGACATTGTTGTCCAAGACACTAAAAATAACTTATATCTAATTTCTAATAACGGTAAAGTCCTTTGGAAGAAAAGAATAGACCAACCAATTTTAGGAAAAGTATCTCAGATAGATATTTATAAAAACGGAAGACTTCAACTTATTTTTAACACTAAAAATAAAATTTATGTATTAGATAGAAACGGCAAAGATGTAATGCCATTTCCTAAAACATTTAAAGATCCAATTACCCAGCCATTGGCAGTATTTGATTACGATAAAAATAAGAACTACAGAATATTAATTACTCAAGGAAGAGAATTAATTATGTATGATAAGAATGGCAAAAAAGTAAGTGGCTTTAAATATAAAAAATCTAGTAATGACATCTCATCAAAACCTAAACACTTTAGAATTCTAAATAAAGATTTAATTGTATTTAAAATTGGAAATAAAATTAAAATTCTAAATCGAAGAGGAAGAGTGAGAATTGATATTAAAGAATGATATTATATTCTCAAATCAAAATATATTTGAGTATAATAATAAGTTAATTACTACAACTGTGAATCAAAAACTAGCTCAAATTGATGTTAATGGTGGAGTAAAATTTAGTGATTTAAAAAACTTAACCCTAAATTCAGATGGTACTAATCTTGTAGTATTAGATGAGAATTCAATCCAACTAGGTTCTAAAACTGTCAGTATTCCATTTGGCAACTATGATAGTCCACAACTAATAAAAATGAATAAAATTTTATTAATATCACTTTTTGACAAACAAAACAACAAGTCTTATTTGTTTAATAAAAGCCTTGTTCTAGATACTTCTTTTCCAATTTATTCCCTAACCCCAATAGAAATTGGAGACATGAATTCTAACAAGAAAATTGAAATAATTATTTCGGATAAAAAGAAGTTTATAAGTTGCTACACTATCAATTAATCTTTGCTTCAAAAAGCTTTGAAAAGTTATCTTTTATTTTTTTCTTTAACTCAATAGTATCAACAGACTCTACACCTAGCTCTTTATTTAAAGATGTTACAGAGTTATTTGCTATTCCACATGGAACTATAAGATCAAAATAACTTAAATCAACATTAGCATTTAATGCAAACCCATGCATTGTTACCCACCTACTTGCCCTAACACCCATAGCACATATTTTTCTTGCAAAAGGAGTGTCTACATCTAACCATACACCTGTTTTTCCAGGGTTTCTAGATGCTTTTAAATTATAATCAATAAGAGTAAGTATTATTACCTCTTCTAAAAATCTTAAATATTTATGAATATCTGTAAAAAAATTATCTAAATCTAATATTGGATAGCCTACTATTTGACCTGGACCATGATATGTAATATCACCTCCTCTATTTATTTTATAAAACTTAGCGTCTTTTTTTATTAGTTCCTTTTCACTAACTAGTAAATTGTTCATATTTCCACTCTTTCCAAGAGTGTAAACGTGCGGATGCTCTACAAATAAAAAATAATTAGAAGTTGGTTTATTTAAAGACTCTCTTCGGTTTTTAATTTTTATATCAACAACATTTTTAAATAACTCTTCTTGATAATCCCAGCACTCTTTGTAATCAACTATGCCGAGATCTTTTATTAAGACAAATTTATTTTTAATTTTCATTATTTGGGTTATTTAAAATTATAAGTGCAGCAATAACTCCAGGAATCCAGCCCAATAATGTCAAAATAAACACAATTATAAATGAACCACATCCTTTATCAAAAACAGATAAAGGTGGAAACAAAATTGCTAAAAAGACTCTAATTAGGCTCATTATTTAATCAAAGATAAATAATAGTATTTGATTAGATTTATTTGAGTTTTCATTTTTTATTATTGATATCCTTATTAATAAGAATTATATTTGTTTTGATAAAATATATTTTCGATGAGTGAACTATCAGAACAAGAATTAATAAGAAGAGAAAAGTTAGAAAAATTAGTTTCATTAGGTATAAATCCCTACCCAGCGGACTTGTTTCCAGTAAATCATACTTCTAAAGGAATTATTGAGGATTTTAAAGAAAATAAAAGTGTCATTATTGCTGGTAGATTAATGTCAAGAAGAATTCAAGGCAAAGCTAGCTTTGCTGAACTTCAAGATAATGATGGTAAAATACAAGTATATTTTAACAGAGATGAGATTTGTGAGGGAGAGGACAAATCTCTATACAATGAGGTATATAAAAAGCTTTTAGATATTGGAGATATAATTGGAATAGAAGGTACATTATTTGAAACTCAAGTAGGAGAAAAAACAGTACTAGTAAATAATTTTACTTTACTAAGCAAGTCTTTAAGACCCTTACCATTACCTAAAAAAGATAGTGAAGGAAATGTTTTTGATGAATTTAATGATCCTGAGTTAAGATACAGACAGAGATATGTTGATTTAATTGTAAATCCAAAAGTTAAAGAAACGTTTTTAAAACGAACTAAAATTAACAATACTATCAGAAATTTTCTTAACGAAAAGAGCTATTTAGAAGTTGAAACTCCAATTTTACAGTCAATCCCTGGTGGAGCTGCAGCTAGACCTTTTTTAACTCATCATAATGCATTAAATATTCCATTATATTTAAGAATATCTAACGAGCTATATTTAAAAAGATTAATAGTGGCTGGTTTTGATGGTGTGTACGAGTTTGCAAAAGACTTTAGAAATGAAGGAATGGATAGAACCCATAATCCTGAATTTACCATTATGGAATTATATGTTGCTTATAAAGACTATTTCTGGATGATGGAAACAACAGAAAGTTTACTTGAGAAAGTTGCAATTGAAACAAATGGCAAATCAAAATTTCAAGTAGGTGATAATGAAATAGAGTTTAAAGCTCCCTACCCAAGGATACCTATATTAAATGCAATAGAAATTCACACAGGTGTTGATATCTCTAACATGAATGAAGAAGCGTTAAGAGATACTGCTACAGAGATGGGTATTGAAGTTAATGAAACTATGGGTGTTGGTAAATTAATTGATGAAATTTTTGGAGAAAAGTGTGAGAAAAAATTTATTCAACCTACTTTCATCACTGATTACCCAAAAGAAATGAGTCCTTTAACAAAAAAGCATCGAACTAATCCTAAATTAACCGAAAGATTTGAATTAATTATCAATGGCAAAGAGATAGCTAATGCATACAGTGAATTAAATGACCCAATTGATCAAAGGGAAAGATTTGAAGATCAACTTGAATTGTCTAAAAAAGGGGATGATGAAGCTACTGAATTTATAGATAATGATTTTTTACGAGCACTTGAATATGGAATGCCTCCTACCTCAGGAATTGGAATTGGAATAGATAGGCTGGTTATGCTAATGACAAACAATAGTTCTATTCAGGAAGTTTTATTCTTCCCTCAAATGCGTCCTGAAAAAAAGAAAATAGAATTAAATGAGAACGAAAAGATTATTTATGACATATTGAAAAAAAAGGAAAAACTTGAACTTTCTGATTTAAAGTCTATATCAAACCTAAGTAATAAGGCTTGGGATAAAGGTATTAAAGGATTAACAAAGAAGCAAATGGCACTAGTAACTAAAAATGAAAGTGGATTATTTGTAGAAATTAAATAATGTAAATTATTACTTAATTTTGTGCTGAATGGTTTTAAATTTAGCTAAATCTTTCTCAGATAAAAATTTCAAAAACATTGTATTAAACTCATTATCTAAAATGTCTTTTTGAGGGAAAGCCCCTTTTTTTGCAACATGAGAAGCTTTCTTAGCTGTAGAATAAATTAGTCTAGAAACGAGAGTTATTTTAGTATCATCAAATCCAATTTCTTCTAATAATCATAATTCAATCTTTTAACATCATCAATAGAACTATACTGAGACTGAGCATTAATATTTAAACTTACTAGAAAGAAGAATTAAAAAAGTATAGAATGTTTTTTTCATGATATTATGATTTTTTTTTAAAAGTAAAAAAAATATTCTAATTACAATAGCTTAGTTGATATCTTTTCGACAACGGCAATTGTTTTATCTAAATCCTCATAGGTTAGCGCATCGCTTAGAAACCAAGATTCATAAGAACTTGGAGCAATATAAATACCGTTTTTTAACATTTCATGAAAAAATATTGGAAAAAATCTATTATCAGCTTTTTTAGCGGAATCAAAATCTATAACATTATCATCGATAAAATGAATCGAAAACATTGAACCAACTCTGTTAGTCGAAAATTTAACCCCTTTTCTTTTTAGTACTTCAGAAATTCCAATATCTAAATAGTTTGCTTTTTCCTCCAATCGCTGATATAACTTAGAGTCATTATCAATTGCATTTAACATACAGAACCCAGCAGCCATTGCCAATGGATTTCCACTTAATGTACCTGCTTGATAAATAGGACCATTTGGAGATAAATAAGACATTATATTATTTGTAGATGCAAAAGCTCCCACTGGGAGTCCACCTCCAATTATTTTTCCAAAACACACAATATCTGCTGAAATTCCATAGAGCTCCTGTGCCCCGCCTTTTGCTACTCT
>CAXYEG010000009.1:0-30358 GCA_964275995.1 uncultured Flavobacteriaceae bacterium
GTAAAGTAGTATCTGACGCATCTGAGTCTGCTTCATTTTGATCGACATCTGCCTGGGTAGTAGCAATTGCAATAGCGTTATTGGTTATTGCATCGGTAGCATTTGCTACAGCAGTATCTATATTAGATTGTAAAGTCAGCATCTGCTTCATCTCCAGCAATAGACTCTGCTAAATCTGCTTGTTCATTAGCATCAATTGCAGCTTGTAAAGAATCATCAGAAGCTTCACTAGCGGCTTGATTTTCAAGAATTAAATTTAAGTTCTCTGCAATAGCTGCAGTTGCATTATCATTTTGTGCATAGTATGCAAATGGTACATAGCTAAAGGCTTGGTAGCTGATTTCTTCAAAAGAAACACAATCTCCTCTGTGGTTTAATTCAACTCTCATGGATTTCTGGCCTGTATCCCAATCTACATCGGAAACAGAACTTGCAGAGCCACCAGTTTGATCGCTGTTCCCTATAATAATATTAACCATACCAAACTTATCGGTAGTAGTTTGTACAGTTTCTTCATATTCTAGTCCTTGACCATATATTGAAAATCGAAGACATATATCCGATTCAACCATTGGAGATAATTGATCATCATATCCAGGTAATTGTTCTGCATTAGGGTTGTAAATAACAGCTTGATATGTTATGCCATTGTTCTGAGAAAAACTCAGTAGAGTAAAAAAGCCGATTATTGTAAAGAGTATAAATTTTTTCATTTTTAGTGTATTAGTTTAATTTGTAAATAAGACTTAGATTCACTCTAGAGTTCTTTAATTTTATTTTATCGATAGCGTCTTCATTATAAAAAGGACTATTTCTTTGTGTAGACTTGCCTGTAATTTTAAAGTTTTCAGACATTGTATATCCAAGTGCTAGTTTAACATCCTCTTTTAAATCGTAGGATAATTTTAAACCTGCATCCGTCCATCCAGTTATTCCACAAAACTCAGAATGATCAGATATATCATAAACCATGTTGTTTATTTTCTGTTGTCCTTTAAGTATTGTACTTAAGCTAACTCCAAATGAAGCATCTAGGTGTAAACCATTATCCATATTAAATAATGGAACATCTAATCCATTTCTAACTCCTATATAGCTAGTCTCCCAAGAATATGAACTAGCCATATTTCCATAAGATGCATTGTATTGATTTAGGTTTAAACTTAAAGAATACCCTAAGCTTTTTTCTGTTTTAGTTTTTCCAATCTTTTTGGTGTACCCAATTTCAAAATGAGAACCCATACCAGTGGCTTCAAAGTCATCGTTTGCATCAAAAGAATAGTCTGTGTAGTTAGTACCAACAGTAAACGCAACTTCTTGAGATTGAATGTTTACAAAGGAAAGAATGGTTAGAAAGAAAATTATTTTTTTCATTTTTTTATGATTTTAGTGTGATAATTAAATTTGTTAGTGTTTAGATAAATTAAGTACGAACCAGATGGAAGACTAGATAAATCTAATTTAGTTTTGTAGTTTTCAATATCGATTTTTGTAGTGATTAAAACCCTTCCAGCATAATCAAAAACAAGTACGTTTAAGTCGGAAGATTCTAAATTTGAGAAGTTGAAATTCACATAATCTATTGTTGGATTTGGATAAAAAGTTATCTCCATATTAAACTCTTCATTGGAGTTAATTAAAGAATTCCAAAAGGACTGCTGGTAGCCTTGTTGAACCGTTAGGTTGTCCATAGAATAACTAGCGATAGAATGCTGCCCAATAGTTTGAGTGACATAAACACCAGAATCTAACTGGACATTTTTACCTTGACTAGAAATTATCTCGTGATGTAATTCTTGACAAAAAGAGGATAGTGAATACAAAAAAAGTAAGCTTACAACTAAGTTGATTTTATATTTCATTATAAAATTTATTTATTTTAGTTAAATCTAGAGAATTACCTTTAAGGAAAATGCAAAATTTGAGTCAATAAATATAAATCCTGGAACAAACGATACTAATAATTATTAATGTGTTAATTTATTAATGGTTAAATTATATTTTTCTCAACTGATGTGCTAAGGAGTGTTTAAATATAATAACGCATGATTAGTTAATAGATTTAAGTTTAAAAACAATATTAACTACATTTGCGAAAATCTTTTTTCTAACAATGATTAATATCTCCAAAAAAACACTTCAAGATTTAGAGTATCAATCGGTAATTGAACAAATTGCAGAACACAATGTAACCTCATTAGGAAAAACAAAGATTTTAAATACAGTTCCATTTTCAAATAGGAAAGAAGTTAATAGATCTCTTCATCTGACTAATGAATTTGTAACTTCTTTTGAAAATGAAAACAGGATCCCAAATCACGGTTTTGAAGACATTACAAAGGAGTTAAAATTAATTAAAATTGAAAATAATTATCTAGATATCAACGGTTTTAGAAAAATCGCTAGTTGTTGCATAACCTCAAATATATTAGTCAAATTTTTCAAAAAAAATAAAGACTACTACCCTCTTTTGAATTCACTTTCATCCACAAATGAGGTGAACACGATTATTCCCAATGCTATTAATGATGTAATAGATAAACATGGGGAAATAAGAAATAACGCATCTGATCTTTTGTATACAACTCGAAAATCTATTCAGTCTGTTAGAACTAAAGTAAACAGCAGTTTTAACTCTGCTCTAAGCACCTATAATAGTGCTGAATACTTAGATGACATTAGAGAAACTGTAATGGAAAACCGCAGGGTTTTAGCCGTTAAATCAATGCATAGAAGAAAAATTAAAGGAAGTATTTTAGGCTCCAGTAAAACAGGAAGTATCGTCTATATTGAACCTGAAACTACCTATCAACATCAAAGAGAATTAAATAACTTAGAGTTTGAAGAAACGGAAGAAATAAAACGCATATTATTAGAACTTACTAGTCTTATTAGCGCATACTCTAATCATCTTTCAAATTGTCAATTTTTTCTTACTGAAATGGATGTAATATATGCTAAGGCAAAATATGCTAATTCAATTCAAGCAGTACTACCAGAGATTACAGAAAATCAAGAAATATACTTAGTAGATGCATATCATCCTTTATTGCTTGTTTCAAATAAAAAGGAAGAAATAACTACCTATCCCCAAACAATCACCATGACGACAAAAAGTCGAATCATAGTCATCTCAGGACCTAATGCTGGAGGGAAAAGTATTACATTAAAAACTGTAGGTCTTTTACAGTTAATGGTACAATCTGGAATACTAATTCCTGTTCACGAAAGCTCAAAGGTTTGTTTGTTTGATTCAATTCTCTCTGATATCGGAGATAATCAATCAATTGAAAATCATTTAAGTACTTACAGCTACCGATTAAAACAAATGAATTATTTTTTAAAAAAATGTAATAAGCACACATTGTTTTTAATTGATGAATTTGGGACTGGAAGTGATCCAGAACTTGGTGGCGCATTAGCAGAAGCTTTTTTAGAAGTTTTTTATGAACGTGAAGCTTTTGGAATAATAACAACTCATTACGGAAATTTAAAATTACTCGCTAACGAACTACCCTCCATTCAAAACGCTAACATGCTGTTTGATGAAAAAACACTTTTACCATTATATAAGCTAATTATAGGTCAAGCGGGAAGCTCTTTTACATTTGAAGTAGCTCAAAAAAATGGAATACCATTTAGTTTAATAAATCGATCGAAAAAGAAAATTGAAAGTGGGAAAATTCGATTTGATAAAACTATTGCAAAGCTTCAAAAAGAACGCTCTAAGCTAGAACAGACAGAGAGATCTCTTAAACAAAATGAAATAAAAAAAGGGTTAGAAGCTGACAAGCTTGAAACAACTAACTTAAAAGCAAAGAAAAAACTACAAAGTTATCAAGAGCTGTTTGATAGTAACCAACGTTTAATTTATCTAGGTCAAAAGATCACTAAATTATCTGAAAATTATTTTAATGATAATCGAAAACGTGAATTAATGAACGAACTATTTAAATTAGTTCAAATTGAGAATTCAAAACGACAAAAACTGAGTTTAAAGCAAAAGAAAAAGATTCAAGAACAAGAACATTTACTAAAAAAAGAAGTTGAAAAGAAAGTTGCTGTCATTAGAAAGCAAAAAAAGAAAAAACTAAAAGAAAATCCTATCCCGCCTGCCAAACCTAAGCGAACACTAGTTGTGGGAGATTCAGTAAGATTAGAAGACGGTAAAACAGTTGGTACCATTGATAAAATAGAGAAAAATAAAGCTGTGGTTAATTACGGGCTATTTACAACTAGTGTAAATGTCAATAGACTTGAATTCGTTTCTAAATAATACTACCATAAAGGATAGATAATATCTTTTGTAATAACTTAATTATCACTAATTTTAAAATATATATCTATATATGATTTCAGAGACCATTCTAATTATTGGAGCAAACGGACAATTAGGTTCTGTATTAACTAAAGAACTTCAAAAAATCCATGGTAAAAAGAATGTAATTGCATCTGATATATTTTTAGATAGTGACTTTGATGGAATCTTTGAAGTCATCGATGCAACTGATTTAAATGCAATTAAAGCAATTATTAATAAATATTCTATAAAAGAGATTTACCACCTTGCTGCAATTCTTTCTGCAAAAGGGGAAGAGAAACCATTATTCACTTGGGATTTAAATATAAAAATGATGCTTAACGTATTTGAGGTTTCAAGACTAAATAACGTGAATAAAGTTTTTTTTCCTAGTTCTATTGCAGTATTTGGAGACCAAGCACCATTATTAAACACACCTCAATCATCATTTTTAAATCCAGCAACAGTATATGGGATTAGCAAAGCAGCCGGTGAAAATTGGGCTCAATACTACTTTACCAAGTATGGCTTAGATATACGTTCTATTCGATACCCTGGAATTATTGGCTATCAATCAATGCCGGGAGGGGGAACAACAGATTATGCAGTGGACATTTATCATAGCGCAGTTAAAAATGAAAACTTTTCATGTTTCTTAGATTCTGACACTAAATTACCAATGATGTTTATGGACGATGCAATAAGGTCAACAATTGAATTAATGCAGTCCCCTATTGAAAACATAAAAATCAGAACATCTTATAATGTTGCCGGAATGAGTTTTAGCCCTAGTGAAATTTATAATGAAATAAAAAAATCATATCCAAATTTTAAAATTGAATATAATTCAGATTTTAGACAAAAGATTGCTGATAAATGGCCAAAAAGCATTGACGACAAGGAAGCTAGGAATGACTGGGGATGGAAACCAGAATATAATTTAAGTTCTATGACACTAGAAATGTTAGAAAAATTAAAAGAAAAATATAATAAACCAGTATAAATAAAAATAAATGTACGGAGCAATAAAATCAAATTTACAAAAGGAATTAAAAGAAATTGAAGAAGCCGGCTTATATAAAAAAGAACGTATAATTACTTCATCTCAAGATGCTGTAATTAAAGTATCAACTGGAGAGGAAGTAATTAATTTTTGTGCAAATAATTATTTAGGGCTTTCCAATAACAAAGAAGTTGTTAAAGCAGCGAAAGACACACTAGACTCTCACGGTTTTGGGATGTCCTCAGTTCGATTTATATGTGGTACACAAGATATACACAAACAATTAGAGCATAAAATTGCAGATTTTTTTCACTGTGAAGACACTATATTATATGCTGCTGCTTTCGATGCAAACGGAGGGGTTTTTGAACCTTTGTTAAATAAGGAAGATGCAATAATTTCAGATTCTTTAAATCACGCATCAATTATTGATGGTGTTCGTTTATGTAAAGCTTCAAGATATAGATATGCTAATAATGATATGATAGATTTAGAAAATCAATTAATTGAAGCGAATAAACAAAATCATAGATTTAAAATTATTGTTACTGACGGTGTATTTTCAATGGACGGTATTGTTGCTCAATTAGATAAAATATGCGATTTAGCTGATAAATATGATGCATTAGTTATGGTAGATGAATGTCATGCATCTGGTTTTATTGGTAAAACAGGTAGAGGTACTATGGAGTTAAAAGGTGTGTTAGGTAGAGTAGATATCATCACGGGCACTCTGGGAAAAGCATTAGGTGGTGCTATGGGAGGATATACTACAGGTAAAAAAGAAATTATTGAAATTTTACGTCAAAGATCTAGACCTTATCTATTCTCAAACTCTTTAGCTCCAACTATTGTTGGTGCTTCACTTAAAGTTTTTGAAATGATATCAAAAGACACATCCTTAAGAGATAAATTAGAGGACAATACTAATTATTTCAGAAATGAAATGGAGAAAGCTGGTTTTGATCTTGTTGGTGCTGACGCAGCAATTGTTCCGGTTATGCTTTATGACGCAAAGCTCTCTCAGGATATGGCAAACTTATTACTTGATGAAGGTATATATGTGATTGGTTTTTTCTTCCCTGTGGTTCCTAAAGGTAAAGCAAGAATCAGAGTACAATTATCTGCAGCTCACACAAAAGAGCATCTAAATAAAGCAATTAATGCTTTTGTTAAAGTTGGTAAAAAATTAAATGTCATATAGGTTTTAGAATCTGTTAATTAAATTTTAATTATATTAAAAAAAATTACTTTATCATGAAACACAGCAAACTAGTTTTATTTTTTTCTTTACTTGTATTGACTTGTTCAGAAAATGAAAGTGTTGATTTAATACCACAAAACGCTTATAACCCTGAACTTTCAGTTGAACAAAACTTAAATAATGGAGTTGATATTTTAGAAATCTTAGAAGAAAATAATATCAATTCATTTTACGGAATTGAATATAATGGAGGTTTTATATTTGATGTTAACAATGAAGATGGAAGTATGATTGTAGCAACTGACTATTCTCAAATAGGAAGTGTTGCATGGGGTGATGTTTTTAGCCTTGATACAAGCACTGAAATTGGTTCAGGTGATGAAAATACACAAATGATAGTTGATGGAAATCAAAATGATAACAGTGCTGATGGTTTTGAATTTGGTAGTGATGATTATGCCTTTAAAATCGTTAGTGATTTAGAATATAACGACAATAATGATTGGTTTATCCCTAGTCGTGATTCGATGAAAGCTATATTTGATAATGTTCACTCCCAGGGGTTTGGAAATTTTAATGAATCATTAATTTACTGGTCCTCTACAAAAATTGAGTATTCTCCTTATGTAATGGGGTTTAATTTTGATTCTTGGGGTGGAGAAGCATTTTTAGGTTCATGCGCTAGTCCAAATGGCATCCTAATTGCTAGAAAAATTAATTAAAAGCTATTTAATCATAAAATAATGCTTTTTGTTTTACAAGTACCGTTAGGGTAATAAAAAATAACATTATCTTTGGAACTGAAATGATGTCAAAATTATTTCATTTAAAGGCTGATAATTATCTCTATGGTTGGAGTGGTTTTCAGCTTTTTTTTTATCATTAAATAAATACTTATTATTATAAAAAAAAAGGCTTACAAAACTGTAAGCCTTTAACAATATTATTTAAATATTTAATTACTCGTCAATAACATCCTGATTATATTGATTAACTGTAATTATTTTTCCATCGATAATATAAAACCACAAATTGGCATTGAAAGTATTTGTTTCTTCTTCATCCTGGTACTTAGCTAAATAAGACGCACATACATGCTCACCACCAGATTTAGGATCTAAATCTACCGAAAAGGCTCTTTGAAGATCCCATTTTAAAGTAGCATTAGTTGCCAATAACATAGAGTCTCTACCTAAATTCATATCGATAAAATCCTGTAATGATGAATCATAACCATTTTGATAAGTTATTACAGCCGTATCTGAAAATATTGATCTAAGTTCGTCGTAGTTTTTTTCTCCAACCACTTTATCAAATGATTTAACAATGTTTACTGAAGCTTCAGTTCCAAGATGATATTTGTACTGAGTACCATCGTCAGTCCAATTTGTAAATCCAACAGACCTATCTTGATTTTCACAAGAAAAAAATAATGTTGTAATTGCTAATAAGTAAAATAAATTTTTCATTTTTTTTACTTAAATATACAATTAATACAATCTAATCTATTTAATTTTTCATAATATTTTTTTATACTCAATCTGTTAAAACAAAAAAACCCTACCAATTAAGGTAAGGTTTGATGTGATCGCGATAGGATTCGAACCTATGACCGTCTGCTTAGAAGGCAGATGCTCTATCCAGCTGAGCTACGCGACCCTAGTCGGGGTGGCAGGATTCGAACCTGCGACCTCCGCGTCCCAAACGCGGCGCGATAACCGGGCTACGCTACACCCCGTAGCGCGGAGAGACAGGGATTCGAACCCTGGGTAAGTGTTTCCACCTACGACGATTTAGCAAACCGCTCCTTTCGGCCACTCAGGCACCTCTCCAATTGACTAAAATAAGTCAACAATTTTATGCGGTTGCAAATGTAACTTTTCATCTTAAACAACGCAAGCTATTTATTTAAAATTTTTATGAATTACTGAGGATACTCAATTCTAATATGGAAAATATTAATAAGCTTATTAATAAGAACTTTTTTAATAACTTCAATTTCTTTAAAAGTAATATTAGCATTTATAAATTGATCACTGTTAATTTGTTTAGAGATTATAAGATTTACAAATTCGTTAATTTTTACAAAATCAGGGTTATTTAAACTTTTAGATGCTGCTTCTACCCCATCACACATCATTACAATAGCAGTTTCTTTAGAAAAAGGTTTAGGGCCACCATACATATAATCCTTTTCATCAGGCTTAATTTCTAATTTCAAATCTTTATTGTAGAAATAATACACTAAACTAGTTCCATGATGAGTTCTTATAAAATCAATAACCCTCTCTGGAATATTATATTTTCTCGCTATTTCTATACCTTCTATTACGTGATTTAAAATAATTCGAACACTTTCCTTTGAGTTAAGCTCGTCGTGTGGGTTAACTCCTGTTAATTGATTTTCAGAAAAATAAGTAGGATTATTCATTTTTCCAATATCATGATACAAAGCCCCTACCCTTGCTAATAGAGAGTTTGCACCAACTTCGTTTGCGGCAGCTTCAGCTAAGTTAGCAACGCTTAAAGAATGATTAAAAGTTCCTGGTGATTTGTCGGACAGTAACTTCAACAATTCAGAATTAGTATCAGAAAGCTCAAGTAAAGAAACATCAGATACCAACCCAAACACTTTCTCATATATATATATTAATGGATGAACAAACAAAGTTCCTAAACCACATAAAATAAATAAAACAAAATTTTCAAATTTGATAAATTCAATACCACCTTCATGAATTACGAAAAAAGAAAAATAAGCCAAGATATATATAGCTGTAATTTGTGTAACTGCTATAAATAAATTAGCTCTTTTATAAAGATCTGAGACAGATAAAATAGTTACTATTCCTGCAATTATATTCAAAAATATATACTCAAAATTATTGGGAACTATAAAGCCTATCAAAAGAATTGTTACAGTGTGAACAAAAAAGGAAGTTCTAGAGTCAAAAAATGCTTTAAGAATCAAGGGAAGTATACATATGGGAATAACATAAATATATAATGAATTAAGTTTAACAACCAGAGTAGTAAGGCCAATCATTAAAACTATATTGAAATAAATAAAAGTTAATTTATTGTTATTTAAATAAAGTTCTTTTCTATACTTATTTAAAAACAGCAGTATCATTATAAGTCCTAATGAAACTAAAATACTGTATGAAAGTATAATTAAATAATAATTTTCTGTACTCCAATTTTCATTTTCATACTCTTTCTCTAAAGACTTTAAAATTATTAACTTCTCTTTATCCACAACCTCTCCTTTAGAAATGATAAGAGTTTGTTTATCAATCATACCTCTATAGTTAGATACTTTAGAAATAGACTCATTGTAAGCATTTTCAGACAATCCTTTATTAAATGTTATATTAGGCTGTATTATCTCGAACAGAATTGACTTAATTCTATTTTCATTTACAATAAAGTTATTCTCAATAACTAGGTTATTAATGTAAGTAGATAAATCTTTAGGCATTAAAAGATCAGAAAAGATTAAATCACTAACAATTATATTATTAGAAACTAAAGATACTTTTTGTTCACTATTGTAGTCGTAATTTGAATCTGCAAAACCTTTTGCATAAATTGTTTTAGCGATAAACTTTACAGAATTAATAATTGAATCTTCAGCTGGACTCGTTATTGTATCTTGAAAAAGATAATTAATACTACTTTTAGTTAAAGAATCTGAGATAATAACACTGCTTATTTGATCGAAATAAACAGGTGTTTTAATTTTAATATCATTTATTTCTCTCTCTAAATCAATAGAATTTTTTAGTACTGCAAAATTAAATGGAGCATATAAGTTTTCTGACTGCCAAGGTTTTCCATTTTCAAAACTATATTTAAATTTTCCACTTTTCGGAAACATTGAAACTATAAGATATACTGATAATAAAAGAAGTATAACTTTATAAATAAAGTTGTAGTTTTTATATAGCTTATTTAAATATTTAATCATCAAATCAAAAGCAATTATAAATATAAATTTAACGTTATTAATATTTACAAAAAATTTTATCTACAGATATTTTGTATAATTTTATTACTTTCGTGAAATAACTAAATTTTATATGAAAGACGTAGTAATAGTATCAGCAGTAAGAACTCCAATTGGCAGTTTTTTAGGTTCTTTATCTAAAGTTCCAGCTCCTGAGTTAGGGGCTGTAGCCATTAAAGGAGCACTGGATAAAATTAATTTAGATCCAAAAGAAGTTAATGAAGTATTAATGGGGCATGTCGTTCAGGCTGGAGTTGGTCAAGCACCTGCCAGGCAAGCTGCATTAAAAGCAGGTATTGCTGAAAATGTTCCCTGTACTACTGTTAATAAAGTATGTTCTTCTGGAATGAAAAGTATAATGCAAGCAGCGCAGTCTATTGCTATTGGAGATAATGATGTTGTAATTGCAGGTGGAATGGAAAATATGAGTTTGATACCTCATTATTTTAATGCTAGAGTCGCTACTAAATTTGGATCAAAACAAGTAACCGATGGACTCCAATTAGATGGATTAATAGATGTTTATAATAAACAAGCAATGGGATGTTTGGCAGATCTATGCGCTAGCGAATATAAATTATCAAAACAAGATCAAGATGATTTTGCTGTAGAGTCATATAACAGATCCAAAAATGCTTGGGAAAATGGTAAATTTAAAAATGAAATTATTCCAGTTGAAATAAAAGATAGAAAAGGAAATATTACTATTGTAGATGAAGACGAAGAATACAAAAATTTTAATGAAGATAAACTTAGGTCATTAAGGCCTGTTTTTACAAAAGAAGGTACAGTCACTGCTGGAAATGCATCAACAATTAATGATGGAGCTTCCGCATTAATACTAATGAGTCTTGAAAAATGCAAGTCTTTAAACCTAAACCCAATAGCTAAGATACTAGCTTATAGTGATGTTGCTCAAGACCCGAAATGGTTTACAACAAGCCCATCTAAAGCCGTACCTAAGGTTTTAGCAAAAGCCAAACTAGATATTAGCAGCATTGATCTATTTGAATTTAATGAAGCTTTTTCTGTAGTAGGATTAGCTAATATGAAAATATTAAATATTGACAAAAACAAAGTAAATGTCAATGGTGGAGCAGTTTCTTTAGGTCATCCATTGGGTTGTTCTGGTGCAAGAATAGTTACCACTTTAATAAACACCTTAATTCAGAATGATAAAAAAACTGGACTTGCAGCAATTTGTAATGGAGGTGGTGGTGCATCATCAATAATTATTCAACTCAACTAATAGAATGCTATTTGGAATTTGTTTATTAAGTATTGTACCAATGCGCGCAGAGCCAAGAGACACCAGTGAATTGGTTTCTCAAGTTATATATGGAGAAAGCTTTAAAATTGTAGAACAAAGGTCTAATTGGAGCTTAATAAAATTAACATTTGATGGTTACAAAGGTTGGATAGACAATAAACAGCTCATGAAAATTGACAAATCAACTTATGAGTCAATCATTTCTAAAAAAAACATATATTCTTCTGACCTAATTGAATTTATACAACTAAAAGAAAAAGGTTTGTTAACCATTCCCATTGGATCAAATTTAAAAAATTTAGAATTATTTGATCATCATTTTGATGGGGATACTATTAGCTCCATACTTCCGAAAGAAAATATAATTAAAATATCTTTACTTTTACTAAACTCACCATATCTCTGGGGCGGAAGAACCCCTTTTGGAATCGACTGTTCTGGATTTACACAATTAATGTATAAAATTAATGGTTATCAAATTGACAGAGACGCTAAAGATCAAGCTAAACTAGGTCAAGTTTTAAGTTTTATTCAAGAATCTGAGCCAGGTGACCTAGCCTTTTTTGACAACAAAGAAGGAGATATCGTACATGTTGGAATAATAATGAAGGATAACCACATAATTCATGCGCATGGACATGTTAGGATTGATAGGTTAGATCAAACAGGTATCTATAACGTAGACACTAAAAAACATTCACATAAGTTAAGAGTAATTAAAAAAATTATTTAATTTTCTAGTCCTTCAACTTTCTCTTTCATTAATTTGTAGTTCACTTCGTCACCAACTGCTGAGTAAATATTTCTTAGGGTTCTTGCTGCACTAATATTGTTAATTTCAATACTTAAAATAGTTTCTAAATAAGGGATAGCCTCTTTATAAATATTATTTCTAACATCTTGTAAATCATCATATCTATTATAATCTGCATTAGAAGTACCTAAAGAATTCATTTCTTCAATTATGCCTTCTTCTTGACTTAAAATTAATGCAGCTATATTTAAGTATGCTTTTGTATACTTAGGGTCAACTGAAATCGCTTTATTATAATACATTTTAGCATTCTCAACATCATCATTATCTGCAGAAACAACACCTAAATTAAATAATAGATCTGCATTAGAGGGATCAATTTCCAAAGCTTGAGAAATTAAAATTTTATAAGATTCAACGTCTCCTAATTCCCATTTTATATTAGATTCTAATAAGATTAGGTTAATATCATTAGAACTGATTTCTTTAGCTTTATTAATGTATACTAATGCATTATCAGTATCACTCATGTTTTTATATATTGCAGCCATAGATCGGAAGACATTTAACTGTACTGACTCAGTCAATTCATCTCTTCCATCTTTATGAGTCCCAGCTTTAATAAATAAATCCCTGTTAGATTCACTTGCAAATGACTGCTCTACATCAGAAATAATTTCTGTAGCATAATAATTTGTAGTCACCCCAGTAAAACCTATACTTTCTAGCTCTTCATAAAAATTCATAGCAACATCAAAATCTTTAGTTTCAGTAGCTAAAAGTGCCGCATTATATAAGTAAAGAGTATCTTTTGGCGACACTCTAAATGCAGACTCAAGGTTCGAATAAGAAGTTTTATAATCTTTCAAATCGAGTGCTTCTTTTGCATTTTCAACAAAATTATTAAGCATTGCTGTCTCTAACGGCTTGACTTTTTCAGTGTATGTTTTATATGTAGAATCCTCTTCTAACGAAATAACACTTTTGAAGTTCTCTAATGCTATAAAAGAATCAACAAGTGTAGATTCTCCCTCTGCATAATAAGCTACTCCTTTAATGTAATGGTATTTTACCTTAGTTTTTAAATCTGCATTTAAAAGATCATATTTTTCAGCCGCAACTATGTTTTCTTTAGCACTAACAAAGTTTTTAGATTTGAGTGCTTTTTCTGCAGCTTTTAATTCTTTTTTTTGTCCAAAGCTACTTAACGCTATTAAGCTAAATATTAAAACTATTATTTTTTGATTTTTCATTATATTAAAAAATTGGGGTTAATTAATTTATTCCTCTGTTGTAGATTCTTCTGATTTAGTTTCCTCGGACTGGTTCTGTGAATCATCACTTATAACTTCATTTATTGCATCATCCTGAATTTCTTCATCTTCTTCATGCATAACTTTTGCTACTGCAGCAATCGAATCATTTGCTTTAAGATTAATCAGTTTAACTCCTTGAGTAGCTCTTCCCATTACTCTTAGATTTTCCACTGCTAGCCTGATAGCTATACCTGACTTATTAATTATCATAAGATCATGACTATCACTAACATTTTTAATAGCAACTAAGTCCCCAGTTTTTTCTGTAATTGATATAGTTTTTACTCCTTTACCTCCTCTGTTTGTGATTCGGTAATCTTCTAAACTAGATCTCTTTCCATAACCATTTTGAGAAACAACTAAAATATCACTTTCCATATCATTAACTGCAATCATACCAATTGCCTCATCCTGATCACTTTGAAGTCTAACTCCTCGAACTCCAGAAGCTCCTCTACCCATTGGTCTAGTTTTGGCTTCTTCAAATCGAATAGCTTTTCCAGACTTAAGAGCTATCATTACTTGACTATCTCCGTTCGTTAATTTTGCTTCTAATAATTCATCATCTTCTTTAATGGTAATTGCATTAATTCCATTTGTTCTTGGTCTCGAATATTGTTCTAATGAAGTTTTCTTGACTTGACCTTTTTTTGTAGCCATAATAACATAATGATTATTAATATACTCTTCATCTTTTAAATCTTGAGTACAAATAAATGCTTTTACCTTATCATCTTGCTCAATATTGATCAAGTTTTGAATAGCTCTCCCTTTTGAAACTTTAGTTCCCTCAGGAATTTCATAAACTCTCATCCAGAAACATTTACCTTTTTGAGTAAAAAATAACATGTATTGATGGTTGGTTCCAACAAATAAATGTTCAAGAAAGTCTTCATTTCTTGTTGTAGATGCTTTTTGACCTACTCCACCTCTGTGCTGTGTTTTGTAAGCATCTAATGGAGTTCTTTTAATATACCCAGCATGTGAAATAGTAATTACTACTTTTTCATCAGGAATCATATCTTCAATAGATAAATCTCCTCCTGCATATTCAATTACAGATCTTCTGTCATCACCATATTTTGATTTAACTTCTAATAGTTCATTAGAAATAATTTCCATTCTTCTATCTTTCTTTTCAAGTATATCTTTTAGATCAATTATAAGTTTGGTTATATTTTCAAATTCAGCTCTTAATTTATCTTGCTCTAGACCTGTAAGCTGTCTAAGTCTCATTTCAACAATAGCTTTTGATTGAATCTCAGTCAATTTAAAGTTAGTCATTAATTTATTTCTAGCTTCATCTGCATTGGATGAAGATCTAATTAATGCAATTACTTTATCAATATTGTCTGAAGCTATAATTAATCCTTCTAAAATATGCGCTCTTTCTTCAGCTTTTTTTAACTCATATTTAGTTCTTCTAACTACAACATCATGTCTATGTTCAACAAAATAGTGAATCATGTCCTTCAAATTTAGCATTTGAGGTCTTCCGTTAACTAATGCAATATTATTGACACTAAAAGATGATTGAAGGGCTGTGTATTTGTATAGTTTATTTAAAACAATGTTAGGTATAGCATCTCTTTTTAAAATATAAACAATACGCATACCATTTCTATCCGACTCATCTCTAATTGAGGCAATTCCTTCTAGTTTTTTACTGTTTACAAGATCAGCAGTTTTTTTGATCATATCTGCTTTATTAACTTGATATGGAATCTCTGTAATGATTATACATTCTCTACCACTTACCTCTTCAATATTTGCCTTACCTCTTACAACAACTCTACCTCTACCTGTTTTGAAAGCATCTTTTACTCCGTCATAGCCATAAATCACTCCACCAGTTGGAAAATCAGGTGCTTTGATGTGCGTAATTAACTCATCTATATCTATATCATTATTATTGATGTAAGCAATTGTACCATCAATAACCTCAGATAAATTATGTGGTGGCATGTTAGTAGCCATACCAACAGCTATTCCCGAAGCACCATTAATCAAAAGTCCTGGTATTCTTGTAGGTAGTACCGTAGGTTCATTAAGTGTATCATCAAAGTTAAGCCTATGATCTACAGTATCTTTATCTATATCAGCTAACATGTCTTCAGATATCTTTTTCATTCTAGCTTCCGTATATCTCATAGCAGCTGGACTATCTCCATCTACAGACCCAAAGTTACCTTGACCATCGACTAATAAGTATCTTAAACTCCAATCTTGTGCCATTCTTACCATTGCATCATATACAGAAGTATCCCCATGAGGGTGATATTTACCTAAAACTTCCCCAACAATTCTAGCTGACTTTTTATGTGCACCACTTGCTCTTATACCTAATTCATGCATTCCATAAAGAACTCTTCTATGAACAGGTTTCAACCCGTCTCTAACGTCTGGTAATGCTCTTGAAACTATCACAGACATTGAGTAATCAATGTATGCAGATTTCATTTGTTCCTCTATATTTATAGGGATTAATTTTTCTCCTTCAATCATAAGAAATTGTTGTTATAAATTTTATTGATTTTTAGTAATAGTAAATATAGTAATTTAATCTGTTGAATGTATCAAAAAAAGTTGCTTAAATATTGAATTTTATTAACAATTTTTAGTGGTTAAAAAAATGTTTAAAAAAAAGTAAATCTTAATTGTTTAAGAATTTATGATTAACTACATTTAATTAAAATTTAGAAGCATATGGATGATAATTTTTCTTCAAGAGTTAAAGACGTAATTACTTTCAGTAAAGAGGAAGCCTTAAGATTAGGGCATGATTTTATTGGTACTGAACATTTAATGTTAGGTATTTTAAGAGATGGTGAAGGGAAAGCTATTGATATTTTAAATTCTCTTTCTGTAGATATTGTCTATCTAAGAAAAAAGGTTGAAATACTTTCACCTCCAAATAGCGATAGTTCATTTACAACTAATTCGAAAAAAAACCTTCATTTAACCAGACAAGCTGAACGAGCTTTAAAAACAACTTTTTTAGAAGCAAAATTATTTCAAAATTCTATTATAAATACTGCACATTTAATTCTTTGTATTTTACGAAATGAAAATGACCCAACTGCTAAACTATTGAACAAACTAAATGTTAATTATGAAAATGTCAAAGAATATTATAAAGATATACTTGACGATAATGATAGCGATATAGATTACTCTGAAAGTGCAACATCTAGTACATTTAAAGACGAAGATACATTTGATGAAAATATTGAAAATGATAAACCAGCTGGAAGTTCTGAAAAAATAAAAGTAAAGTCAGTTAAAAAAACAAAAACACCAGTTCTAGATAATTTTGGTAAAGACTTAACTTCTATGGCAGAAAATGGAGATTTAGATCCTATTGTAGGGAGAAATGAAGAAATACAAAGAGTTTCACAAATATTAAGTAGAAGAAAAAAGAATAATCCATTATTAATAGGTGAACCGGGTGTCGGCAAGTCAGCTATAGCTGAAGGTTTAGCTTTAAGAATAATTCAAAAGAAAGTATCTAGAGTATTATTTAATAAACGCATTATATCACTCGACTTAGCAAGTTTAGTGGCAGGGACAAAATACAGAGGTCAATTTGAAGAAAGAATGAAGGCTGTTATGAACGAGCTTGAGAAAAATAGAGAAATAATTCTTTTTATTGATGAAATCCATACAATAGTCGGTGCTGGTGGAGCTACTGGAAGTTTAGATGCATCCAATATGTTTAAACCTGCTCTGGCAAGAGGTGAAGTACAATGTATTGGAGCTACAACGCTAGATGAGTATAGAACATCAATTGAAAAAGACGGCGCTTTAGAAAGAAGGTTTCAAAAGATAATAATAGAACCTACCAGTGAAGAAGAAACGGTTGAGATTTTAAATAATATTAAAATTAAATATGAAGAGCACCACAATGTAGAGTATACAAAGGAAGCAATTTCGGCTTGTGTTAAACTTACAAGTAGATATATGACGGACAGGTTTCTACCGGACAAGGCTATCGATGCTTTGGATGAAGCTGGTTCAAGAGTTCATTTGAACAACATAGTAGTTCCTAAGCATATAACAGATTTAGAAACAGAATTAGAGGCAATTAGACTTACTAAAAATACTGCTGTAAAAAAACAAAAGTATGAAGAAGCAGCAAAACTAAGAGATGATGAGAAACTATTAGAAAACAATTTAATAACTGCTCAAAAGTCATGGGAAAAAGAATGTGAAAACAATAAAGAAATTGTCAACGAAGAACATATAGCAGATGTAGTTTCAATGATGACTGGTATTCCCTTAAATAGAGTTAAACAAAGTGAAAGCAATAAGTTATCCATACTTCCTCAAATTATAATGAACAAGGTTATTGGTCAAGATGATGCAGTATTAAAAGTCGTTAAATCTATCCAAAGAAACAGAGCTGGTTTAAAAGACCCTAACAAACCAATAGGTTCGTTTATTTTCCTAGGACAAACTGGTGTTGGTAAAACTCAACTTGCAAAGGTCTTAGCAAAAGAATTATTTGATTCAGAAGATGCGTTAATTAGAGTCGACATGAGTGAATACATGGAGAAATTTGCAATATCAAGACTAATTGGTGCTCCTCCCGGATATGTAGGATATGAAGAAGGTGGTCAATTAACGGAAAAGATAAGAAGAAAACCATATTCGGTTGTACTATTAGATGAAATAGAAAAAGCTCACCAAGACGTTTTCAATATGCTTTTACAAGTATTAGATGATGGATTTTTAACGGATAGCTTAGGAAGAAAAATTGATTTTACAAATACAATAATTATCATGACTTCTAATATAGGTGCTAGAAAATTAAAAGATTTTGGTAATGGTGTAGGTTTTGGAACTAGCGCTAAGATCAATCAAGAAGGAAATAATTCTAAAAGTGTTATTATTAATGCATTGAAGAAAGCTTTTGCTCCTGAATTTTTAAATAGAATTGATGATGTAATTATATTTAACAATCTTCAATTAACTCATATTAATAAGATTATAGATATTGAACTTGAAAAGCTATTTATAAGAACTAATGAGCTTGGTTACGAGATTAAATTAACGAAAAAAGCAAAAGACTTTATTTCAGAAAAAGGGTTTGACAAACAATACGGTGCAAGACCACTTAAAAGAGCTATTCAAAAATACTTAGAAGATGAATTAGCTGAAGAGATAATGAAATCAAAAGTACAAACTGGAGATACAATAAAAGTTGATTTGAATAAGGAAAAAACTAAATTAATCCTTAAAACTCTTAGCAAAAAAAAGACTACTAAAAAGTAAATATACTTTCTCTAACATTGTAGCTTTCAAAGAAGTCTAAGCTAGAGTTTATTTCTTTTGACATCACTTTATCTTCAGAAATAAAAGCTACATTAGTTCTATACAAACCAATAAAGTCCTGTATAGACTCGGAAGATTGTAGTGGTTTTTTTAAATTTAATGCTTGGGCAGAATTGAAAAGTTCTATGGATAATATTTTTTTAACGTTTTCGACAATATCAAATAGTAATATAGCCGAATTAGCACCCATACTTACATGATCTTCTTGTCCATTTGAGGATACAATAGAATCTACACTTGAAGGAGATGATAATTGTTTGTTTAAACTAACAAGACTTGCAGCAGTATATTGAGGAATCATAAACCCTGAATTTAAGCCTGGATTATCAACTAAGAATGCTGGTAAATTTCTTTGACCAGAAATTAAATTATATGTCCTACGCTCAGAAATATTTCCAATCTCTGAAATTGCTATTTTTAAAAAATCTAATACATAAGCGAGAGGCTGGCCATGAAAATTCCCTCCAGAAATTATCTTATCTTCTTTATGAAATATTATTGGGTTATCGTTAACAGAATTAACTTCGTTAATAATTACACCCGTAGCATAATGTATGGTGTCTAATGTTGCCCCATGAACCTGTGGAATACACCTAAAAGAGTATGGGTCTTGAGTATGAACTTTGTCAATGTTAGCTATTTCACTGTTACTTCTAAAATTATTAATTCGTTCAGCAATTATAGATTGACCTTTGTGAGATCTTATTTTTTGTATCAATTTATCAAAAGGCTCAGTTCTACAATCAAATGCATCTAAAGAAACAGACGCAATTAAATCAGCCATATAAGAGATTTTATATGATTCAAACAATAAATACAATCCATAACCAGACATGAATTGAGTTCCGTTTAAAAGCGCTAAACCTTCTTTAGATTTCAACTGTAAAGGATCCATCTCAAACTTATTTAAAACATCTTTAGTATCGTTTAAAACACCATTGTAATAAACTTGTCCCTCACCAATTAAAGGCAAGCTTAAATGAGCTAATGGAGATAAATCTCCAGAAGCACCTAAAGAACCATGTTTAAAAATAACAGGAAAAATACTTTTATTATAGAAAAAAATCAATCTATCTAACGTATCAATATGGATACCACTATTACCCTTGCTTAAAGTGATAATTTTTAATAGCAGTATTATCTTTACAATTTTCAATGGAATCTTATCACCTACTCCACAGGCATGAGATAGAATTAAATTATGCTGTAATTTACTTAAATCTTTATCCTTGATACTGACGTTATATAAAGATCCAAATCCGGTATTAATCCCATATAATGGTGATTCACTGTCAATAATTTTTTTATCTAAATAATCTCTACAATCATTAACATTTTTTATTGACTCTTTAGATAACTTTAAGATTAACTCATTATCAATGATATTATATAAAGTCTCTATTTCAAGTGGTGAATTATCTATTGTAAATTCTTTCATATAATTTTTTAATGTCAACAAGTTAAGTAGGATGTTTTAAATTAACTACTTTTACTTTATCCCAAATTAAATAAAAAATGATATACAAAACTAATTTTAAAAATTATTTATTTGTATTGCTTACACTTTCGATGTTTTTTTCTTGTAATAAATCTAAAACAGGGGTTATTGTACAAGGTAATATTAAAAACCCGATGGGAGAAACAGTACAACTAGTAGGCCCAGGAGAAATGGAAGATGGTAAACTAAGTTTAAACTTTCAGCAGGAAATAAACGTTGATGAAAATGGTAATTTTATTGATACATTAAATTTAAAATCTTCTGCATATTTCTTTTTTATTCATGGTCGTGAAAGAACACAATTATTTCTTGAGCCAGGTAATAAGCTATCTATTAATTTAGATTCAAGAAAATTTGATGAGTCTATCACATTCTCTGGAGATGGTAGCGAAAACAATACGTATTTAAAAAAAAGGTTTTTGTATCAAGAAAATAATGGAGTTAATGTTATTGAGTTGTCTAAATTAGAATCAAAAGAATATTTAAATCAAATTGATTCTCTAAAGCAATGGGAATTAAATTTTTTAAAAGAAAATCAAAACATAAGTGATAACTTTCTAAATATAGAGAAAAAAAATACAGAATATAAATTTCTTCAAGCAATCGGAAGGTACCCTCTCTATCACGAGTTTTATGCCAAAAAACAAGCGGTTTTTGATGAGTCGTTCATGAGCCCATTAAACTCTATTGATTATACAAACCAAGATGATTATATTTTATTTCCAGATTTTAAAAATCTAGTTATGTCCTATTATCAAAACATATTTAATAAATCTGATAATTTGAAAGAAGATCTTCGTAAACTAAACTTATCTAAATCGACTATAATAAAGAGAGATTTAGTAAACCAAGGAGTTTATTTGCTTTCAGCAGGAAATGACAAAAATAAAAATCTATATGAAATCCTAATTGATTTAGCAAAGGAATTTGAACCAACAGGAATTGATAGTTTAACAATCTCAAAATTGACTGACAAGTTTAATGTTCTACGAAATTTAGAAAAAGGAATGAAATCTCCTGTTTTTAATAACTATGAAAATTTTAATGGTGAGAGAACTTCTTTATCTGACTTGAAAGGAAAATATGTTTATATAGATGTTTGGGCCACCTGGTGTGGGCCTTGCATAAGAGAGATACCTAGTCTTAAACTTATTGAAAAAAAATACGAAGGCAAAAACATACATTTTGTAAGCATTTCGATTGACGAAAAGAACAGACCTAAATATAATTATGATGCTTGGAGAAAAATGATTGTTGAAAAAGAATTAACTGGAATTCAACTTTTTGCAGATAATGCATTTAATTCCAAATTTACTAAAGCATATGGAATTGATTCAATCCCTAGATTTTTACTTATAGACCCGGATGGCAATATTGTCAGTGGAAATGCGCCAAGGCCATCTGATCCAGCATTGGTAGAGTTATTCAATAGTTTAGGGATTTAAATTGAAAACCAAAAACCTTTTACTTATATCCATACTAGCTTGGGCTAATATTGGCCTATATTACATTCTATATAAATTTGAAGTAAATCATGTTTTAGTGGGAGTTTTAAAAGAACTTACATTAATTCCTTCTTTCTTAATAGGGATTATATTTCCAATTTGGCTAGTTGTTAGAATAATTATTAAAAAAATTAAGTAGTAAGTTTAGATCTATTATAAAATTTCATTAGACTGTACATAATAGTTTTTATTTATTTCAATATTATCCCCAGTTATTTTAATATTTTTCCATTCTATTTCTGGAAATAACTTAATCGATTTAGTATCTAAATTTATTTCAATAGGCATATCAAAACCCGTAATTACATTACTCCATTTATAGTAAATAGAGCCGTCATCAATGTAGTATTCAAAAAGTGGTATTCTAATATCTCTTAAATATTGATCAAATACTTTAGCTAAGTTCACATTCATAGAATTAGAAATATAATTTTCTATTTCCTTAGTTGTTACAGTTTTATGATAAAATTCCTTATTTAACCCTCTTAAAACATTTCTCCACTTTTCATCATCACCACATATTGTACGAATGGTATGTAATAAATTGGCTCCTTTTGAGTACATGTCTCCTGACCCTTCTCTGTTAACATCATATTCTCCTATTATTGTTTTAGTGTTACTAATACCTCTTCTAGTTCCAATAACATATTCTGAGGAAGCTTGTTTTCCATAATGATAATCAAGGTATAAATTTTCAGAATAAGTAGTAAAACCTTCATGAATCCACATATCTGCAATGTCTTTGTAGGTTATGTTATTTGCAAACCACTCATGACCTGATTCATGGATGATTATATAATCAAATTTCATCCCCCAACCTGTTCTAGATAAATCCCTTCCTAAATAACCCTTCATGAACTTATTACCATAAGTAATAGAACTTTGATGTTCCATACCTAAATAAGGAGTTTGTACTATCTTGTAGCCATCATCATAAAATGGATAAGGTCCAAACCAGTGTTCAAAAGCGTCAAGCATTTTAGGAACTTCTTTGAAATGTTCTTTTGCCTTAGTTAGGTTATAGCTTAAAACAAAATAATCTAAATCAAGATTCCCGTTTTCTCCGTCATAAACTTCAGAAAAGCTTACATAATCTCCAATATTAATATTCACACCATAATTATTGATAGGGTTGTTAACAAACCAATGAAATGTATTCGAGTTCTTTTTTTCATCAATTTCTAAAAGTCTACCATTTGAAACATTAGTCAAGCCTTTAGGAACATTTACACTAATTTTCATACTATCTACCTCATCGTACATATGGTCTTTATTAGGCCACCAAACACTTGCTCCTAGACCTTGGCAAGAAGATGCAATGAAATGATTTCCATTGTCATCTTTTTCCCAAGAAATTCCTCCATCCCAAGGAGCATTAACTGCTTCCCTTGGATTACCCTTATAAAACAATTTTATTTTTTCTAATGAACCTACTATTTGATCTTTTTTAAGTGTAATAAAATAAGCATTTCCTTCTTTTTGAATTTCTAATTCCTCCCCTTGTTGTTTAGCCATTAGTAATTCAAGAGGTTCTTGTAGATCAATCTGCAAAACATTATTAGAATTTAATACTGTATAATACACTAAATTAGATCCTTCAATATATTTTTTTTCAGGGTTTACAGAGATATCTAAATGATAGTAATTCAAATCCCACCAGGATCGTTCTGGTGTAATAGATCCTCTAAGAGTGTCTTGTCTAGTAGTATTATTTTTAGGATCCATCAATCCTTGAGAAAAAGAAAGAAAGGATAAAAAGACACAGAAATATATTGTTAAAAAAAAACGCATAAATCAAATTTATAATTACTAAGGTTCTATATTAATTATTAATTTTACAATTCTAAAAACAAGATATGAAAAATACTGCACTGAATGACATACATGTAAGCTTAGGGGCAAAAATGGTAGAATTTGCTGGCTACAATATGCCTATTCAATACGAAGGAGTCAAAGCAGAGCACTTAGCAGTAAGAAATTCTTTGGGAGTGTTTGATGTTTCTCATATGGGTGAATTTTTTATTAGTGGAGAAAAATCTTTTGAGTTTTTACAATCTATTCTTAGTAATGATATTTCAGTATTAATTAACGATCAAGCTCAATATACATGCCTACCAAATGATGAAAATGGAATAGTGGATGATCTAATTGTTTATAAATTTAATGATCAAAAATATATGCTAGTGGTAAATGCTAGTAACATTGAAAAAGATTTGAATTGGATTAAATCTAAGAACAACTATGGCGTTTCAATAAAAAATGAATCTGAAAAATACTCACTTTTAGCTATACAAGGCCCAAAGGCCATAGATGCAATGCAGTCTCTAACTAACATAGATTTAAATAGTATAGCTTTTTATCATTTCAAACAAGGCTTATTTGCAGGTTTTGATGATGTTATTATTTCCGCTACTGGATATACAGGTAGCGGTGGTTTTGAAATTTACTGTAAAAACGAACAAGCTATTCAGATTTGGAATAAAGTATTTGAAGCAGGAGCTGAACACAACATTAAACCCATTGGTTTAGCAGCTAGAGATACATCTAAGACTAGAAATGGGCTACTGTTTATATGGCAATGACATAAACGAAAACACATCCCCAATTGAAGCAGGGCTTGGATGGATAACAAAATTCACAAAAGAATTTACTAATTCACAGTATCTTAAAAACGAGAAAGAAACTGGTCCTAGAACAAAACTAGTTGCATTTGAAACGGTAGAAAGAGGGATTCCAAGAAAAAATTATGAGATATATTCTAATGAAAACAACAAAATTGGAATCGTAACTTCAGGAACAATGTCGCCTAGCTTTAATAAAGGAATTGGACTAGGTTATGTCAGTTCAGAGTATTCACAAAAAGATGGGTTTATATTTATTAAAATAAGAGAGAAGTTCATTAAATCTAAAATTGTAAAATTACCATTTAAAGCCTAAATTATTAAACAGAGAATATTAATAATTGGTGGGAGTGGATATATTGGGAATAATATATACAAAGAGCTAAATCCATATTTTGATACTTACGCTACTTACTACTCTAGCGATAAGTATAAAAACAATAAACATTTTTTTTATTTTGATTTAAACTCTACCACATCTTTATCATTAAATAAAATATTCAAAAAAGTAAAACCTTCTGTTATTATTTCTGCTGCTAAAGCAGGTTACAATTCACTAATTAATAGTCATGATTATATAATAGATTATGTAAACAATAATAAATGTAAAATCATTTTCATTTCTTCATCAAGTGTTTTTGATGGATATAAGAATTATCCAAATTATGAATTTGACAAAACTTTTTCCAAAAGTAATTTTGGATACTTAAAAATAAAAATTGAAAACAAACTTCTGAAATTAGACGAAAATAAATATACCATTATTCGTGTTCCTTTTCTAGCTGGGATGAATTCACCTCAAATAAAAAAAATAAAAAATGAAGTAAAACTGAACATTCCAATTGAGGTGTTTCCGAACTTAATTATTAATATCATCAACATTAAAAAAATTACATTATTTATTCATCATATAATAAATAAAAAATTAAGTGGAATTATTCATTTAGGCAGTAAAGATCTGATTCATCATGTGGATTTAATTAAAGAAATTTTAAACGCTCTTAAAGTTGATTCATACAGATTAAAATATGTCTATACAACAAACGACAACAGGTACATTGCTTTGTTTAATAAGAATAAAAAAATACCAAAATATTTAGACTTTAAAGCTGATTCAATTATAAATACCATTAAATAAAATAAAGGTTTTGTATTTTGCAATTGAAATTAATTAAAAATTATGGGAAGAGCATTTGAATTTAGAAAAGCTAGGAAAATGAAAAGATGGTCAGCAATGAGTAAGGCCTTTACTAGAATAGGAAAAGATATTGTCATGGCTGTAAAAGAAGGTGGAGCAGATCCAGATTCCAACTCAAAATTAAGAGCTGTAATTCAAAATGCTAAATCGGTAAATATGCCGAAAGATAATATAGAAAGAGCAATTAAAAGAGCAAGCGATAAAAGTCAAGGAGATTACAAAGAAGTTTTATTTGAAGGATATGGTCCTCATGGGATAGCTATATTAGTAGAGACGGCAACAGATAACAACACCAGAACAGTAGCTAACATAAGAAGTTATTTCACCAAATGTAATGGCAATTTAGGGACTTCTGGATCAGTAATATTTATGTTTGATCATATTTGTAATTTTAAAGTTGAAAAACAAGATTTGGATATTGAAGAACTAGAACTAGAGTTAATTGACTTTGGAGTTGAAGAACTGTTTATAGAAGAAAATGAAATATTAATTTATGCACCTTTTGAATGCTATGGAGTTATTCAATCTGAACTTGAAAAGAGAGAAATTATAATTAATTCATCTGGTTTTGATAGGATACCTAATATTACAAAAGAAATAAAAGAAGAAGAAGAAATAGCCGATATTGATAAGCTCTTAGAGAAAATAGAAACCGATGATGATGTTCAAAACGTATATCACACAATGAGTTAGTAATGTTTACGAAAGCCTTTAGACATTTAAAAAAAGATCCTGTGATGGATTTTTTAATTGAAAAATATCATGACAAGATATCTCTTGATGACTATAAGTCCACTAACTATGCGTTATCACTATCCAACTTAATCATTGATCAACAGATTAGCTTTAAAGCAGCAATCACTATTAAAAAAAGATTTGCAGTACTAATAAAAAACTTATCTCACAGAGAAATCCTAGATCTAGATAATGACAAAATACAATCTATTGGAATTTCATTTAGAAAAGTTGAATATATTAAAAATGTATTCACTTTTTTTATAGAAAATGAAAAAGAATTTATTCTTTTTGATGAAGAAAAGATGCAACAAGAATTAATTTCCATTAAAGGAATTGGTAAATGGACAATAGAAATGTTCTTAATGTTTGAATTAGGGAAACCTGATATTTTTTCCAAGGGAGATATTGCACTAATAAATAGTGTAAAAAAGAATTATAAGATGGATGGTTTAGACAAAAGTAAATTAGATAGATTGATTAAATCTTGGTCTCCATACAACAGTACAGCATCCTTACTTTTATGGAAATCAGTTGAAGAAAAAGTGTTTTTTAATTAAAACTACGTTCTTTAACCTTACCCTCTACCCCTTTAAAATAGCTTTCGATAAAAATAAAGTCTTTTGTAATATTATTTGTTGGGTAAAAAGGTTCTGAAATTGTATTTACTTTATTTGTGTAATCAAGTTTCACCATTATTATTGGAATATTTGCTTTTTTTGCTATGTGGTAAAAACCAGTTCTTAATTTATCTACTTTTGATCTAGTTCCTTCAGGCGCTAATCCAATTCTAAATTCTGATTTTTCATTAAAAATAGAAGCTATTTTATCAACTTTATTTCCCTTTTTAAATCTATCTACGGGAACAAAGTTTAACCATTTTAAGATAAGAGATAGAGGAAAAAAAAACAGTTCTTTTTTAGCTAAAAAACTAGTATTTACAGAACAAACAGATCGAAGTAATACACCAATATAAAAATCGTGCCAACTAGTATGTGGAACAGGAATTATAATACATTTTTTTAAATTTTCTGTAGAAAAGGTAACATTACCTTCTACCTTCCAATTTAGGATTTTGAAATAAATAAATTTTGAGAAAAATTTCATGTACTTATTTTTTTGACCAAATTGATATAGCTAACTCCAAATCTTCTTTAGTATCAATGCCAACACCTAAAAAATCTGTTTCAATCATTTTAATTCTGTTGCCATTTTCAATAATTCGTATAGCTTCAATCTTTTCTGCTAACTCCAATTTAGATGGTGGTAATTCAGAAAAATTAATCAGTGCTTGTTTTTTAAACCCATAAACACCGATATGTTTATAATAAGTGACATCAGTTTTATTGACATCTCTATTAAATGGAATTACACTTCTTGAAAAATACAAGGCATAATTATCAGAATTTACTATAACCTTAACGTTATTTGGGTTACTTATTTCATTTTCATCTGTTATATTAATCATTAATGAAACGTAATTCGAACTATTTAACTCTATTACTAATTTCTTAAGGCTAGATGTATCGATGAAAGGTTCATCGCCTTGAATATTAACAAAAGCATCAGAATCAATCGATTTACATGCCTCAGCAATCCTATCACTTCCTGATTCATGTCTATTTTTACTAAGAATTGAATTTCCTCCTGCATTTACTATCTCATTGTAAATCTCTTGATCTTCAGTAACTACATAAACAGAGTTAAATAATTCTGTATTAACAACAGCTTCATAGGTTCTCAAAATTATAGATTTACCACAAAGATCCATAAGTAATTTCCTGTCAAATCTAGTTGAGGATAATCTAGCTGGAATTAGTGCAGTAACTTTCATATATTAATTTTAATCAAAAATACTGAATTATAACACTTAATTAGAAAAAAATTCGTCCTTAAAACCAATCAGATATAGTTTTTCTTTTGCTCTAGTAAGTGCAGTGTACAGCCATCTTATAAAATCTTTATCTATTCCGTTAGGTAAATATGGTTGTTCAACAAATACTGATGACCATTGACCACCTTGAGATTTATGACAAGTTATTGCATAGGAAAATTTAACCTGTAGAGCATTAAAATATTTATTATTCTTGACTTTCAAAAATCTTTTATACTTAACTTTTTCAGAAACATAGTCTTTCATAACCTCATTATAAAGGTGATTAGCTTTTTCGTAATTTAAAGATGGAGTCTCTAAATTAATCGTGTCTAACATTAAAACCGTATCAAATGGCTTCATCTTAGGGTAATCAATCATCTGTACAGTAACTTCAGCAAAACGAAAATCATAAAGGTTAATAATTCTACTAATTTCTAAAATTTTAATAATATCTCCATTTGCAATAAAACCTGCTTCGGATGTACTTTTTAACCAGTAATAGTTGTTTTTAACAACCATTAAATTATCTCCTACTGAAAGTTCGTTTTCATTAAAGAGGATTCTATTTCTAATTTGTTGGTTATATAAATTAGCTCTCTTATTAGACCTTACTATCAATGCAGTCTCTTCTTTTCCAACAGTGGTGTAACTATCCGTTAAAGAATTAATAATATCTTCTCCATCTTGAAGTCTAATAATATCTTTAAAACCTGATATATTAAATTTAAACTCCTCAAAATCTTTATTAACAAGAGATTCTCTTAAAATCGTAGCATTATTTAATATTCCTGAAAGAACTTCTTGACGAACTACTTCATCTAATTCAATTGATAATACATTTTTATTGTAGTTATCTTCTAAATATTCTGGCTCAAGAGATGGGCTTAATTTAGAATTAACTGGTGGTAGTTGAGCTGTATCACCTATAAATATAATTTTACACTTATAACCAGAATAGACAAATTGAATTAAATCTGAGAGTAAAGAACTAGTATCAAAAAGTTTTTTATTTTGAGATGTACTAGAAATCATAGAAGCTTCATCAATAATGAAAATTGTATTTTTTGACTTATTCGTTTGTAAAACAAAATCAATATTTCCAGAAGAAGTTTTTTTAGGAAAATATATTTTTTTGTGTATTGTATTAGCTTCAGTGTTTGTGTAATTTGATAAAACTTTAGCAGCCCTCCCAGTCGGAGCCATTAAAACACCAGATTTTTTTATTTTCCAAAGATTATTAATTATTGAAGAAAGTATGGTAGTTTTTCCAGTACCCGCATATCCTTTAAGAATAAATAAAGAGTTATCATCTTCATTTAAGATAAATTCTGATAATTTATATAATGTTAAGTCTTGCTTAGCAGTAAGTTTAAATGAAAAATGATTCTTTGCTAAATTGTAAAACTCCTTAATATTCATTCAATAATTATATAATTAAAATCAAAGATATAAATGTTTTTTCTCTACAATCATTTTAACAAATAAAAAAAAATTGTATTTTGGCTTTTTATAAACTTAAACCCATTCAAATGCTTCAAATTTTTTCTGTCATATTAGTATTATTAGTTACAGCTGGTCTTCTCTACTGGATTAACTCGGATGCTTTTCAAACTAAAAATAAAAAATATATTCTTATATTTTTATGGGGATTTATTGCACTTTATTCATACAATACAATTAATTCAATATATGAAGTAATTGAATTTGATGATTTAAAGGAAGTTAGATATCAGAA
>CAXYEG010000010.1:0-44464 GCA_964275995.1 uncultured Flavobacteriaceae bacterium
CCTGTTGCTAACTTTGATCCAATAGATTTGGCAGGTACAGTTGTAAAAAGAGCTTCTCTACATAACTCTGATTTTATAAAAAAAATGGACATTAGATTAAACGACCATGTTTATGTTGAAAAAGGTGGGGATATTATTCCTAAAATAGTTAAGGTAGATTTCAGCAAAAGAGATCATTTATCAACGGAAACTGAATTTATTTCAAATTGTCCTGAATGTGGATCTGAATTGAGAAAAAATGAAGGTGAAGCAAATCATTACTGTTTAAATTATAATTTTTGTCAACCTCAGGTTTCAGGAAGAATTCAGCATTTTATTTCTAGAAAAGCAATGGATATAGATGGGCTGGGAGCAGAGACGGTTAACTTATTAGTTGAGAATAAACTAATTAATAATTATTCAGATATCTATAGGTTAAAAGCTGAAGATTTACTTGGACTAGAAAGAATGGCGGAAAAAAGTTCTGAAAATTTAATTAATGGAGTTTTGATGTCAAAGCAAATTAGTTTTCATAGAGTTCTTTATGCTCTAGGTATCCGACATGTTGGAGTTACGGTAGCTAAAAAGTTAGCTCAACATTATAACAATATCGATGCTTTGATGTGTGCGAGTTATGAAGATTTAGAGTCTGTTGATGAAATTGGAGGAAAGATTGCAGAAAGCATTATTAGCTTTTTTAATACCCAAGAAAATTTAATGATAATTAATGACCTTAAATTTTATGGTCTAAACTTTGAAATTGATGAAAGTCAAATTGTTAAATCCATTAAATTAAAAAACAAATTATTCGTTGTAAGTGGTGTTTTTTCAAAATTTTCAAGAGATGATTTAAAACTTGAGATTGAAAAAAATGGAGGTAAGGTAAAGTCTTCGATATCCTCAAAAACTAATTACGTTATTGCGGGAGATAATATGGGGCCAAGTAAAAGGCTTAAAGCAGAATCTTTAAACGTACCAATAATTTCAGAAGATGATTTTGTTCAGATGATTAATTAAACTTCAATCGAAACTCCATCATACATTTTGTTTTTAAAGGAGTCAAAGTAAAAATCAATTTTACCTAAAAATAATCCATGACAACCTACTTGGTTGATAATTACCTTATTGTTTTCTATATTATTAACAACTACTGGTTTGTTCATAAAAGTATGTGTATGACCTCCAATAATTAAATCAATATCTTTAGTTGCTTTAGCTAATTTTATGTCTGATATTTTGTTTGGTAAATTATCGTGTTTAAAGCCAAGGTGAGATAGACATATAATTAAATCACAGTTTTCGTCTTGTTTCAAAGTTTTTACTATTCCTTGGGTAATTTCAACTGGATTTAAGTATTTAGTTTCTTTGTACAGGTTTTTTGTAACCATTCCATCTAATTCTATTCCTAATCCAAATATTCCAATTTTAATTCCATCTTTATAAAAAATTTGATAAGGTTTTACGATCGTATCTAAAATTGTATTTTTAAAATCATAGTTAGCAGAAACAAAATTAAAATTTGCATGAGGCAATTGTTTGTAAAGCCCATCAATACCATTATCAAAATCATGATTACCTAAGGTAGCTAAATCGTATTTCAACATACTCATTAACTTAAATTCTAGTTCACCTCCATAATAATTAAAGTATGGGGTCCCTTGAAATATATCTCCTGCATCTAATAATAGAGTGTTTGAGTTTTCTTTTCTAATTTTTTCAATGATGGTAGCTCTTCTGGAAACACCTCCTTTAAATGCAAACTTATCATTGTCTTTGTCAAATGGGTCTATGTGACTGTGAACATCGTTTGTATGAAGAATAGTTATTTTTTTTAGCTTATTATTACTGCAGCTATTGGTCAAGATAGAGGTAGATGCTAGAGCTGCACTAGAATATAATGTGTTTTTAATAAATTTTCTTCTTTTCATTATTTTATTCTGATAAATCTGTTATCAATCTTAGACTTTAAAGTATCAATTTTAATAAAATAATCAATTAATAAATCTCTTATTTTATAATTTAAAAATGTGTTTTCTGAACTTTTATTAAAGAAGTCCATTTTATCTCCCCCATTAAGTAAAAAATCACTTGTAGCTACATAGTAATATTTGTTGATATCAATATTTTTATTATTGATTTTCGCATTAATCAGCTCATAATTTTTATCCAGCTCTAAATTAAGCCCTGAAATTGGATGTGCACTTTTAACTAACCTTAAATAATCAATTAATTTATAAACATCTTCTCCAGTTAGCTTAGTTACAACAACTTCATTTTCAAAAGGCATTAAATTATAAGCGGTTTTTTCATTTATATTCCCTTTTGAAATTATTGATCTAATTCCACCATAGTTTAAAAGAACAAAATCTATATTTTCATCTTTTTGTAATTTAAAAACAGGGTTACTCAACTCGAATACTGCATCAGCCATCATATTTCCTATTGCAGTATTTAATTCCCCTTCTTTTTTATCTAAAGTATTAGCGGAGTAGGCAAAAGTTGTATACAGATCCTTTTCAATATTTTTTTTATAGGGTTCTATAAATTTAAAAATAGTTGAGTCAACACTAATTTCAGAATTTATTTCAATTCTATTTGTCTCAGCTTTATATAGTTGCAAATTATCTCCACAACTTATAATAAGTAGTAAAACAGAAAATCCAAATAGCTTAATAATTGATTTCATTAGAGTTTTTATAGTTAAATCAAAATCATCTTTATTACATTTGTATAATACTTTTAAATATATGTTTTTTAAATTATTCAAGAAAAAATCAAACGATAAATATTTAAATAATATTCTAAATAATCGTAAAGCTTCAGTTAATAATAACAAAATCAAGTCAGTTGGTATTATTATTAATTTAGAAGAGTTTAATGATTATGATTCTCTAAGAAATGTCTTTACTTATTTGGGTGTAAATGAGAATAAAATAAAATTTGTGGCTTACGTTACACAGAAAGATGAAACCCTTACAAGTTGGGATTCGTATTTTACTCCTTTAGATTTTGGTTGGAATGGAAATATATCTAATTATGACATTAATGAATTTATCGAAACTGAATTTGATGCATTAATTAGTTATTATGATCAGGATATTCATGAATTGAACTTAATTACTGCTAAATCTAAAGCAAATTTTAAAATTGGAATATCTAATAAAGATCAAAGATTACATGACTTTATAATCAATATTAAAAGTAGTTTTATTGATATTTTTAAAGTTGAACTAGAGAAATATTTAAAAGGACTTAAAAAGGTATGAGAAACAATAAATTTATAGGTACTGGTGTTGCTTTAATCACTCCTTTTAACTCAGATTTTTCTGTTGATTATAACTCTTTAGAAAAATTAGTTGAATTCAATATTTTAAATGGAATCAATTATTTAGTAATTAATGGTACTACTGCAGAAAGCCCAACTATCAATTCTTTTGAAAGAGAGAGGATAATTAACACAGTTGTTGATGTTAATAACAATAGAGTGCCATTAGTTTTAGGGATGGGAGGTAATGATACTATCCGATTAGCTAAAGAAATTAATTCACTAGATTTAACTGCCATTTCTGCTATTTTATCGGTGTCTCCTTATTATAGTAAGCCAACACAAGAAGGTATTTATCAGCATTACAGTTATCTAGCAAAAAACATTTCTAAGCCTATAATAATGTACAATGTTCCAGGGAGAACATCTAAAAATATTAGTCCGAACACTATTTTAAGATTAGCAAATGAATTCGAATTAATAATTGGAGTTAAAGAAGCTGGCGGTAAAATGAGCCAATATTTAGATTTAATTAATAATAGGCCAGATGATTTTTTAATTATTTCTGGTGATGATGATCTTGCCCTTAATTCAGTTACTGCTGGTGGAGATGGTGTTATTTCTGTAATAGGCCAGGCTTTCCCACAGATGTTTTCTAAAATGATAGATGATGGCTTAAATAATAATATTTCAAGTGCAGAATCTATAAACAATGAGTTATGTAATATAATTTCTTTGATTTTTAAGGAAAATAACCCAGCTGGTGTGAAGTTTGTACTAAGTAAATTGAATTTATGTAATAATGTCTTAAGGCTTCCATTGTTGTCTGTTTCTAAAGAACTAAGAAGTCAAATTAACGAGGAGCTGAACAATTTTAATCTATATTAACGTTATAAAGTCTATAAGAAGTATTTTTTTTAAATACATTAAATTTGTTTAATTTTGCAAATTGATTATAAATATGAAACGAGCTGTACTTACATTATTAATACTATTAACATTTTTATCTTGTGGTGAATATCAAAAAGCTATTAATGGCGATGATATCGCTTCCAAGTTTGCCTTAGGAACATCATTATTTGATGATGGGAAATTTACTAAAGCGAATCGACTATTTGAACAAATTGTTCCTAAATATAGAGGTAAACCTCAGGCTCAAAAATTAATGTACATGCATGCTATGTGTTTTTATGAAACTAAAGATTTCTATACTTCAAATTATAGAATGGAAAAATTTGTAAATACATATCCTAATAGCGAAAAAAATGAAGAGATAGCATTTTTAGCTGCCAAAAGCTATTATTTTATGTCTCCTATTTTTTCAAAAGATCAAACGGACACTAAAGTAGCTATTGATAAATTGCAATTATTTATAAATACGTTTCCTGATTCTGAGTATATTTCAGAAGTAAATGAGTTAATATTTGAATTAGATTATAAGTTAGAATTTAAATCTTACAGCAAAGCTTTACAATACAACACTCTTAATGATCACGAGTCTGCAATTAAATCATTTGATAATTTTATAGTCGAATTTCCAGGTTCAACTCTAAGAGAAAAAGTTTTGTATTTTAAATTTGATTCAGCATATAAATTAGCAATAAATAGTGTAAGTTTTAAGATGCAGGACAGAATTATAGACGCTATGGGATATTATAATTCCTTTATAAAATATTATAACAAGTCTGAATTTATAGATGACTTAAACACAAAATTTAATGAACTTAAGCAGTTAAAAACAACTTAGAAAAAAACACAATGGATTTAAAAAAAGTAAAAGCGTCAGTAAATACAGAGACTTACGACAGAAATGTTATTGATAAATCAACAGATAACATTTATGAGGCAATCTCAATTATTTCAAAAAGATCTGAACAAATTAATTCTGATATTAGAACTGAGCTAATTGATAAATTAGAAGAATTTGCTACTTACAATGATAGTTTAGAAGAAATCTTTGAAAATAAAGAACAAATTGAGGTTTCTAAATTCTATGAAAGATTGCCTAAGCCACACGCTTTAGCTATACAAGAATGGCTTGAAAATAAAATCTATCACAGAAATAGTTCAGAGGAATCTTTAGAAAAATAAACTAATGTCAGTTTTAAGCGGAAAGAAAGTTTTACTAGGTGTTACCGCCGGTATTGCCGCTTACAAGACTGCTAATTTAGTACGGCTTTTTATTAAGTCAGGGTGTCAAGTTAAAGTTGTCATGACACCAGCTGCTAAAGAATTCGTAACTCCCTTAACATTATCCACTTTATCCAAGAATCCAGTTTTATCTTCTTTTACTACTGATGAAGATGATGAATTGTGGAACAATCATGTTGAGTTAGGTATTTGGGCTGACTTATTTTTAATATGTCCAGCCACTGCCAATACAATGTCTAAAATGTCTAATGGTAATTGTGACAATCTTTTAATTGCTACATATTTATCTGCAAAATGTAAAGTATTTTTTGCACCAGCAATGGATTTAGATATGTTTAAACATAAATCCACTCAGTTATCTATCTCTAAATTAATTTCTTATGGAAATCTTTTAATACCACCAGTATTTGGTGAGCTAGCTAGTGGTTTAGTTGGTGAAGGAAGGATGGCAGAACCTCAAGATATTATTAGTTTTATAGAAAGAAATTTATCCATTAAATTGCCTTTACATGGAAAAACTTTTTTAATCACAGCTGGACCTACATTTGAAGCTATTGACCCTGTTAGATTTATTGGAAATCACTCTAGTGGTAAAATGGGTTTTGCATTAGCAGAAACAGCCTTTAAATTAGGAGCTAAAGTTATTCTCATCAGTGGGCCAACAAGTCAAAAATTATCCACTTCATCTATTAAACTTACTTTAATAACTTCATCCGATGAAATGTATGAAAAAGTTACAGATAAATATGATGAAGTAGATGTGGTTATTATGTCTGCTGCTGTGTCAGATTTTAAACCTAAAACAATTTCTAATAATAAGATTAAAAAATCGAACAAAACGCTTTCAATAGAAGTTGAAAAAACAAAAGATATTTTATCCTATCTAGGCAAGAATAAAAAGAATCAACTTTTAATAGGTTTTGCTTTAGAAACTGACAATGAAATTGAAAATGCTAAACATAAATTGAATAATAAAAATTTAGATTTAATCGTATTAAATTCTTTAAACGACAAAGGCGCTGGGTTTGGAGTTGATACCAATAAGATTACAATTATTTCTAAAGAAAATAAAATTCTAAATTTTCCGTTAAAAGATAAGAAATCTGTTTCTTTAGATATAGTTAATAATATAATTGAATTAATAAATGAATAAAATATTCTTATATATATTTATAATTTTATCTTTTTCTTCTTTTAGTCAAGAGTTAAATTGTAATATAGTAGTTAATGCAAGTCAAACTGGTGATGAAAATTTACAAATATTTAAGACATTAGAAAGTCAAATATCTGATTTTATAAATAACACCAATTGGACTAATAATTCCTTCACTTCTAAGCAAAGAATAAATTGCTCAATGGTTATTAATATTAGTAACTATGATAATGATACTTTTCAGGGTACTATACAAATTCAATCTTCTCGACCTATCTTTAATTCATCATATCAATCTTCTGTTTACAATTATATAGATAAAGATTTTTCATTTAAGTATCAAGAATTTCAAAATTTTGTTTTCAACCCAGCTCAGTTTGAATCAAATTTAATCTCCGTACTTTCTTTTCATGTTTATTTAATTTTAGGAATAGATTCGGACACTTTTGAGCTAAACTCAGGAAAAAGACATTACCAACAAGCTAGAAGTATTTTAGATTATTCTAGTAGTACTAATTACCTCGGATGGAATGCTAAAGATGGTCGTCAAAACCGTTATTACTTAATTGATAATATATTATCTCCAACATTTAAAGAATTTAGTAATGTTTTATATAATTATCATCTTAACGGTTTAGATAAGATGTATGAAGATGCGAAAAAATCAAAATCAAATATTAGTAAGTCTATTATTTCATTAGAAAGAATGAATAGTAGAAGACCTAATTCTTACATTATGAAAGTGTTTTTTGATGCTAAATCAGATGAAATTCAAGATATTTTTAGTGATGGACCTAGTGTTGAAATAACTAATTTAACTTCTACATTAGCAAAATTAGCTCCAATGCATTCAAATAAATGGAGAAAGATAAAATTTTAATTAACTTTATGTAATAAATATTTATTGTGTTAAAAAACCTGTCCATAAAAAATTACGCCTTAATTGAAGATTTAAATGTAAATTTTAATAATGGTTTAACAATTATTACGGGTGAAACAGGTGCTGGTAAATCAATTTTAATTAACGCATTGTCGCTTATTTTAGGAAAACGATCTGATAGTTCGTCGATAAATAATTTGAATAAAAAGTGTATAGTTGAAGCAACGTTTGATTTAGCAAACTATAATCTAAAAAAAATATTTTCTGATAATAATCTCGATTACGATACAGATACAATAATAAGAAGAGAAATATTACCATCTGGAAAGTCAAGAGCTTTTGTAAATGATTCACCTGTTGTTCTAAATCAACTTACTTCAATTAGTCAATATTTAATTGATATTCACTCACAACATCAAAATTTAGATTTAGTTAATGTAGATTTTCAATTTGATGTTATTGATTCAGTAGCAAATAATTTAAAAACTCTAAGTGAATATAAACTTAAATTATCTGAATATAAAAGTCTCTCAGTAGATTTGAAATCTCTTGAAAATACAAAATATGAGCTTTCTAAAGCCTATGACTACAATAACCATTTACTAGAAGAAATTAATGAGTTAAATATTTCTAATGTTAATTTAAATGATTTAGAAAATTCATATAAAGACTTATCGAACTTTGAGGATATTAAAACTGATTTAAATCATAGTATTTCACTTTTGAATGAAAATGAACATGGTATTATTTCATTAGTTAATAAACTAAAACTTAGTTTAAACAACTTATCGACAAAATCAAATACTTTCTTAAGTCTATACAATAGAATTAACTCTATTTATATTGATTTAGATGATGTTTCATCTGAGATTCAGAATTCTAATGATAATCTTATTAATAACCCTGGAAAATTATCACAAATCGGTGATTTATTATCTAAAATTAATAATGTTTTAAGAAAACACTCTGTAGATAGTATTGATGATTTACTGCAAGTTCAATCTGAATTAATTAAGAAGGTTTCTAAGACTAATAATATTGACAGTGAAATATCTTCATTAAGTCTTTTAGTGACTAATTTAGAAGATGAATTGTTCTATTTAGCTAAACAATTAAATGTAAACAGGGTAAAAGCTATTCCAAAATTAGTTATTAATCTTCAAGAAATACTACATGAATTAGGTATGAAAAGTGCCCAGTTTTTAATTGAGATAAATTCTGAAGACAGGTTTTTGAGTAACGGTATTGATAAGTTGGAGTTTAAATTTAGTGCAAATAAAGGTTCTGAGTTTAAACTATTAAAGCAATCCGCCTCAGGGGGAGAAATATCTAGAATTATGTTAGCAATTAAATCAATTATTGCCAACTATAGAAAACTCCCTACATTAATGTTTGATGAAATTGATACTGGTGTTTCTGGTGAAGTTTCTAACAAGATAGGAGATATTATGAAAGAAATGAGTTCTAGGATACAGATATTTACTATTACTCATTTACCTCAAATTGCAGCCAAAGGAGAGTCCCATTTTAAAGTTTATAAAACGGAGTTGGATAATTCAACTACAACAAATCTTATTAAGTTAAATAATCAAGATAGAATAGTAGAAATTGCAAAAATGCTTGAAGGTGATAATATTTCTACTTCTGCTGTGGCACACGCTAAGCAATTACTCAATTAATCTTATATTTGTAAAAATTTATAATATGTCACACAATCTGTTAAAAGGAAAAAGAGGTATAATTTTTGGAGCATTAGATCATAATTCTATAGCCTGGAAAACTGCTGAAAGAGTTCATGAAGAAGGAGGTACTTTTGTTTTGTCAAACGCACCTGTAGCCATGAGAATGGGAGAGATTGATAAATTAGCTGAAAAAACTGGTTCAAAGGTAATAGCAGCTGATGCTACATCCATTGAAGACTTAGAACATTTAATTGCAGAATCTACTAAAATACTTGGAGGCAAGCTTGATTTTGTTTTACACTCTATTGGTATGTCGATCAATGTGAGAAAAGGAAGACATTATACAGATCAAAAATATGATTGGACTCAAAAGGGAACTGATGTCTCAGCAATGTCTTTTCATAAAGTAATGCAAACTCTTTACAAAGCAGATGCTATGAATGAGTGGGGTAGTATAGTAGCATTAACTTATATGGCTGCACAAAGAGTTTTTCCTGATTACAATGATATGGCTGATAACAAAGCATTTTTGGAAAGTATTGCCCGTAGTTTTGGATATTTTTTCGGAAAAGATAAAAAAGTTAGAGTGAATACTATTTCACAATCTCCAACTCCTACTACTGCAGGTAGTGGTGTTAAAGGTTTTGATGGTTTTATTAATTATGCAGAAAGAATGTCTCCACTTGGAAATGCAACTGCTTTGGATTGTGCTAACTATACCGTTACACTTTTTAGTGATTTAACTAAAAGAGTTACACTTCAAAACTTATATAATGATGGTGGTTTTAGCAATATGGGAGTTAGTGATTCTGTAATGGATTCAATAACAAAATAATATAGTTTTTTTCTTTCTCCTTTTCCTACATTTGTTAGATGGCAATTATCGATGTTTCTTTTATTATCCCTGTTTACAATCGTCCTAATGAAATTAATGAGTTATTACATAGCTTTAATAAGTTAGATGGTAATTATGATTTTGAGATTGTTATAATTGAAGATGGCTCTGATAATTGTTCAGATAAGATTATTTCAAATTATTCTAATGACTTGAATATTTCTTATTATACAAAAAGCAATACTGGTCCAGGTGATTCAAGAAATTTTGGTATGAAAAGGGCTAAGGGCAACTATTTCATAATATTAGATTCAGACTGTATATTGCCGAAGAACTATTTATTGAATTTTTTCACAAACATTAATCATAAATACGTAGATTGTTTTGGAGGAGTTGATGATTCACATCATTCATTTACAGATTTTCAAAAGGCTGTAAATTTCTCAATGACATCACTCATAACGACCGGTGGCATTCGTGGAGGTAGATCAAAATATAAAAATTTTCAAGCTAGAAGTTTTAATATGGGTATTTCAAAAAAAACTTTTGAATTAACAGGTGGGTTTGGTAATATTCACCCTGGTGAGGACCCTGATTTGTCTTTAAGAATTTCTAAATTTAATCTAAATTCTGAATTATATAATAATGTTATAGTTTATCATAAAAGAAGAGTTAATATTATTGCATTTTTTAATCAAGTTTTTAAATTTGGAATGGTAAGGCCTATTATCAGTAAATGGCATCCATCCTCAAATAAACTTACCTTTTGGTTTCCAAGTTTTTTCACCTTTTATTTATTACTTAGCCTTATTCTAGTTTTTTTTAAGATGTATTTCCCCTTATATTTAGTTTTTTTGTATCTGTTATTGATCTTTTTTAATTCACTAATTAACAATAAAAGTATTGTAGTCGGATTTTATTCAATATTGACTTCACTAATTCAGTTTGTTGGATATGGGTTAGGTTTTTTTAAATCAAATATTATTTTATTATCTTCAAATAAAGATATAGAAGATAAATTTCCTTCTTATTTTTTTAAAATAATGTCAAATGACAAATGATAAATTAAATATATTTAATTATAAGACGCTTAATAATTTTCTTATTTTTTTATTGATTTCCATTTTGTTTTCTACTATTGTTAAGTTAACTAAAGTACATACAAAAAGTATTAGTTATAAAATTAATTTAACTGATATTCCTGATGATAAAATTATAACGAATCAATCTGTTGATAGTATAAAAATAACCGTTTCCTCATTTGGATTTGATTTTGTTAAATACTATTTGTCCGACCAAGCTATTAATATATCCTCTAAAGATATTTTTGATAATTCAAAGTCTTATGTTATTACTCAATCAAATAGTTATTCTCAGATTGATAATTTTATAACTCCTAAATTTGAATTAATTTCAATAAATATAGACAGTTTATTTTTTAATTATGACAGATTAAAAACTAAATATGTTCCTGTAGTTCTAAATTCTTCAATAAATTTTTCTCAAGGATTTGATTATTTTGAAAATTTCACTATAATACCAGATTCTATCTCGGTGATTGGCCCCGAATTAGTTTTAGAATCAATAAATACTATTACAACTAAGAAATTAATTCTAGATAATTTAAAATCTAGTATTAATGAAAATCTGTTGCTTGATATACAATATACTAATTTGAAATATTCAAATAAATCTGTTAAGCTTTTTATTGATGTTGAAAAATCTACTGAATCTATCCTCGATATCCCTGTTTCAATAATAAATGTACCAAAAGATATTAAACTTAATTATTATCCTAAAATGATTAAAATCTCTTTTACTGTTAGTTTAGATAATTACCAGAAATATTCTTCTAAAGACTTTAAAATTATTTGTGATTTTAATCAAATTAGTCTAGACGGGAAATTAACTCCTGAAGTGATAAACCAACCTAATCTTATCAAAAATCTTCGTTTGATTAATAATGAGATTCAATATGTTTTTTTAAAATGAAAAAAGTAGCTATTACAGGTGGTATAGGTAGCGGGAAAACATATATTTCAAAAATGTTTGCCGAATTGGGTGTCCCCATATATAATGCTGATCAAAAAGCTAATTATATTATTAAATCAAATATTGTTGTCAAAAAGTCATTAATTAATGTATTTGGATCCGATAGTTTTATAAATAATGAATTAAATAAAAAACATATTTCAAAAATCATCTTTAATGATAAATCAAAACTAAGATTAATTAATTCAATTGTTCACCCTCTTGTTAATCAGGATTATAATAATTGGTTGTTAGATCAAAAATATAGCTATACTATTTATGAATCTGCAATTATTTATGAAACTGATAAAATGAATAATTTTGACAAAATAATTGGTGTTATTTCGGATAATGATATAAAAATATCTAGATTATTAACACGAGGTATGGAAAAACTATCCATTACAAATATTATGAAAAATCAAGCCGATGACACAGAAATAATTAAAATTTCTGATTTTTTAATTTATAATAATCTCAATAATAATTTAAATAAAGATGTTATGATAATCCATTCTAATTTATTAGACCACTAAAATTTGTTAACTTATGGTTAAATGCATATGCCATTGCATTAATAATGTTAAATTAGATTAATGAATAAGAAGTTCTTCATATTAATATTAATTTCAATGTCTTTATCTCTGCTAGGGATTATAGCTGTACAAAGTTATTTTATTAAAAGTAATCTTGAGAAAAACAAACAGGAATTTGGATTAAGTATTAATCAAGTTTTGAAAGCTGTTTCAGATGATATCGAAAAAAGAGAATATTCTGAGTATGTATATAAATTTAATGAATTAATTAATTCTGGGGTTAATATAGACACTACTGCAATAAATAACCTTTATTTTATAAGTGAAAATAATGGTTCAAATGAAACTATTATTTATAGAAATGGAATAATTGAGGAAAGTTTAAAATTACCTTCATTTTTAGATATTAATATTGATAGCATAAATATTACCAGAATATCAAATGAAAGAGAAAAAAAGTTTTTTAGTCTTTCTGATCCAAAAGATATTAGACAATTTACACCTGAACAATTACTGCTAAGAATAGGAGAAATTTCAAGAAGTAAAGAAATTTTATTTGAAACTGCTTATAAAGATTTAGCTAAAAGAAATCCAATTCATAGAAGAGTTTCATCCAATGAGGTTGTTACTCTTTTAAACGATGCTTTATCTCAATATAATTTAGATTTAAATTATGAGTTTGGAATTTTTGATAATGACCTTTTAACAAGAGTACAATCTGAAAACTTTGATTTTTATGCTTATAATGCGCAGACTAATATTTTTAAAACCTCTTTGTTTAAGGATAATGAAAACAATAGTGATTTTAACTTGAGTGTATATTTTCCAAATTTAAGAAATCAATTATTATCTTCTAGTTCATCATTCTTTGATATTGAGGCAATTATATTATCTGTAGTATTTACTTTAATTATTGTTATAGTTTATATTAGTACTATTTCACAGTTACTAAAACAAAAACAAATCGCTCAAATTAAATCTGACTTTATAAACAATATGACCCATGAGTTTAAGACTCCTATTGCTACAATTAACCTAGTTTTAGATTCAATAAAAAACCCAAAAATTATCGGAAATAAAGAAAAAGTTATTGGTTATTTAAATATGATTAAAGATGAAAATAACAGGATGAACGATCAAGTTGAAAACGTTTTAAGAATATCAAAATTAGATAAAAACGAATTAAATATTGAACAAACTAATTTAGATCTACATAGTTTAATAAATAATGCAGTAGGACACTTAGACTTAATAATAAAAAATAAAAAAGGAAAGATTGAATTAGATTTAAATTCTAAATTTCCAATTATAAGAGCTAATCAAACTCATTTTACAAATGCTATAATTAATATCATTGATAATGCTATTAAATATTCAAATGGTAGTCCAATGATTAAAATTTCAACTCGAAATTTGGATAAAATATTAAATGAAAAAGATATTATCTTATCGATCTCAGATAGCGGTCGAGGAATGTCAAAGGATGTTCAAAGTAAAATATTTGATAAATTTTACAGAGAACAATCGGGAGACTTACATAATGTTAAAGGCCATGGTTTAGGTTTGGCTTATGTGAAAAAAATTATAAAATATCATAAAGGAGAAATTTCTGTCAATAGTGAGATAGGAAAGGGTAGTACTTTTAAAATAAAAATACCAGTAAATAATAAAAATATAATATAATATGAGTGATACAAATAATAGAATTTTATTAGTTGAAGACGATCAGAATTTTGGAATTATTTTAAGGGATTATTTAATAATAAATAATTATGATGTAATTCATGCAAAAAATGGAATGGAAGGATTTGAAAAGTTTAAAAAAAATGATTTTGATCTTTGTATCCTTGATGTTATGATGCCTTATAAAGATGGTTTTACTTTGGCTAAGGAAATAAAAGAAAAGAACCCTGATACTCCAATTATATTTTTAACGGCAAAGTCTTTAAAAGAAGATGTGCTTAAGGGATACAAAGTTGGAGCTGATGACTATCTAAAAAAACCCTTTGATAGCGAGGTTTTGTTAATGAAAATCAATGCTATAATTAATAGAAATCTCAGAACTTCGGTTATTGAATCAACTGAACATGAGTTTAATTTCGGTAGCTTTTATCTAAATTCTAAATTAAGGCATTTATCATATTTAAATAATGCTCCAGTGAAGCTTTCTCCTAAAGAAAATCTTTTATTAAAAATGTTAATACTATATAAAAACGATCTAATGCCAAGAGAATTAGCTTTAACTAAAATTTGGAGAGATGATAATTACTTTACATCAAGAAGTATGGATGTTTATATTGCCAAATTAAGAAAATATTTGAAAAACGATGAATCAGTTGAGATTATCAATATTCATGGTGAGGGATTTAGATTAGTAACTAATTAAATCGTCTATACACTTAACAATCTCTTCAATTTTATAATTTACTTTAAACCAAATTATATTATTATTAGAATTAAACCATGTCATTTGTCTTTTTGCGAACCTTCTAGTATTCTTTTTAATCTCATTGATTGTATTGTCTAGATCTGATTTCCCATCTAAATATTTAAAAACCTCTTTATAACCAATAGTGTTTAGGCTATTTAACTCTTTGTGTTGAACTAGACTATTAACTTCATTGACTAGTCCATCTTCAATCATTTTGTCAACTCTAGTATTTATTCTATTGTATATCAATTCTCTATCATCCTTTAGTCCAATTTCGATTGTTTTAAAATTACGTATAACATTTTTTTTCATCAAAAAGGAAGAATATGGTTTGCCACTAGAAATTGTAACTTCTAATGCTCTTATAATTCTCCTGTGGTTGTTTAAATCAATATTATTAAAAGAACTTAAATCCTTTTTCTTTAATTCATTTTGTATATGATGTAGACCTTTAAGTTTAAATTCATTATTTAGAATATTTCTAATATTTTCATCACTTTTAGGAATTTGATCTAAGCCGTAATTAATAACATCTAAATATAATCCTGATCCACCAACTAATATTGCTATATCTGTTTTTTCATGAATTTTTGTTATATTTTCGATTGCATCTCTTTCAAATTCTCCAATTGAGTAATTATCAATAACACTTTTGTTATTTATTAGGTGATGTTTAACCTTATTTAAATCTTTGTGTGAGGGTTTGGCAGTCCCAATATTCAATTCATTATAAAACTGTCTAGAATCAGCTGATATTACCTCAGTGGAGTATCTTTCAGCTAATTCTACAGCTAATTTTGTTTTACCAATGGCTGTTGGTCCAAGAATTGATATTAGGTATTTATTCATTTATTAAAGATTCCCCACATTTTGAACAAAATTCAGCATCATCACTATGATTTTCACTCAAGCAATTAGAGCAAGATTGAGTGTTTAATTTTAATTTTTTTCTTTTGGATAAAGGCATATTTGATGTAACTATACCAATAGCTATAATACTGTATCCTAATATCATTATAAATGATGAAAAAATTTGCCCAAAGGTCGTTGATGGAACTATATCGCCATAGCCTACTGTAGTAAGAGTTACAATTGCCCAGTATATACTTTTTGGAATATTCTCAAACCCTTCATTCACATTACCTTCAATCAAGTACATTATTGTGCCTGAAATTATTGAGAAAATAATTATAAATAAAATAAATACTATAATTTTTGCCCTATTTACAGATAATATCCTTCTGAAATTAGAAGATGCTCCAACAAATCTATTCATTTTTAGAATTTTAAAAACCCTCATTAATCTTAGAGCTCTAAGTGCTGCCAAAGAACTGGCGCCAGTCACAAATAATGAAATATATTTAGGGACTATGGACAATAAGTCAATTATGCCATAAAAACTGAATATGTATTTTAATGGTTTTTTAACTGAAATTAATCTTAGAAGATACTCAATGGAAAACAAAATTGTAATTATCCACTCGGATATATTTAAAAAACTATGATATTTTGAATCATAGTATTCAACACTTTCTAATGTTACCAATATTACGCTTATGCAAATGGTAATAATTAAAACTAAATCAAATAACTTTCCTTCAAATGTATCTGCTTCATAAATTATTTCATGAATTTTTTTTCTCCAAATATTTGTAGGCTTATTATTCATCTTCAATAATTTAAAATTTTAATTCCTTTTGATTTCTTTAAGGAGCTTTGAATTATTTGTTGACTATCTTTATTATGTTCCATTGAAATTAAAATTTTTTTCAAAATTTCAATATTATTTATTTGAAAGTTTAAGTTAAAATATCCTAATCCAATAAACAAGCCATTTTCTACTAAAACAAAACTATTTTCCTCAACATTTCTACCTTTATCAATAATAGCAAAATTTTTATTTTCGAAATTTAGATATTTAATAGCTTTTGTAAGTCTATTGTTATATTTCTGAGAGTCTTCTAGTTTTATGCAAGCACCTGAACATTCATTTATAGTATATCTAAAGCAATTATTATTAGATTTATATATTCCACAAAGCTTTTGACATAAATCATTTTCATTAATTAGTTTATTTAAATATGAAATTGCATTATTCATATTTTTAAATGTAGTCAAAGGGTCATTATCAGAATTAATTTTAGAAATACTTAGATTTATATAATTGTTTACATCTGTATTTTTATAGATCCCAAAAGGGTAAATACTCTTTCGTAATTTTCTATTATAAATTGGTTTATGTAATTTAACCTGGTTACTTTCTTTAAGTAAGGCAATTAACTCACTACCAGTTTCATCATAGCTGACTGAAACAGTATTGATTTGTAATTTATGTGACTTAACGTCCTTTCCGGTAAAATGTTGATTAACTCTTTTTTTAATGTTTTTGCTCTTTCCTATATATATTATTTCAGAATTTTTATTGTGCATATAATATATCCCTGTTGAACTGGGTAATTCATTTAAAATTTCATTCAGATTTTTTGGTAAATTAGATTTACTAGTATTTTTTATATTATCAATAATAATGTTCTTTTCTAAATCTTTATCTAGTAATAGCTTAAATAATTTCACTGTAGCTAAAGCATCGCCACTTGCTCTGTGTCTTTGTGTTAGAGGGATTCCTAATTGTTTGGTTAACTTACCCAAACTATATGAATTCATATCTAAAATTAATTTTTTAGACAATTCTAATGTACATAAGGTGTCCCTTTTAAAATTATAACCAAGTCTATTATACTCCGTCTTTAAAATCCTATAGTCAAAAGAGGTATTGTGGGCTACAAATATCGTGTCTTCAGTTATTTCTAATATTCTTTTAGCTACTTCATGAAATTTAGGAGCATTACGAAGCATTTTATTATTTATGCCTGTAAGATTAACTACAAAAGGTTGGATGTTTTTTTCAGGGTTAATTAGGGAAATAAATTTATCAATAACCTCATTCCCGTCAAATTTGTATATAGCAATTTCTGTAATTCCTTCTTCATTGAATTTCCCACCAGTCGTCTCTATATCTACAATGCTGTATATAATAACTTTTTATTTTCTTGCTCCAAATATGTTGCTCCCAACTCTTATCATATTACTACCATTTTTGATTGCTAAAAGATAATCGTTACTCATGCCCATCGATAAGGTTTTTAAGTTTTTATTTTCATGCATATTAAAAAAGTTATTTAATGTGCTGAATTCTTTAGAAAGTATTAATTCATTATTCGTGTTACTTGCCATACCCATAAAACCAGTTATTCTAATATTTTTAAAATTTAATAACAAGTCTGTTTTTAACCAGTCGTTAGCTTCTTTATAATCAATACCAAACTTGCTCTCTTCATTAGAAATTTTGATTTGAATTAAGCAATCAATTACTCTTTCATTTTTTCTCGCTTGCTTATCAATTTCTCTCAACAATTTCATATTGTCAACTCCGTGTATTAATTTTATAAATGGTGCTATGTATTTTACTTTATTTCGTTGTAAATGTCCTATCATATGCCAATTAATATCCTTGGGTAGATTGTTTTGTTTTGAAACGAGCTCCTGAACTTTATTTTCGCCAAAAACTCTTTGACCGCTATCATATGCTTCTTTAATTTTTAATTCAGTTTTAGTTTTTGAAACAGCAACAAGGCATACATTTTTACCAATCTGTGCTTTAATTAAATTTATTTGTTTTTTTATACTCATGGCTATTATTGAAATTGTTTAGAAACAACTTCAGCTTTTTTGTTATTGGAATAATCATAAAAACCTTCTTTTGATTTGACTCCTAATTTACCAGCTAATACCATATTTTTAAGCAGGGGTGAAGCTACATATTTTGGACTCTTAAAGCCTTCATACATTACGTCTAATATGGATAGACAAACATCTAGACCTATAAAATCAGCTAATTGAAGTGGACCCATAGGATGCCCCATTCCTAACTTCATTATATTATCAATGTTTTTTACTGAACTAACTCCATGGTGTAGAGATTCAATAGCTTCATTAATCATTGGTAGTAAAATTCTATTAGCAATAAAACCTGGATAATCATTAGCCTCTACAGCAATTTTATTGATTTTTTTTGTGATATTATTAATGAACTTTAATGTTTCTAAATCAGTCTCATAACCTTTAATCACTTCAACTAGTTTCATTAAAGGAACTGGATTCATAAAATGCATACCTATAACTTTATTCGGCCTTTTAGTAGATGAAGCAATTTGAGTTATCGAAATAGAAGAGGTGTTAGATGCCAAAATTGTACTCTGATTGTAATGATTATCTAAATCATTAAATATTTGAAGTTTTAAATCTAAATTTTCAGTTGCAGCTTCAACAACTAATACTGCATTTTTTGAAGTATTAGTTATATTAGTTTGTTTGATGATATTTCTGAGTGTATTTTTTTTCTCAAGTTCAGATATTTTTTCTTTAATAACCATTCTATCTAAATTATTAGATATAGTTTGAATAGCATTATCTAATGACTCGATATTCACATCTACCAGCTCAACTTTGAAATTGTTTTGAGCAAACGTATGAGCAATGCCATTTCCCATAGTTCCGGCACCAATGACTACAATATTTTTTTGCATTTATCTTTATTAAGAAATATAATACAAATGTAATATTTTTATATGCATTATAAACTTAGAATTTTAATGTAAATATATTTACTTTTATAATCTTGAAAGACACATTTAAACATAAAGGATTAAGAAATAAATTAGCTTCAGAAGTAAAAGGTAAAGGAGTATTAGATTTAAGAGTTTTGAATGCTATTGAATCAGTTCCGAGGCATTTATTTATGGACTCAAGTTTTGTAGATCATGCTTACCAAGATAAGGCTTTCCCTATTGGAGCTGGACAAACAATATCTCAACCATATACAGTCGCTTTTCAATCTGAATTGTTGAATGTAAATAAGGGTGATAAAATACTAGAGATAGGAACTGGTAGTGGTTACCAAACAGCTGTACTATGTGAATTAGGTGCAATTGTTTACTCTATTGAAAGACAAAAGGAGTTATTCAAAAAAACGAGTTTATTTTTACCAAAAATTGGTTGTAATCCTAAAAAATTAATTTTTGGTGATGGTTATAAAGGTTATGAAAATGAAGCACCTTATGACTCTATTTTGGTCACAGCAGGAGCTCCATTTGTTCCTAAAAGTTTGCTTGATCAACTAAAGTTAGATGGAAAACTTGTAATTCCTATTGGAGAAAAAACTCAAATAATGACATTAATAACAAGAGTTTCAAAAACAAAATTTAAAAAAATTGAGTTTGGTGAGTTTAAGTTTGTACCTCTGTTAAAAGAAAAAAATTAATTTTTGTTTTCTTTTTTAATTCGATCCAGATTTCTTTTGTTGTCGCGATCAATCATAGTTTGCCTTTTGTCATAAAGCTTTTTACCTTTAGCTAAAGCTATTTCAACCTTTGCTAGTCCTTTATCACTTAAATACAATCTAAGAGGTATTATTGTTAGCCCAGAGTTCTTAACACTCTTATTTAACTTTAAAAGCTCTTTTTTATTTAGTAATAACTTTCTATTTGATTTAGGTAATTGATTAAAAATAGAAGAAAATGAGTAGTTTTCTATAGTCATATTAACTATAAATAATTCAATTGAATCATTAAATTCACAAAAGCTCTCAGCAATAGATGCTTTACCAAGCCGTATTGATTTAATCTCTGAGCCAGTTAATACTATTCCAGCATTATACTTGTCTAAAATTTCATATTCAAATTTTGCTTTTTTATTTGTAATATTTATTTTATTCTTCATTGTATAAAGCTAGTTATTGTTAATTAGTTTTTAATAACTAAGATACCAAATATATGTTTTTTGCATTATTAAACTTATCATTTGTTTATTTTTGATTCATAATTAATAATAAATAATTCCATGTCAAAAGATAAAATAATTTTTGATTTAATTAAAGAAGAAAAAAATAGACAGATTGAAGGGGTCGAGCTTATTGCTTCTGAAAATTTCACTAGTGATAATGTAATGAAAGCTACTGGATCTGTTTTGACTAATAAATATGCTGAAGGCTACCCTGGTAAGAGGTATTATGGAGGCTGTCAAGTGGTCGATAAAATTGAGTTATTGGCCATTGAAAGAGCTAAAGAGCTTTTTGGAGCATGTTGGGCCAATGTTCAACCTCACTCTGGAAGTCAAGCTAATTCTGCAGTATTTTTTGCATGTCTGAATGTTGGTGATAAGATTTTAGGTTTCGATCTTTCACATGGAGGTCATTTAACACACGGTTCTTCAGTTAATTTTTCTGGAAAATTATATAATCCTGTTTTTTACGGAGTTGATAAAGATACAGGTATTTTAAATTATGATAAAATACAAGAAATTGCTACAAAAGAAAAACCTAAATTAATTATTGCTGGTGCTTCTGCGTATTCTAGAGATATTGATTATGAGAGATTTAGATTAATTGCTGATAGTGTCAATGCATTATTACTTGGTGATATCTCACATCCATCTGGTTTAATTGCAAAGGGTGTTTTAAATGACCCTATTCCACACTGTCACATTGTAACAACTACAACTCATAAAACTTTGAGGGGACCTAGAGGAGGATTAATTCTAATGGGTGAAGATTTTGAAAACCCTTTTGGAATTAAATTTAAAAGTGGAAAATTAAAAAAAATGTCTTCGTTACTTGATTTAGCTATATTTCCTGGTAATCAAGGTGGACCATTAGAACATGTAATAGCTGCTAAAGCTATTGCTTTTAAAGAAGCCCTTCAAGATGATTACATGTATTATATTTTAAAAGTTAAAAAAAATGCTACTATAATGGCTGATGAGTTTATTAAAAGAGGATATAATATTATCTCAAATGGAACTGATAATCACATGATGTTAATTGACCTTAGAAATAAAAATATTGATGGTAAGACAGCTGAGCATGCTTTAGGTTTAGCAGATATTACGGTAAATAAAAATATGGTCCCTTTTGATGATAAGTCTCCATTTATTACATCTGGTATTAGAGTTGGTACTGCGGCTATTACTACAAGAGGTCTACTTGAAAATGATATGGTTAAAATAGTAGATTTTATAGATCAAGCAATTGTGAATTGTGGTAATGAAATTAAATTAAAAGAAATCGGTAAAGAGGTTAATTCTATGATGAGTAAATACCCTTTGTTTTCAGTATAAATTAATCATCAATTATAATGTGTTGATATGCACCTAAATCAGGGGAATCTTCTCTGTTGATATTTAGTATATCTAATGGATATATAGCTGCCAAGTCTTCATCACCTAAATTAATAACTTCAGAATTTTGTAAAATAAATAGTTCATTACTATATTCATTTTTAAAATCAGGATTAAGGTTCAAAAATAAATTTTCATATTTTTCTGAATTGGAAAAATTATAATTGTCCTGTCCAGTGAATATATCATTGTAGTCATTAAATTTAATCATGCAATTTTTAAATTTAAAATTAAGGTTTGTGTCATCAAACTGTTCTACTAAAAACTCAATATTCTCATTTCCAGTTATTATACTATTGGTAATGTTGAAATTTAGGTTCGAATTATTTAATATTTCACCATCATTATCAATCCAATAATTATTTATTAATAAACTAGGGAATTGTCTAAAGCTATTATTCCAAAAATTTGTTATTGTACAGTGATTTAAGTCATAATTCCCTCCGTAAGTAGCTGCAAATGAAGATTGCCCACTTTTATTGATAATTAAATTACTAGCTGTAATGGACGATGATTTTGCTAAAATTCCAAAATTACTAGAATTGTATATTTTAGAATTATTAATAATTAGTTGGTTGCTGTTAGCATTCAACGGATCTTCTGCGTAAATACCTATGGTTGAATTTTTTATCGTTGAGTAATTTATTATATTATTAATACTTCCGCTGAATAGCCAAATAGTACCCCATTGACCAGGAATGTTTTTAAAGCTATTTTCTAGTCTATCACCTTCGAAAATAACTTCATTTTCTAAGGATTCTTGATCTTGACTAAACTCACCGTTAACTTGTATTGATCCTCCGCTAGTAACTAGAATTCCTGAGTTTGAGTGAAAGTGAACCCTTGCACCCTTATTTATAGATAAAGTATTGTTACTCGCTACACCAGCATATCCATATATAACATATGGTTTTTCATTTGTAAAATTTAATTCGTTTTCAGATAAAAATCGTCCTTGAATATTAGTCTCGTCTGAAATACCATCATTATTTATATCAAAATTTAATGTTTCAATAATTGTTTCCCCTGTGTCACTGTCAGTATATTTATTTGGATAAATAAATACCGCATCTTTAACTAATGTAATTAAATCTACTGATTGTAAATTATAACCTGTATCAAATTTTATTTTATCAGTATATAAAAATTGATTTGATTCATTTGGTAAATTATTAATATCTATAGTGGTTTCAATAAAAACAAACAAACTATCTTTGGCGAGTATTTCGATATTTTCAAAGTAATTATTGGAGCTATCTTGATTTCCATATAAACCATCCACATTTAATCTGTAATAAGAGTTCTGTCCGTTTTCAAGATTTATGCTAGGAATCAAAATATTCTCATTTGAATTATTATAAACCTTGAGATTATATGTGCTTGACCCAATATTTGTGAAAATAGTATCTAAGTAGACCGTATCTTTTGAAAAGTTTAATTGAGTTTCTGTGATATTAAAATTAAAATCATCTCTACATGAGCTCCAAAAAACTATAATAATAATATTTAACAATAAGGAAAATATCTTTTTCATTTTATTTCTTTAGTATTTCTATTTCAAATATCTTACTCCACATTTTTCCTGTAACAAATAAGGTTTTACTTACTTTGTTGTATGCAATTCCATTTAAAACATCTAAATTATTATGTTTTAGTACTTTTTCTTTTAAACCTGAAAGATCAATTACTCCATCAACAGCGCCATTATCTGGATTAATAATTGCTACTCCATTAAAACCGTAACGGTTTGCATAAATCTTTCCATTAACCCACTCTAATTCGTTTAAGCCATTAACTTTTCCTTTATTGGTGTAAACTTGAAAATTATCAATTTCTTCAAATGTGTTTGAATCTAATATCCAAATATTTTCAGTTCCATCACTTTTAAATATTTTATTTTTATCGTTACACAATCCCCAACCTTCCTTGCTTTTATTGTATTGAAATTCTTCGATTAACTTTAGTGTATTTAAGTCATAAACAAGTCCAATATTTTCTCTCCAGGTAAGTTGAATTATTTTATCATCTATAATAGTTAGTCCTTCTGCAAAGAACTTATTTGATAAACTAACTTCTTTAAAAGAGTCTCCAGTTTTAAGTATGACTTTTTTTAACTTAGATTTACCATATTTACCTGTACTTTCATATAAATAACCTTCATTAAATTCTAGTCCTTGAGTATAGGCATTAATTTTATGCGGATATGTGTTAATTATCTTGTAGGTATATAGAATTGGGGTTTTGTCATTTAAAATGATAAAATTAATATCTTTTGATTTAATGGTGTTTTTGTAATAGGAGACAACTTTGATATTATTTTTTCCTAATCTAAACTTCTTAAGTTCGATATATACACTTTGGGAATCATTTTTTTTAGTCTTATAAATTATTTTATCTCTATTGTAAATTTTAATAGAGTCGAACGCTTCATTGATTGACAAAACAAGTGTTTCATCAACTTTCATCGTATTTTTTTTATTAGATGTGATATCTAAATTAGAATTTTCAACATTACCACAACTAATTAAAAATAGTAATAGAAAATTTTGAAGTATTTTGAAAGTCATAATCATTAGAATAATGGCAATTTATTTATTTAAATTAACTTAAAAAAATCTTAACCTATTATAAATCATTTGTATATTTACATTGGCAAGTCCTACACAACTAGCTCCTGTTTAATCCTCCAGAGTGGGAACACAGCAAAGGTACGCGGTTGTAGCAGTGTGATGTAGGTAGCTTGCCTTTTTTTTTATTATTCCTTTTATAATTTTTACCAGATGTCAAAAGTAATATTAATCACAGGTGCATCCTCTGGAATAGGAAAAGCAATTGGAGACTTTTTATGCACCAAAGATTTTAAAGTTTATGGTACAAGTAGGAATCCTTCTAATTATTTAGATTCCAATTTTCAATTATTTGATTTAAATGTGAATAATTCGGATAGTATTAATTCATGTATTGATAAAATAATTAAAATTGAAGGAGTTTTAGATGTGTTAATTAATAATGCTGGAGTTGGTATTACAGGTCCCTTTAGAAGAAATTCCAGAAATAGAAATTAAAAATAATTTTAGCACAAATTTTTTTGGTCCTCTTAATATTATTAAAAAAGTTTTACCTCTTATGCGATCTGAAAAAAGTGGTTTAATTATTAATATTACATCTCTTGCAGCCTACGTAGGCACTCCCTACAGATCTGTGTACAGTGCAAGTAAAGCTGCTTTGGATTTAGTATCTGAAACTTTAAATATGGAAACTAAACCATTTAATATAAAAGTTGTTAGTGTAGCACCAGGTGAATTTTCTACTAATATTGCATCTGGGAGATACCACACATCATCTGAGAAAAAATCCCCCTATCATTTGAATTATTCTAAAGCTCTAACATCTAATGAACAATCACGTTGATAGTGGAGCAGACCCTAAATTAATTGCTAAATTGATTTTGAAAATAATTAATTCTAAAAACCCAAAAAAGAAATATATAGTAGGTTCATTTCTTGAAAAAATAGCTCCTTACTTAAAACTTCTTTTGCCTCAAAAATATTTTGAAAATTTAATCATGAAAAGTTATTAATAGGATTTTTTAATATGTTAATATATTTATTTTAATTATATTTTTTAAATCTTAATTTATTGTAGTTTAGACTAAACTTAATTAAACATATGAAATTTTTTATAGACACTGCAAATTTAGATCAAATTAGAGAAGCTCAAAACTTAGGTGTTCTAGATGGAGTTACTACAAATCCGTCTTTAATGGCAAAAGAAGGTATTACCGGTAGAGATAATATCTTGCAGCATTATAAAGATATATGTGAAATTGTTGACGGAGATGTTTCGGCAGAAGTTATCGCTACAGATTTCGATAATATGATCCTTGAAGGAACAGAGTTGGCTAATTTACACAGCCAGATTGTAGTTAAGTTGCCTATGATAAAGGATGGAGTTAAAGCGGCAAAATATTTTAGTGATAAAGGAGTTAAAACTAATGTAACCTTAGTGTTTTCTGCAGGACAAGCATTACTAGCCGCTAAAGCTGGCGCTACTTATGTTTCTCCATTTATAGGAAGATTAGACGATATATCCACAGATGGTTTGAATTTGATTGCTGAAATTCAGATTAATTTATGATAATTATGGATTTACTACACAAATTCTTGCAGCTTCAGTAAGACACACAATGCATGTAATTGATTGTGCAAAAATAGGAGCTGATGTTATGACAGGTCCATTAAGTTCAATTTCAGGGTTGTTAAAACATCCTTTGACAGATATTGGATTGGAAAAATTTCTAAGTGATTATAAAAAAGGAAATTAATTAAGAATTTCATCTAGGTTATCACTAAAGAGATTTACATTTGATTCAATTATATTCATTTTTGAATCTACTATTATAGTTTTTCTAATATATTGTATACCCAGAAGTCTTTTTGCTATATCTGGATTACGTAATTTAAATTCGTTAGCAGATAAATTATTTTTACAATCTGTACATGAGTGAGAACCGGCATTAATTTTTAATTTACTCAGCCAATTATCAGTACTAATCTTGTCAATATTCACAGAAATAAAATCAATTTCAGGATATTTTTTTTCAAGATTTTTCACTTTGTCATGACTATATTTATAAGAATTTTTTGAGTTTTTACTCCAGAAGTAAATCACAGATTTGTTTCTAATAAGCTTGTTTAAATTAATAGAATTTTTATTTGTGCTAATTAGTTCTATAATGGGCAATTTATTTCCTTTTTTTAATTTTTTTAAGTTATCATAAAGGTTGATTACTCTTTTTTGCTGGTAGTTTTTAGAGATTTTAGTCCTTTTTTCATTAATCTCTAAGTAGTAATTATATAATTTATTAGCTTCCTCTTGAGTTTTGCAAAAGGATAAAAACTTTCTTGTTATAAATGAGGTTAATCTGGATTTTATTTCTCTGTTTGTAACAAGACTATCAATTAACTCTAATTTTAATAAATTGTAATCTATACTATTTTTGGAAAATGATTTTTCGTTAAATTGTATAATAAACTTTTCGTAAGCTAAATTGTCGAAGTGTGGGAACAAAAAATTATAATATTGATAAAACTCTTCAAATAAAGAGTCGTTATAATTGATATTTTTTCTAAAGTCATAGAAATTATCTGGATAATTCACTTCTGAATTATTAAACCCTACAAAACGGTAAGCCTCTTTCTTAGAATCAAAAATATAATCTATTGTATTTAGAGCAATTTGTTTGAATAATTTAGAAGGTTGGGTCGCTGCGGAACTAAACTTATTCAATAGTTTAATCTCATTAAATTGTAATGAATCTATAGATTTCTTAAATTTTATAGGATCAAGTTTAAATAATTTAGATCTATCCCTTCTAGAGTTTTCATATTTCGTAAATAAACTAATTAGGTAGTTATTTTTCTTAGAACCTACTCCAGTAAATGACAAAGACTCATCAAAATCTAATGTATTTACTCTAATAGTAATACTGTCGTTTGGTTCTAATAATATTAACTGATATTCATTTCCATGAGAAAAACCATAAAAACCGGATTCTGTAGATTCAATTTTAGTTAAAAATCTATTATTGGAGTCTAGTCTAATTGTGTCAATTATGCTGTTTGATTTAAAAATAGTTAATTTATTGTTTGTGGGGTTTATAATTTCACCACCTATATAACTATGACAAGTTTCTATATGGTCTTTACATCCATTTAGAAGGGTAACTATTAATAAAAAACTAAAAATATTTTTCATTTTAAAAAAGAATTAATCAAAAATATATATCCAAAGTCTTTATTTGTGTTAATTACCTGTTAAATTAAACCTATTTAATATAAGAAGATAGAGTTTTTAGAGATTAGATTTTATATTTTTGAAAAAAAATAAATTAATTATATATGTTATCTGTTTCTAATCTTTCTGTTCAGTTTGGTAAAAGAATATTGTTTGACGATGTAAACACATCCTTTAATAATGGAAATTGTTATGGAATTATCGGGGCTAATGGTTCAGGAAAATCTACCTTTTTGAAAATATTAGCTGGAAATTTAGATCCTACTTCTGGAAATGTTCATTTAGAGCCAGGTAAAAGAATGTCTGTCTTAGAGCAAAATCACAATATTTATGATGATAAAAATGTTTTAAATACCGTAATCATTGGAAATAAACCTTTGTATGATGTTAAAACTGAGATGGATAAGTTATATGCAGATTATAATGATGATAATGCAGATAAAATTGGTGTATTGCAACAAGAATTTGAGGAAATGGATGGATGGAATGCTGAAAGTTCAGCTGCAGCTTTGTTATCGAACCTAGGTATTTCTGAAAACCTTCATTACACTTTAATGAAAGATGTAGATGCTAAGCTAAAAGTCAGAATCTTACTTGCTCAATCTTTATTTGGTAATCCAGACGTTTTAATAATGGATGAGCCAACAAATGATTTAGATTACGAAACTATACTTTGGTTAGAAAATTTCCTAGCAAATTTTGACAACTGTATTATTGTTGTATCTCATGATAGACATTTTTTGGACTCTGTTTGTACTCATATTTCAGATATTGATTTTAATAAAATATCACATTATTCAGGAAATTACACTTTTTGGTATGAATCGTCTCAATTAGCATTGCGTCAGCGTACTCAACAAAATAAAAAAGCAGAAGAAAAAAAGAAGGAGCTACAAGAGTTTATTGCAAGATTTAGTGCAAATGTAGCTAAAAGTAAGCAGGCTACTAGTAGAAAAAAAATGATTGATAAGCTTAATATTGAAGAAATTAAACCCTCAAGTAGAAGGTATCCAGCAATTATATTTGATAGAGATAGGGTTGCGGGTGATCAAATTTTAAATATTGATGATCTTTCCTTTTCATTAGACAATACCAAGCTTTTTGACAAGATTGATATTAATATTGCAAAAGGAGACAAGGTTGTTGTTTTTTCTAAAGATTCAAGAGCCACTACAGCTTTTCATGAAATAATTAATTCAAATGAAAATAAATATTTAGGAAAATTTAGCTGGGGCATTACTACTTCTCAATCATATTTACCTATTGACAATCACGAATTCTTTAGTAAGGATTTGAGTTTAGTTGAGTGGTTAAGAGAATGGGCTACAACTGAAGAAGAACGCGAAGAAGTTTATTTAAGGGGTTTTCTAGGTAAAATGGTCTTTAGTGGGGAAGAGGCTTTAAAGAAATGTAATGTCTTGTCTGGGGGAGAAAAAGTTAGATGTATGTTGTCTAGAATGATGATGTTTAGAGCTAATGTTTTAATGTTAGATGAACCAACAAATCACCTTGATTTAGAAAGTATTACAGCTTTTAATAATTCTTTGAGTAAATTTAAGGGAACTGTACTTTTTACTACTCATGATCATCAATTTGCTCAATCAATTGCTAACAGAGTAGTAGAGCTTACTCCAAATGGTGTTATTGATAGATATATGAAGTTTGATGAGTATATGCAAGATGTTAAGATTAGAGATTTAAGGAGTAAAATGTATAACAATTAATTTCTTAATTCAGCACCAAAATTCGAATTTAAGTTTTTAATTATTTTATTCATTAAATTATCAATTTCTTTATCTGATAATGTTTTTTCACTGCTAGAAATAGTTAAACTTACTCCATAACTTTTTTTATTAGCTGGTAATTTATTTCCATCGTATACATCAAATAAGCTTACGTCTTTAATTAATTTTTTATCAACTTTTATACAACTATTATATACTGACTCGAAATCTATATTTTTATCAATTAATAAAGATAAATCTCTACTAACTTCAGGAAATTTTGGTATTTCATTTACATGAACAGGTTTGTTGTTAATCATTGAAATAATGGTGTCCCATTTGAATTCAGCATAAAACACTTCTTGATCTATATTAAAGCTATCTAATATTATTTGTTTAACGGACCCGTAAGTAACTATTTCTTTTTTACCTAAGAATAATGATTCACCTTCATTTAAGTTAGAAAGTGTAGTAGGTTTTGAAATAGTATTTTTTATACCTAACCTTTCAAGTAGTGATTTTACGATACCTTTAGTGTAGTAGTAGTCGGATTTAACTTTATTAGAATTCCAGTTTTTCTTAGATAAATCACCGGTTATGTAAAGAGATAGCTTTTTAACTTCAATCCTTTCTTCATTAATTACTTTGTAGGTTTTGCCAAATTCAAATAATTTTAAATCTGATTGTTTTCTGTTTATATTATGAGAAGTTGTTTCAAGTCCAGAAAACAACATGTTTTGTCTTAATACAGAAAGATCTAAACTAAGAGAATTTAAAATTTTTATGTCATTCTCTGTGTGATCATCTTCACTCAGTATACTGTGTGCTGGATTGGTTAATGAATTTGTCATTATTTCATAAAACCCTTGAGAAACTAATATATCACTGATTGAGTTTTGAACATTGTATTCTGAAAAAAGTTTAATATCACTTATAGATGAGTTAAGCTTGTGGTTTGATTGAATGTTATTGTAGCCATAAATTCGTAATATCTCTTCAATTACATCTGCCTCTCTTTGGACATCATTTCTGTAAAAAGGAATACTAAGGCCTAGTCGGGTTTCGGTGATGCTACTGATTTTTATATCTAATGATGTTAAAATCTCTTTTATTGTTTCGTGATCAATTTTTTGACCTATAAGCTTATCAACCTGATCATAATTTAAAAGTACCTCAAAATCGTCTAGCTTTTGAGGATATAAATCTTCTATTTCACTGGAAATAATCCCACCACTGATTTCTTTGATTAAAATAGCAGCTCTTTTCAAGGCGTATTTAGTAATATTGGGATCAATTCCTCGTTCAAACCTGTAAGAAGCATCTGTGTTAAGTCCATGATGTTTAGCTGATTTTCTTATTGAAATTGGATCAAAATAAGCACTTTCTAATAAAATAGACTTAGTTGATGAGTTAACACCTGAATCGATACCGCCAAATATTCCAGCCATGCAAAGTGGTTTATTTCCACTGCAAATCATCAGATCCGAATCTGTTAATTTTCTCTCAATTCCATCTAAAGTTATAAATTTCGTTCCTTTTTTTAATGTCTTCACCTCAATTTTATCGTCTACTATACTGTCATAATCAAAAGCATGTAAAGGTTGACCTAAGTCGTGTAAAACGTAATTTGTAATATCTACAATATTATTTATTGGGGTAAGGTCAATAGATTTCAACCTATTTTTTAGCCATTCAGGTGACTCTTTGATAGTAATATTATTAATAACTATACCACAATATCTAGGGGCTTTTTTAGAGTCTTTAACATCTAACTTTAAATTAATAGCTCTGTTATCAATATTAAAATCACTTACCGATGGAGTGATTAGCTCTAATTTAATTCCTTTTTGAATTAATCCTACTTTTAAATCTCTAGCCACTCCAAGGTGACTCATTGCATCAGCTCTGTTTGGGGTCAAGCCTATATCAAAAATTTCATCATTTTCAATATCATATATTTTATTTACTAAAGTTCCTGGTTTATGTTCTTTTTCAAATACAATAATTCCATCATGAGATTTACCCAAACCAAGCTCATCTTCTGCACATATCATTCCTTGACTATTTTCTCCTCTAATTTTACTTTTCTTAATGATTATTTCGTCATCATTAAAATAGAGTTTAGCTCCAACCATAGCAACAGCAACAGTTTGTCCAGAATCGACATTTGGAGCTCCACAAACTATTTGAATATTTTCTTTTTCACCTATATCTACTGAAGTTATTTTTAGTCTATCAGCATTTGGATGTTTTTCACATGAAATAACCTTACCTATAACTACATTTTTTAAGCCCCCTCTTATAGACTCAAATTTAGAAACTCCCTCAACCTCTAATCCTAATTCTGTAAGGAGCTTTGAAGTTTCTTCAGCGTTATCTTTGAGATTAATAAATTGCTTTATCCAGTTGTAAGATATTTTCATTGTATATATTTAAGAATACAAATATAATAATACTAAGTTTGTAATAAAATTGATTAAGTTTTTTTAATAATAAGTTTTTAATAATCTCTAAAATAAAATAGTGCTACGATTTTACCTTTTTGTAATTGGTTTTGTTCTTGTTCTCTCTTGTGACTCATTGGTTAGTGATAAGTTAAAACATGGTGATTATGTAGGAAAGCTGGAGGTTGAAAATGGTAAATATTTACCATTTAATTTTTCTATAGCCAATGATAGCACATTACTTGTTAAAAACTCATCAGAAATTGTTGACTTTTCAATAGATTATATAATGGACTCAGTTTTTATAAAATCAAAAGTGTTTGAGGGATATATAAAAGGAGTTTTAATTAACAATAAAATTGATGGAGTTTTTGTAATTGAGAGTTTAGATAGATCTGTCCCTTTTAATTCTTATAAAAGTAACAAGCGTTTTGATATTGATTTTGAAGAGAATAAAAAATTAATTAATAATAAGTGGAAGTTTATTTTTAATGCTGGAATGTATAATGCTTCACCATCAATAGGAATATTTAATTCCTATGGAAAAAATGAAATTAGTGCAACTTTCAGAACAACTACTGGAGATTATGGATATATGCATGGAGGTTATGTGGATGGTACTATGGTTTTATCAACCTTTAATGGTTCAAGAGCTTACCTTTTAGAAGCTGAGCTTACTAATGATAGTATAAAAGGGGTTATGTATGCAGGAAACCACTCTAAAACAATAATAGAGGGTGTTTTAGATAATGATTTTGAGTTAGCAAACGCATATAGTTTAACTTCTTTAAAGAGTAATGTCCAAAAATTTGACTTTTCGTTTGAAGATACTGCGGGTAAATTAGTCTCAATTGATGATGATTTTTATGATGGTAAGTCTATGGTTGTACAATTTATGGGTAGTTGGTGCCCTAATTGCCTTGATGAATCAAAGTTTTATGTGGATTATATCAATAAAAATGAGCTAAATGATATAGAGTTTGTTGCCTTAGCTTTTGAGTATGCAAAAACTAAAGAAGCTGCACAGAAGGGTATTTTGAAATTAAAAAATGAAATTGGTATAAATTACCCAATTTTATTAGCGCAATATGGAAGTTCAGATAAAGCTAAAGCGTTAGAGAAATTTCCAATGCTCAATAACATAATTTCATATCCCACTACAATTTTTTTAGACAAAAATAAAGAAGTTATAAAAATTCATACTGGATTTAATGGGCCTGCAACTGGAGAAAAATACATTGAATTTATAAATAAATTTAATAGTACTATTGAATTTATGCAGGTTAATTAAATTTACTATCCTATATAGCTCCATAAGTCTTTGTTTTTAACAATATGGTTGTAGGTATTTAAAAGATTGTTATTTTTATCTTTAGTGAGGTTTTTGTCATCCTCCAAAATCTGCTTCGCAATTTTTCTTGCATAAATTAATATTTTTTGATCAGATACTAAATCTGCTATTTTAAGATCAATAACTCCACTTTGTTGTGTTCCCATAATATCCCCTGGGCCTCTAATTTCTAAGTCTTTTTCTGCGATTAAAAACCCATTATTGGTTTGTGTCATTGTTTTGAGTCTCATCTTGCTTTGATTACTTAATTTATTCCCAGACATCAATATGCAGTAGCTTTTGTGAATTCCTCTTCCAACTCGACCTCTTAACTGATGCAGTTGAGATAGTCCAAACCTCTCTGAGCTTTCAATAACCATTACAGAAGCATTTGGAATATTTACTCCAACTTCAATTACTGTTGTGGCTATGAGAATTTGGGTTTCTTTGTTTTCAAATCTCCTCATTTCAAACTCTTTGTCTTGAGCTTTCATTCTACCGTGTACAATGGAGATTTGGTATTTAGGTTGTTCAAATTCTCTAGATAGACTTTCATAACCATCCATAAGATCTTTGAAGTCCATGTTTTTGCTTTCTTCAATTAGTGGGTACACTATATATATTTGTCGTCCTTCATTTATTTGTTCTTTAATAAATTTAAAAACACTTAATCTGTTTTTGTCAAATCTGTGTACAGTGGTTATCTCTTTTCTTCCCGGGGGTAACTCGTCAATTAAAGATATGTCAAGATCTCCATACGCACTCATGGCTAGTGTTCTAGGAATTGGAGTTGCGGTCATAATTAGTATGTGTGGAGGGGTGTTACTTTTTGCCCACAACTTACTTCTTTGTGCTACACCAAATTTATGCTGTTCGTCAATTATAGCAAGTCCTAAATTTTTAAATTTTACCTTGTCTTGAATTAGAGAATGTGTACCTACAATAATATCGATTTCACCAATCTCTAGCGACTTATATATCTCTTTTTTTCGTGAAGCTTTAGTTGATCCTGTAAGTATTACTATATTGATATTTAGTAATTTAGACATTTCAACAAACCCTTCAAAATGCTGTACTGACAAAATTTCAGTAGGCGCCATCAAACATGCTTGATAACCATTATCTAATGCTATTAAAATAGTCATAAAAGCAATTATAGTTTTACCAGAACCTACATCGCCTTGTAGTAGCCTATTCATTTGTGCGTTACTGCCTAAATCATTTCGAATTTCTTTTAAAACTTTCTTTTGGGCATTTGTTAGTTCAAAGGGGAGTACTTTTTTATAAAACTTATTAAAATTGTTTCCAACAATATTAAAGTTGTAACCTTTAATTTTATCTTTTCTATTTATATTTTTTTTTAGTAATTGGAGCTGAAGGTAAAGTAATTCTTCAAATTTTAATCTTCTAATCGATTCTGATAATAATTCATTATTTTTTGGAAAATGAATATTATAGATAGATGTGTTTTTATCAAGTAATTTTAATTCTTTAATTAAATAATCAGGTATTGTTTCCTTAAACTTTAATTTTATGTCATAAAGTAGGGATTTTACAAGATTAGAAATTACCTTATTGCTAACTCCTTTTTTTATCAAATTTTCTGTAGATGGATAAATAGGTTGAATTTTAACCCTTTTACTTAGACTATCAGGCTTAAATAGTTCAAGTTCAGGATGGGGAATGGATATTTTATTAGCGAAAAAATTTAACTTCCCAAATACTATATATTTAGTGTTTAGCAGTAAGCTTTTCTTTAACCACTTTAAAGATTTAAACCAAATTAGTTCAATTTCATCTTCTCCATCCGTTAAATACGCAATTAATCTTTTTTTTCTACCTATGCCTATTTCACTAATATTTGAAATTTCACCAATTATTTGAACATCACAACTAAAATTTGGGAGCTCCTTAATTTTGTAATATTTAGACTTGTCTATATATCTGTTAGGAAATAAGTTCATCAGATCCTTATAATTAAAGATTTTCAATTCTTTTTTTATTATTTCAGATCTGTTAGCCCCCAGTCCCTTTAAATAATCAATTGGAGTATTTAGTAAGTTAGAATTCATTGAACTAAAAATAATATTTTTTTCCTTATTTCAGTATTTTATATTGATATTAAATTGTTCATAATTATTAAGTATAAATTATTATAATATCCAATACATTATCTAATTTCACTTTTTAAAAAATTCAATAATTGAACAATTTACTACAGAATCTAAATCCATCTCAGTTAGAACCTACATTACAGACTGATGGGCCAATGATAGTTATCGCTGGTGCTGGATCTGGAAAAACTAGGGTATTAACCTACAAGATTGCCTATTTAATGAGTAAAGGTGTAGATGCTTTTAATATTTTAGCTCTAACCTTTACAAATAAAGCAGCCAAGGAAATGAAAGAAAGGATATCTTCAATGCTTGAAGATAACGAGTCTAAAAATTTATGGATTGGAACTTTTCATTCTGTTTTTGCTAAGATTTTAAGAATTGAGGCAGATAAATTGGGTTATCCTACAAATTTTACTATTTACGATACTCAAGATTCTCAAAAGCTGGTCTCTTCAATTATTTCAGAATTAAATCTTGATAAAGAAATTTATAAATACAAGCAAATTTATTCCAGAATATCAAGTTATAAAAACAGTCTGATTACCGTTAAAGCTTATAATTCTAATAATGAACTAATTGAGGCAGATAGACAAGCTCGTAGACCCAGACTTATAGATATATACTCTGAGTATGTTAATAGATGTTTCAAGTCTGGTGCGATGGATTTTGACGATTTACTTTTAAAAACAAATGAGTTATTGTCTAGATTTCCAGAAGTTTTGTCAAAGTATCAAAACATGTTTAGGTATGTTCTGGTAGATGAGTATCAAGATACAAATCACTCTCAATATTTAATTGTGAAAGCCCTTTCTGATAAGTTTCAGAATATTTGTGTCGTTGGGGACGACGCACAAAGTATTTATGGTTTTAGAGGAGCAAACATTAATAATATTTTAAATTTTCAAAAAGATTACGATGATGTTAAATTATTTAAACTAGAACAAAATTATAGATCTACTAAGAACATAGTGAAAGCTGCAAATAGCTTAATTGAAAAGAATCAAAAAAGATTAGAAAAGGTTGTTTGGACTAATAATGATGAAGGAAGTAAGATTAAAGTAAATAGATTATTAACTGATGGTGATGAAGGGAGATTTGTAGCAAGTTCTATATTTGAAAATAAAAACTCTAAACAGTTACAAAATAAAGATTTTGCTATTTTATATAGAACAAATGCTCAATCAAGAGCTTTTGAAGATTCGTTAAGGAAAAGAAATATTCATATAGAGTATATGGTGGACTTTCATTTTACCAGAGAAAAGAAATAAAAGACGTTTTGGCTTATTTGCGCTTGATCATAAACGAAAATGATGAAGAAGCCTTTAAAAGAGTTATTAATTTCCCCAACTAGAGGAATTGGCCAAACAACAATTAATAAATTGGTAATTCAAGCAAATACCCTAAATAAATCTTTATATAGTTTATGTAAAGAACTAGATAGGTCAGAAGTAAATATTAGCTCAGGTATTAAATTAAAAGTTTCAAACTTTATAAACCTTATTGAATCATTTAAAATTTCATCAAAAACTAAAAATGCTTTTGATATTGCTAATGAGGTTGTAAACGATACAGGAATCATTAAAACTTATAGTGCTTTAACTTCTATTGAAGACCAAGCAAAAATTCAAAATATCGAAGAAATGCTAAATGGTATCAAGGATTTTGTTGAAATTCAAAAGGAAATCCCTGAGTCTACGGGCTCAATAAGCGAATTCTTAGAAGATATTGCTTTAGCAACAGATTTAGATAAAGATGACCAGGACACCAATAAAGTTGCTTTAATGACTATTCATCTAGCGAAAGGATTAGAATTCCCTATTGTTTATATAGTCGGTTTAGAAGAAAACCTTTTTCCTAGTGCAATGAATTTAAATTCAAGAAATGACTTAGAAGAAGAAAGAAGATTGTTTTATGTAGCATTAACTAGAGCTGAAAAAGAAGCTTATTTGTCATATGCTCTATCTAGATATAGATGGGGTAAATTAACAGATTCTGAGCCTAGTAGATTTATTGATGAAATCAATGAAGAATATCTAGATATATTAACTTCAGTTAATGAAAATAAATTTAGACCTTTAGTTCGATCAACAACTAATAGCGAACCAAGCTTTAATAAGTTAAGGTTTAAGAAAGTAACACCTAAGCCTAAGGGTAATTTCAAGAAACTCCAAGAAAACTCAAATAAGAGCAATCTATTTGATAATAAGCTAGTGGTAGGTAATGTAGTAGAGCATATTAGATTTGGAAAAGGAGAGGTTATCAATATTGAAGGAAGAGGAGCTGATGTAAAGGCAGAAATCAAATTTGAAAATGGTGGATTGAAAAAACTATTATTAAGATTTGCAAAGCTTAAAATTATCGGATAAATAAAAAGAGGTCTAACAAATGTTAAACCTCTTTTTATTTATTATTAGAAAAATAAAAATTATTCGGTCATATTTTTCATTTCTTTTTCAATCATATCATAAAACTGATCAATTTTCGGCATAATTACAATTCTTGTTCTTCTGTTTATTGAACGATTAGTTGCTGTTTCGTTGTCTACTAAAGGAACATGGTAACTTCTACCAGCTGCAATTAATTTTTGAGGATTAACGTCTAATGTCTCTAAAACACGTACAATTGATGTAGATCTTTTAACACTTAAATCCCAGTTATCAAGTAAAACTCCCTTTTGAAAAGATTGACTATCAGTGTGACCTTCAACCATACATTCGAAATCTGGTTTTGCATTTACTACAGTTGCAACTTTAGCAAGAATTTCTTTAGCTCTTTCAGTTACTACATAACTACCGCTTTTAAATAGAAGTTTATCTGAAAGAGAGATAAATACAACTCCTTTTTCAACATTAACTTCAATATCTGGATCATTTATACCAATTTCTTTCTTTAAGCTTGTAACAATAGCTAAGGTTACACTATCTTTTTTATTTACAGCATCTTGAAGTCTTGAGATTTTCAGATCTTTTTCTTTCATACTCTCCAAAGATCTTTCTAAATTATCAGCTCCTTTAGAGGTTAATATTGTTAAATCTTTAGTGCTAACCATTAAATCACGAGTAGTTCTTCTTAAATCTTCAACCTGATCTTTATAGGCAGTTGATAATGCAACGGCTGAAGCTTTTTCTTCAATACAAGCATTTAATTTAACAGTAGCTGTATTTAATAAATCCTGAGTTTTTCTGTGTTTATTTTCTAATGATGTGTATTCTTTTTTGGTAACACAAGAACTTAAAATTAAAACAGTTAGTAAACTTAATAATACTGGTTTTTTCATCTGATATTTTTAAAAAAATTAAACTAATAATGTAAAAGTAAAAAAAAGCTAAACTTAATTACTAAAAAACTTAACAAATTTTAACTTAAAATACTTTGTGATTAAAAAAGTAGATTCAAAACCATTTAATTTAAAATCTGAGCGTTGTCTTTGTTTAATTAACCTTGGTATTTGACCATAAAACGCAAAGTGAGCTTTAATTATTGCCAATAGATGTATAAATTTAAATGTTAATAGGAAACTAATTCCAATTAATCCATCAACTATCATTTTAAAGAAAAGGGTTGTAAAAAGGTTTTTTTCTGAATTTTTTGTAATTGTAAAAAGGCTATTTCTGAAATTATAAAATGTTTTCTTTGGATTATTATAATCTAAAGTACCTCCACCAACATGGAATACTTTTGAGTTATATATATACTTTATTTTCAATCCACTTTTTAAAATCCTCCAACATAAATCAATCTCTTCCATGTGATTGAAAAATGACTCATCGAAGCCGTTTAATTTAATAAAAATATCTTTTCTTATAAATAAACAGGCTCCTGATGCCCAAAATATGTCTTTATTATAATCATATTGCTTTTTGTCTTTTTCTATTATATTATGAATACGTCCATCACAGTAAGGGTATCCTAAGCTATCGATAAAACCTCCAGCTGCTCCTGCATAATCAAAATAATCTTTGTTTTTATAATTTAATATCTTAGGTTGAACAGCAGCAGTAATGGGATTAGATCTAAATTCATTCATTACGGGTTTAATCCAATTTTGAGAAACCTCTACATCATTATTTAACAAACAGAATATATCTGCATTAATTTTTTTTAACCCCTCATTATATCCCTTGGCATAGCCATAATTACCATTATTTTTAATAATTTTAATATTCGGAAAATTTGACTTAATATAATCTATTGAATTATCAGTAGATTTATTATCTATTACATAAATTTCATTTTCAGTATTAGTGTAAGTGACCAATGGCTTTAAAAACTTTTTTAAAAGCTTTACACCATTCCAATTTAAAATAACAATAGCTAGTCTCATTTAATTTTTAATATCCTTTAAAAATGTATAACATTTATTATTATAATTAATTTCGCAATAGTAATGTCTTAATCCGTTTGTAACCATTAGTAGTTCAGATTTTAAATTCATATTATAAATAGCGATTTGGTCAAAAGTTTTTTGATTTATTTTAATTTCAGGAGATTTACACTCTACTAATAACTTAATCCCCCCATCTGGCTTATATACAACAATGTCATATCTTTTAATTAGATTATTTACTTTTATTGTCTTTTCAATATTAATTAAAACAGGAGAAAAATTCTTTTCATTTATAAGAAATTTAACACAATTTTGTCTAACCCACTCTTCCTTGGTTAGCTTAATATATTTTTTTCTAATTTCATCAAAAATATAGTCTCCATTTCCACTATTTTTGATTTTAAATGTATAATTTGGAAAGTCTAATTGCAACATAGTACAAATTTCGTATTTTTTTATGAATTTAATTAAACAAATAGAAAATGATATAAAAAATAACACTTATTCACCTGTTTACTTATTTATGGGTGAAGAAGAATATTATATCGATTATTTAACAAAACTAATTCTAAATAATTCTCTTCAAGACCATGAGAAGGATTTTAATTTAAATATTCTCTACGGAAAAGATACATTAATAAGTGATATAATTTCAATATCTAAGCAATATCCTGTAATGTCTGAAAGAAAGCTAGTTATTGTTAAGCAGGCACAAGATCTTTCAAAAAAAGACGCCGAAGGAAACTCTTTAGACGATCTAATTAATTATGTAAATCATCCGTTAACTTCAACCATACTAGTTTTAAATTTTAAACACAAGTCTTTAGATAAAAGAAAAGCAATTTATAAAGCGATTTTAAAAAACGGTTTAGTTTTTGAAAGTAAAAAATTATATGATAATCAAGCTCAAGACTGGATTATTTCATATTTAAAATCTTTTGAATTTAATATTGATAAAAAATCTACTTTTTTAATTACGGAGTTATTAGGTACAGAAATTAATAAAATTGCAAATGAATTAGATAAGTTAGTTGTATTAAAAGGAAAGAACAAAACAATTAATCAGGACGATATTGAAAAATACATAGGAATCTCTAAAGAGTTTAATGTATTTGAATTAAGAAAAGCAATTGGCGAAAGAGATTTATTTAAATGCACGAAAATAATTGATTACTTTTCTAAGAACCCTAAATCTAATCCTTTAGTTGTGGTTATATCTTTAGTTTTTGACTTTTTTATTAAACTATTTACATATCATAGTCTTTCTGACAAATCGGATAGATCAGTAGCATCTGCACTCAAAGTGAACCCTTATTTTGTAAAAGATTATTCTTCGGCAGCTAGAAATTACTCTATGAAAAGTATTTCTTCTAAAATATCAATATTAAGAGAATTTGATTTGAAATCTAAAGGGCTTGGAGCTAACAATACATCTAATTCGGATATCCTTAAAGAATTAATATTTAAATTGTTACATTAATTTTGGATATTGTTGAGGATCTGATTCATTCATCATCTCGTAAATTTTTTCAAAAACATCTTCTTTTGAAGGTTTAGAAAAATAATCTCCGTCAGTTCCGTAAGCAGGTCTATGATTTTTTGCGCTTAATATTTTTGGTTCACTGTCTAAAAAGTTATAAATATTTTGTTTAGAAATCAATTCACTTAATATAAAACCTGTCCCACCTCCAGGAACATCTTCATCAATTATTAGTAGTCTATTTGTTTTTGAAACACTTTTGGATATTTCTTTTTCGATATCAAAAGGGATTAAAGTTTGAACATCTATGAGCTCTATTGATATATTAAATTCAGATAATTCATGTATTAGCTCTTGTATTAAGTTTAAAGTAGAACCATACGAAACTACTGTGATGTCTTTTCCCGAATTAATTATTTCAACAACTCCTAATGGTGTCCTAATTTCAGATAGGTTAGAAGGCTCCTTTTCTTTAACTCTGTATGCGTTTAAACATTCAATTAACAGGCAAGGCTGGTCACTATCTAACATTGTATTGTAAAATCCAGCTGCTTTAGTCATGTTTCTAGGTACTAAAACGTATATGCCTCTCAAAAAATTAACAATCCCCCCTAAAGGAGACCCTGAGTGCCAAATCCCCTCTAATCTGTGCCCTCTGGTTCTTATGATCATCGGAGCTTTCTGCTTTCCTTTAGTCCTGTAGTGGAGTGTAGCTAAGTCATCACTCATAATTTGGATAGCATATAATAAGTAATCTAAGTACTGAATTTCAGCAATTGGTCTAAAGCCTCTTAACGAAAGCCCAATACCTTGTCCAATTATTGTAGCCTCACGAATACCAGTGTCAGCAACTCTAACATCTCCATATTTTTCCTGTAAACCTTCTAAACCTTGATTTACGTCACCAATTTTACCAGTATCTTCTCCAAAGATGATTACGTTTTTATTATTTGCTAATATATTATCAAAATTATTTCTTAATATAATTCTTGCATCAACTTCCTTACAATCATGATTATATTTTGGTTTTACTTCACTTATATTTAAAGGACTGTATATAGATTGGCTGTAAAGATGAGAGCTGTAATCAGAATAATTGACGCTATCATTGGAACTTATCCAACTAATTAGCTCAGACTTTATACTAAAATCGACTTTATTTAAGTTATGAATTATTTTTCTCGCTGTAGAGATTACATCTTTTTTATTAGGCTCATTTATGCTTGTTAATGAGTCTACTAATGTTTTTACTTTATCAGAAATAAACCTACTATCTATTCTATATATTATATTTAATAATTCCTCTCTGTTATTTTTAGTTATAGTTATAATGGCTTTCCAAGCTTTTGCCTTGTCTTCTTTTACTTGTTTTTTTATCGTTTTTTCTAACTCTTTTAACTTATCATCTGTGCTAATATTATTTGAAATTATCCACTCCCTCATTTTTGTATTACAATCAAATCGTTTCTCCCAATCTAAACGGTCAACATCCTTATATCTTTCGTGAGATCCAGAGGTGGAGTGTCCTAATGGTTGAGTTAAATCAGTAACATGAATTAGAACAGGTGTATGATTTTCTCTGCAAGTTTTTTCAGCTTTTTCGTAAACTTTAATTAAATTCACATAGTCCCAGCCTTTAACTTCCATTATCTCAAATCCATCTTTTGAACTTGATCTTTGAAAACCTTTAAGTATTTCAGAAATATTTTCTTTAGTTGTGTGATGTTTAGCATGTACAGAAATTCCGTACTCATCATCCCAAATACTAGTGATCATAGGCACTTGTAATACTCCAGCAGCATTTATAGTTTCAAAAAACAATCCTTCACTTGTACTTGCGTTACCTATTGTTCCCCATGCAATTTCATTACCATTTTTAGAAAACTTTTTGGAATTAAACTCTTTGTTGTTTCTGTATATTTTTGATGCTTGGGCTAAACCCAATAATCTTGGCATTTGACTGGCAGTGGGAGATATATCTGAACTTGAATTTTTTTGTGCAGTTAAGTCTTTCCATTCATAGTGTTCATCTAAACTATGAGTAGTGAAATGCCCACCCATTTGTCTACCAGCACTCATTGGGTCAAAATCTATGTCGGTGTGTGCATATAATCCAGAAAAAAATTCTAAAGATGTTAGTTTTCCAATAGCCATCATAAAAGTCTGATCTCTGTAGTATCCTGATCTAAAGTCACCATTTTTAAAAGACTTAGCCATTGCTAGTTGATGGGACTTCCTTTCCATCTCCAAAGATTCCAAATTTAGCTTTTCCAGTTAAAACTTCTCTTCTTCCAAGAATACTACATTCTCTACTTGTTACAGCAATTTTATAATCATTAATGACTTCATCAATAAAATCTTTGTAAGATAAGACTGGATTAACTTCTTTAGAAATTTTTGTCATTAATTTAGGTAGTTAAGATTTTGCAAATGTAGTTAATCTATCCCTTGTACGCAATTTCAGTAATTAACATTAGTACCATTTCCTTCTAAATAACCCTAAAAGTACATCAGGTTCGAAAGTGAACAAAAATCTAATTTTCTCATTATAATTGGGGTCTTTTATTTCAAAACCATTACTTGATTTAATTGGAAAGTAAATTTCAAAATAATCAGCTATAATATTAAGTCGAACACCAGAGTCATAAACCATTTTAAAAGATTTATTTGTTTTGGTATTTAATACTCCCAAATCAATATATATTAATAAGTTTTTCCATAAAGTAGAACTTAAGTTTATTGTTGATATAAAGTTGTTAGTACTTGAACTGGCCAGTTTTGATTTAAAACCTCCTTCAGCCATTATAATTTGTTGACTAAAAAAGCCATTATTTTCAGATCTACCATAATAATTATAATCATACAAATAATCTGTAGGGCGATCCAAAGAGAAATCAAAGTAATCGTTGTTAATATTTTTGTTATTAATAAAATATCCAGAAAATAAACGAATGTTTAACTCTCTGTTATTTTTAAATAATTTTCTAAACTCATAGCTAAAGGATATTTTAGAAAATTTTTTTGAAAGTTGATAATCTATAAACCATTTTTGTGATTTATTACGCCTGAC
>CAXYEG010000011.1:0-23350 GCA_964275995.1 uncultured Flavobacteriaceae bacterium
TGGCGTTGAAGCAGTGGTATCAACGCAGAGTACTTGGCGTTGAAGCAGTGGTATCAACGCAGAGTACTTGGCGTTGAAGCAGTGGTATCAACGCAGAGTACTTGGCGTTGAAGCAGTGGTATCAACGCAGAGTACTTGGCGTTGAAGCAGTGGTATCAACGCAGAGTACTACATTAAATTGTCTGATGTTATTATTAAATCTTTTTTTTAATAATTTGATTTCACTTAATGTGTGAACAGGTGAAATGCCATATTTTAAATTCAAATTTGGTGTTAGAAGAGTATTCCAAAAGTCTTCGAATTCATCAACTTCAGTAATAACTAAATTATTTTTAAGCCCTTTTTTAACTCCGTTAGATCTATCCTTAGAAAGAGATAAATTATTCATTCTAACAACAGAGAGCAGTTCTTTTTTAAAGATATCAGAATTTAGTAAATGACTTATATATTTGGACTCCTCAGTTGGAAGAATGTGATATATAGATGGAATTGGTTTAAGGTATAGAGTTTTAATATTGTTGTCTGACAGAAATTTAAGAGTAATTTTAAAAATCTCAACTACATCATGAAATTTAGATTTTTTATCTAATATAAAATCTCCATAGGATAATCCTTGATGAGAATAAAGCTGATCTTCAACAATGTTTGCAGGAAGAACAGATATTAATACGTCTTTTTTATATATGAGAAGAGAATAATCAAGATATCTATCACTGTGATAATCCATAAAATCTCTTAGAAATAAAAAAGTACCGTTTCTAGAATTTGAAACAAAATTATTCCAATCTGTCTTATGGTTTTTAGTGTATTTTATTATAGAGTAAATAGTATTATATTTTATTTAATATGAAAATACTATTTATTTTTTAAATAGACTTGTTTCTCTTTCTCTCTACTTCTTTTAATAAAATTTTTCTCAGTCTAAGACTAACAGGTGTAACTTCCACATATTCATCTTTTTGAATATATTCTAAAGCCTCTTCCAATGAAAATTTAATTGCAGGAACAATTTTTGCCTTATCATCAGCACCAGAAGATCTAACATTACTCATTTTTTTTGTTTTGGTAATATTTATAACCATATCGTCTCCCCTGGAATTTTCACCAATAACCTGACCCTCATAAATCTCTTCGCCTGGATTAACAAAAAACTTGCCTCTATCTTGTAATTTATCTATTGAATATGGAATTGCTTTTCCTTTTTCCATAGAAACTAGAGAACCATTTTGCCTCTCTGGAATACCACCTTTTACTGGCTTATATTCTTTAAATCTATGGGTCATTATTGCTTCACCGGCAGTTGCGGTAAGTAACTGATTTCTTAAACCAATTATCCCTCTGGAGGGAATTAAAAATTCACAAACCATTCTTTCCCCTTTAGAAACCATACTTAACATTTCTCCTTTTCTAATAGACACCATTTCAACAGCTCTACCTGAAACAGTTTCAGGTAAATCAATAGTCATTTCTTCAAACGGTTCACATTTTTGACCATCTATATTTTTAATTATTACTTGAGGCTGTCCAATTTGCAACTCATATCCTTCTCTTCGCATAGTTTCGATTAAAACTGATAAGTGTAACACGCCTCTTCCAAAAACCATAAATTTATCAGCACTATCAGTTTCATTAAGTCGAAGTGCTAGGTTTTTTTCAAGTTCTTTATTTAATCTATCCTTAATATGTCTAGAAGTGACATATTTTCCATCATTTCCGAAAAAAGGAGAATCATTAATTGTAAATAACATACTCATTGTAGGCTCATCTATTGCAATTGTTTTTAGTGATTCAGGATTTTCAAAATCAGCAATAGTATCTCCGATTTCAAAACTATCTAATCCAACTATAGCACATATATCTCCAGGTTGAACCTCATCTACCTTAATTCTACCTAAACCTTCAAATACATGTAGTTCTTTAATTTTAGATTTAACTATGGACTTATCTCTTTTAACTAAAGATACATTCATCCCCGTTGTTAATTCACCTCTTTGTAGTCTTCCTATAGCTATTCTACCTGTAAATGAAGAATAGTCTAAAGAAGTAATTAACATTTGTAAACTTCCTTCTTTAATTGTTGGAGAAGGAACATGGTCTATAACCATATTTAGTAATGGCTCAATATTTTTGGTAACATCTTTCCAATCATTACTCATCCAATTTTCTTTAGCTGAGCCATAAACAGTAGGGAAATCTAATTGCCATTCTTCAGCTCCTAACTCGAACATTAAGTCAAAAACTGCTTCATGAACTTCTTCTGGTGTACAATTTTCTTTATCCACCTTATTAATAACTACGCATGGCTTTAAACCTAAGTCTAGGGCTTTTTGTAATACAAATCGTGTTTGCGGCATTGGGCCTTCAAAAGCATCAACTAAAAGTAAAACACCATCAGCCATGTTTAAAACTCTTTCTACTTCTCCTCCAAAATCTGCGTGACCAGGGGTGTCAATAATATTAATTTTGGTATCCTTATATATAACTGAAACATTTTTTGAAGTAATTGTAATACCTCTTTCTCTTTCTAAGTCATTGTTATCTAAAATCAAATCACCCTTATTTTCATTCTCTCTAAATAACTGACAGTGAAACATAATTTTATCAACTAAAGTTGTCTTTCCGTGATCAACGTGAGCAATAATTGCAATATTTTTTGTTTTAGTCATGACTAAATTTTAAAATTTGTGCAAATGTAAGCTATATTATTCTCATTAGAAGAATAAAATTATTTTTATGCAGATATTAAAAAAGCAGTAACTTTACTGAAATTATTTTTTACAAACAGTTATGAATATTCCAAAACTTAAACATCTAGATTCAAATAACTTTATTTTAATTGCTGGCCCTTGCGCTATTGAAGGGGAAGAAATGGCATTTAAAATTGCTGAAAAGATTTTAAATATCTCAAACAAATATAAGGTTCCTTTTATCTTTAAGGGAAGTTTCAAAAAAGCAAACAGAAGCAGAATCGATAGTTTTACAGGTATTGGAGATGTTAAAGCTTTAGAAATTTTAAGTAAAGTTTCTTCAGCTTTAGATGTACCAACTATCACTGATATTCATGATGTCAAAGATGCTGAATTAGCAGCTAAATATGTCGACGTTTTACAAATCCCAGCTTTTCTAGTAAGACAAACAGATTTAGTTGTTGCTGCTGCTAAAACAGGTAAAATAGTAAATCTTAAAAAAGGTCAATTCATGAGTCCTGAAAGCATGAAACATGCAGTACAAAAAGTAAAAGATTCAAATAATAAAAATGTACTTATTACAGATCGTGGCACTATGTTTGGCTATCAAGACATGATAGTAGATTTTAGAGGCATTCCAACGATGAAGTCGATTGCCCCTACAATACTAGATGTAACACATTCACTACAAAAACCAAATCAAACAAGTGGAGTTACAGGTGGTGTCCCTGAGATGATTGAAACCATTGCTAGGGCTGGAGTTGTTAATAACATAGATGGTTTATTTATTGAAACACATTTTGATCCAAAAAACGCAAAAAGTGATGGTGCAAATATGTTAGATTTAGATCTGTTAGAAAATTTAATTTCTAATTTAGTCGAAATTAGAAAAACCATAAATAAATTTTAATTTTTTCATAGATTTCTAAAATTTATTTAATAATTCCATACTTGTCTATTAAATAGACTAAAGAAGTCATTGTTGCTGCGCCTAATTCAAGCTCTCTTTTATTAACTGCATCAAACGTATCATTAGGAGCATGATGATAATCAAAATATCTTTGAGAATCAGGCTTTAAGCCAGATAAAACATTTGTCTCATTTTTTAATGGACCGATATCTGCTCCACTTCCACCTAATTCAAAGAAATGTATTAGGTATGGTTTAAATAAACTTTTCCAAGATAAAATCTGCTCAAAATTTGATTGATCACAATCAAAGTAGAAACCTCTTGGTGTAAACCCCCCAGCATCGCTTTCTAAAGCAAAAATATGATTTTCGTTTTTTTGAGCTGCAATTTCAGCATATTTATTTCCTCCTCTTAATCCGTTTTCTTCATTCATAAATAAAACAACTCTAATTGATCTTTTTGGTTTTATGCCTGATAATTTCAATAGTCTCAGTACCTCCATAGATTGAGTACATCCCGCACCATCATCATGTGCTCCATCGCCAAGATCCCAAGAATCTAAATGACCGCCAACTACAATATATTCATCTGGAAATTCACTGCCCGTAATTTCACCTATTACGTTATGGGATAAAACATCCTCCAATTGCTTGGAGTTTTGTTTAAAATAGAACTGAACATTATTATCTAACTTAACCATTGCACTTAATAAATCTGCATGCTTTGTACTTATTGCAGCAGATGGTATTCTATCCTGTGGTGGTATATCTCCATATGTCATTGAACCAGTGTGAGGAAAATCATCAATTCTTAAATTCATCGATCTAACTATTACTCCAATTGCTCCAAACTTACTAGCATCCATTGCTCCAGAATACCTTTGATTAACACAACCTCCATAAGACTCAAAAGTATTAATAAGGGAAGCATCCATTGGTCTGTTAAAAAAAACAATTTTACCTTCAATGTTTTCCGCACCCAATTTCTCTAACTCATCTACTCCAGAAACTTCAATAATTTTAGATTTCAAACCTGTTGGAGGGGTGGATATTGAACCTCCCAAAGCACAGATATTTACCTTAATAGTCTTTCCTGGGCTAGTTTCTATGTATGCAAATTCAGGAACGCCTCTGACCCATTTCGGAACCATAACAGGCTGCAACCAAACTTTATCTAAACCCATGGTCTCTAATTCCTCTTTTGTCCATTCTACTGCTTTTTCAGCACCAAGAGAACCTGAAAGTCTACTACCAATGTTATTAGAAAGATGGTCTAGCCAACTGTAGCTTTGTCCATTGGTAAGTGAGTTTGTGTAAATTTCTGAAATAACTTTTTCATCAGTTTGTGAAAAAACAAAAAAAGGTATAATAAGTAAAGTAGATAAAAGAAAATTTTTCATGAAAACTATTATTTATTAGAATATTCTTTAATATTATTTTCCGTAATTTCTGTTTCATCTCCCAGTATTATTAATCTCTCTACAACATTCCTAAGACCTCTAATATTACCGGACCAATCATAAGATTTTAATAAACTGATAGCATCTTTTGTGAAAGGCTTATTATTAATTCCTTGGGATTTAGATATTTTATCTGAAAAATATTCAACTAATAAAGGGATATCATCAGCTCTACTATTTAAGGAAGGAACTTTAATCAAAATTACTGCTAAACGATGATATAAATCTTCTCTAAAATTACCTTTAGTAATTTCGTCTTTCAGGTTTTTATTAGTAGCTGCAACAACACGAACGTTAATCTTTATATCTTTTTGAGCACCTACTTTTTGAATAGAATTAGATTCCAAGGCTCTTAAAACTTTGGCTTGAGCTGATAAACTCATGTCTCCTATCTCATCTAAAAAGATTGTTCCATTATTAGCAGCTTCAAATTTTCCTGTTTTGTCTTTATTTGCACCTGTAAAAGAACCTTTCTGGTGTCCAAATAACTCGCTTTCGATTAATTCAGTAGGAATTGCCGCACAATTAACTTCAATTAAAGGAGAAGAAAACCTTTTACTTTTTTGATGTATCCAATGAGCTACTAACTCTTTTCCAGAACCATTTGGGCCAGTAATTAAAACTCTCGCATCTGTTGGAGCTACTTTATCAATAAGTTTTTTAATTTCATTAATTCCCTCACTTTCACCAATCATTTCATAGGATGTGTTGATTTGCTTCCTTAGTCTGATGTTTTCAATGATTAATTTTTTATTATCTAAGGCATTTCTAACAGCAGTCAATAATCTATTTAAATCTGGTGGTTTAGAAATATAATCAAATGCACCAAGCCTCATTGTTTCTACTGCTGTATCTAAGTCTCCGTGACCAGATATCATTATAATTGGAGTTTCAGGTTTAATTCTTTTTGCATACTCTAAGACCTCTATACCATCTTTTTTAGGCATTTTTATATCACAAAGAATTAAATCAATTTCGTTGTTTTTTATATGATCAATAGCTTCAAGTCCATCTGGTGCTTCTGAGATAATAAAGTCACTGTTTTCTTCAGCAAGAATTTTAATCAAAACTCTTCGAATTGCTACTTCATCTTCAACAATTAATATTTTAGACATAGATTAATATTTTAACCATTTAAATAAGTCTTTATAACTAGGCTTTTGGCCATACATTAAAATACCAACACGATAAATTTTAGCTGCAAACCAAACTGTTGCGAAAAATGTAATAATAAGAATTAGCAATGAAATAATTTGTTCATAGATAGGAACTCCATATGGAATTCGCATCATCATTACTATTGGAGATGTAAATGGTATGTGTGAAAAAATTGTTGGAATAGTTCCAGATGGATCTTCAGAAACAGTTAATATACCTACATAAAGTCCAATTATTAATGGCATGCCAACAGGCAACATAAATTGATTTGCATCGGTTTCACTATCTACAGCTGCACCAATTGCTGCAAATAAAGATCCATAAAGGAATAAGCCTGAAATAAAGAAAAACACAAATGCAATCAAAATATTTAAAAGGGGTAAATTAAATAAAGCAGAAAAGAAAATTTGGATTCCAGAATTAGCTTGGGCATCACTCACATCTAATGAGTTAAACTCCGACGTAGATACCCCAAAAATAGACGAAGCTAAAGTTGAAATAACTAATGTTAGAGCTATCCAAATAAATATTTGAGTAAAAGCTACTAAAGATGTACCAATAATCTTACCCATCATTAATTGCGTGGGCTTAACCGAAGAAATGATAATTTCGACAATTCTACTTGTTTTTTCTTCTAACACACTTCGAAGGATCATGCTACCATATATAAAAACGAACATGTATAATAACATACCTATGAAAAATCCAAAGGCCATTTTAACTATTCCGTCTATTTTTGTTGATTCTTCCCCTTCAAAACTTACTTGAACTAAATCAATATAAATTTTAGATTCTTTAATTGTATCTAAATCTAATCCTAACCCAGTATAATTCAAATCTGTTAAAATTTTCTCTAATTTACTTTCAATACCACCAATCAGTGTTAAAGATGGAGAATCTTCAGAAATAAGTTTAATAGACTTGGAAAGTTCAACGTAATCAATATTTTTAGCATCTCTCAGCGGGTGGGATAAATATTAATCCATCATCGTTTCTTTCTTTAGAAATAAGTTTTGCTTCTCCCTCGTCTAAATCTTCTAAAAAAGAAAACTATAACAGTATCGGTACTTAATAATGAGTTTTCAAAAATGCCTGAATTATCTACAACAGTTATATTTTTAGTACTATCACTATTGGTGTTTGTTAAAAACGAAAGAAATAAACCTAAGCCAACTATTAAAAATGGAATCAATAAGGTCATTATTATAAACTTCTTGTTTTTCACTTGAGTCAAGTATTCTCTTGCAATAATTAATCTAGTGTGGTTCATTATTTTTGATTATTTACGGTTTGAATAAAAATATCGTTTGCACTCGGAACAACCTCTATAAAGTGATTTACTTCAGCATTAGAACTTAGAAAGTTCAGCAACTCATTGGAAGTTTGATTAGGTCCTAAAGATATGTTTAGTTTTAATTCTTTTCCTAAAGATTTAAAGTTAGCGTCCACAGACTTAAATTTAGCACTTATTAACTGCTTTATGACTTTTTGCTCGTTACAAACTAATCCAACTTCAAATGTATTGGTTTTATATTGTCTTTTAATATCGTTAAGATTTCCATCTAAAACTTTATTAGACTTGTGTATTAATGCAATATGATCACAAAGTTCTTCAACAGACTCCATTCTGTGGGTAGAAAAAATAACAGTAGATCCATCATTTCTTAATTTAAGGATTTCATCTTTAATTATATTTGCATTAATTGGATCAAATCCAGAAAAAGGCTCATCGAAAATTAATAAACTAGGTTTATGAAGTACTGTTACAATAAATTGTACTTTTTGAGCCATTCCTTTGGATAATTCAACAATTTTTTTGTCCCACCATTCACCAATTTCAAATTTATCAAACCAGTATTTAAGTTGTTTTTTAGCATCTGTTCTACTCATTCCTTTTAATTGAGCTAAGTAAAGAGCCTGCTCGCCTACTTTCATAGATTTATATAAACCTCTTTCTTCTGGTAAATAACCAATATCTCTTATATTTTTTTGGCTAAGAATTTCCCCATCAAACAAAACTTTACCAGTGTCTGGGATAGAAATTTGGTTAATTATTCTAATAAGTGTTGTTTTACCAGCTCCATTTGGTCCAAGCAGACCAAAGATACTTCCCTCAGGAATATCAACAGAAACACTATTTAATGCCTGGTAGTCACCAAAATATTTTGACACAGAATCTATACTTAATAAATTATCCATAAAATTTATACTATTTAAGGATATAAATATAAGATTCTAAAACTAACTATTCAATTCTTTTCTGAGAAAAAGACTAAGAAAACATGTCTTTGACTGTATCAAAAAATGATTTATCGCTTTTTTCAGGTTTAGGATTAAAATGATCATCATCCTTCATAGATTCGAAGAAATTCTTTTGATTTTTATTTAATGTTTTTGGTGTCCACACATTAACATGAACTAGTAAGTCACCTGATCCATAGCCGTTTATACTAGGTATACCTTTATTTCGTAATCTTAAAATTTTTCCGGACTGAAGACCTGGTTCAATTTTAATTCGAACCTTTCCACCAACAGTTTGGATTTCTTTTGATCCACCTAAAACTGCGTCTGGCATACTAACATATAAATCATAATGAAGGTTATCTCCTTCTCTTTGTAGTTTGTCGTGTGGAAGTTCTTCAATTACTACCAATAAATCACCACAAATACCATTCCCAGGTGCATCATTTCCCTTAGAGGAAACCTTTAATTGCATTCCATCAACTACTCCAGCTGGAATAGGAATTTTTACAGTTTCTTCCTCAATAATTAATCCTTGACTATCTGAACCTTTGGGTCTATTACTTAAAGTTTCTCCTGCTCCACCACATATATTACAAGGAGCAGAGGTTTGCATTCTACCTAAAATAGTATTCGCTATTCTAGTTACTTGCCCAGAGCCATTGCATGTAGAACAGGTATTAAAGGTACTACCAGCTGCTTTAATTTTTCTTTTAACTTTGATTTTCTTCTCAACACCATTAGCAATTTCTTCTAAAGTAAGACTAACTCTGACCCTTAAATTACTTCCTTTTACAACTCTTTGTCTAGAACCTCCACCAAACCCTCCAAAGCCTCCACCAAAAATATCTCCAAATTGACTGAATATATCATCCATGTTCATACCACCTCCACCAAATCCAGCTCCTCCATTTTGAAATGCTTGATGGCCAAACTGATCATATTTAGCTTTTTTATCTGAATTACTTAAAATCTCATAAGCTTCAGCGGCTTTTTTAAACTTTTCTTCCGCAGCTTTGTTATCAGGATTTTTATCTGGATGGTATTTAATTGCCATCTTTCTGTATGCCTTTTTAATTTCGGCACTAGTTGCACTTTTACTTAAACCTAATGTTTCGTAGTAATCTTCTTTCATCTTATTTTCCTATTATGACTTTTGGATATCTAATTACTTTTTCTCCCAATTTATACCCCTTTTCAATCACATCTATAATTTTTCCCTTTAGATCATCACTCGGTGCAGGTATTTGAGTAACTGCCTCATGATCATCTGCATCAAATAAATCCCCTTTGTTTACTTCAACTATTTTTAGTCCTTTTGATTTTAAGGTGTCAAATAATTTATTTTGAATTAATGAAACCCCTTTATAGATCTCATCATCACTGTTTTTTATTATTTCTTGATTTGCTCTATCAAAATCATCCAGTACTGGAAGAAGTGAAGTCATTAGCTCTTGACTTGCAGTAGAAAACAATTCAATTCTCTCTTTAGTAGTTCTTTTCTTGTAATTTTCAAATTCAGCAAAAAGTCTTAAAAATTTTTCTTTTTCTTTCTGAACGTCATCTACATCATTTATTACTACATCCACGTCTAAATCTTTTTCTTTAGATTTTGGCTTCTTACTTTCTTTTTTGACTTTCGTATTTTTTTTACTCATTTCAATTAATTATTGTTTGATAAATATGATATTACAAAAGTACTGCCATAAATCAAATAATGTCAAAATGTCATCAATTATTTTAATAAATCTGCTATAGCTTGATCAAAATTATCAAACTTAAAATTAAATTCAGTTTTATTTAATCTATCGCAGGCTACCTTTTGACTTTCAAAAATTATAATATGCATTTCACCAAGAACTAAACTCATCGTCCACTTAGGAATATTAGGAAATATCAAAGGTCTATTTAAAAATTTAGCAAGCTTTATCGTAAAGTCTTTATTTGTAATTGGATTTGGGGAAACACCATTAAAAATTCCAACTAAATCATTTTTTAATATATGATAAAAAATATTTGAAATATCTTGAACATGAATCCATGACTGCCACTGATTACCACTACCAAAGAACGAGCCAAAACCAAGTTTAATAGGCAGTAAAGATTTGGATAATATTCCACCATCTTTAGATAATACTAGTCCTATTCTAACTATAGCTATTTCAATTTTTAAATCATTAAAAGAGTTAACTGCTAACTCCCACTCATTAACAACCTTACCAAGAAAGCTATCATTAATTAAATTATTGTTTTCCAAATAAAATTCATCATAAGAGCTAGGATAAATTCCAATTGCACTTGCAGAAATAATTTTTTTAATTTTTAAATTATTTTTAGATATTGAATCTCTTAATAAGACTAACGATTGAGTTCTACTTTTAAGAATCTCCAGCTTGTTGGAGTTGGTCCATCGCTTAGCAATATTTGATCCCGCTAGGTTTATTATAGTATCTACATTTTTAAAACATTGTAAATCAATAATATCTTTTGCTGGGTTCCAGTAATAGCCATTAATTTGATTTGAGGATTTAATTTTTGATTTTCTAGTTGTTAAATAGTTTACGGTATATCCTTTAGTTAATAAATCAATGGTTAATTTCTTTCCAATTAGCCCTGTTGCTCCTGTAATTAATATTTTCATTTAATAACTTACTTTTAAAAAGGTAAAATTAAAAATTTCAATATTATAAATGTATTTTTTTTAATATTAATATTACGTAAATTTGCCATCTAAATATTTAAAAAATGAGTGATTCTATAAAAATAAATAAGATTGATAAATCAAGGATAGATGATGTAGATTTTAGCACTCTAACTTTTGGCTCTGTTTTTACAGATCACATGCTTGAGTGTGATTTTATTGATGGAGAATGGCAAAAACCAGTTATCAAACCATACGGTCCTTTATCAATAGACCCATCGGCTAGTGTTTTTCATTACGGTCAAGCTGTTTTTGAAGGAATGAAAGCTTACAAAGATTTTGATGGTAAAGTTTGGTTATTTAGACCAGAAGACAATTGGGATAGATTTAATAAGTCCTCTAAAAGGTTAGCTATCCCTGAAATTCCTAAAGATTATTTTATTGATGGAATCAAAGAAATATTAAAATTAGATATTGATTGGGTTAAAAAAGATGAAGGCTCCGCCTTGTACATACGACCATTTGTGATCGCCAATCAGCATGCAATTCAAGCAGCACCATCAAATACTTATAAATTTATGATTATATGTTCACCATCTGCTCCATACTATCCTGGTGGAGTTAAGGTAATCGTGGCAGACAAATTTAGTAGAGCTGCAAGTGGTGGAGTTGGATATGCCAAAGCTGCTGGAAATTATGCGGGTCAATTCTACCCAACTAATTTAGCTAAAGAAAAAGGTTTTGATCAAATAATATGGACCGATGCTAGTGAACATAAATTTTTAGAAGAAGCAGGAACTATGAATCTGTTTTTTAGAATTAATGACACCCTTATAACTACCCCTACAAGTGATACCATTTTAGATGGTATTACAAGAAAAAGTATTATTCAATTATGTAAAGACTTTCATATTGATATACAAGTAAGAAAAATTAGTATACAAGAGCTTAAAGATGCTGCTAAAAACAATTCTTTAAAAGAAATATTTGGTACAGGTACTGCAGCAGTAGTAAGCAAAGTAATTGGATTTGAACACTTAGGTGAATACTTTGATATCCCAGAAACAGAAAACCAGCATGCAGATTTGTTAAAAGATAAATTAATTTCTATTCAAACTAATAAGTCTTCGGACACTCACAATTGGACTGTTTGTATTGACGATTAGGAATTTAATATTTTTGAAATGTTTGGTTTAAAATAATTTGGACCCTTCAGAACTTTGCCGTCTTCCCTAAAAATTGGCTGGCCATCTTCATCTAACTTACTCATATTACTTCTTTGTATTTCATTAAACACATCATCAATTTTATCTTGTAAACCATGCTCTATAATGGTTCCACATAAAATATATAGCATATCTCCCAATGCATCTGCTACCTCAATTAGATCTCCATTATCAGCAGCTTCTAGATATTCGTTATTTTCTTCTGCCATTAAATCAAATCTTAATTTATGTTTTTCTTTTCCTAAATCGGCAACTGGAGAATTATTATATCCTATTTTAAAAGATTCGTGAAATTTCTTTACAGAAGATGTTTTATTTTGCATTTTTTATATAATTTGTTAGTTAATTATTTTATAATTTTGTTTTTATAAATTTAAGTATATGTTTAGCGAAGGGCAAATAACTTTTGGAATAATTTTTTTTATAGTTTTTTCCATACTTGTAGCATTTGCATACAAGAAAGACTCGAAATTACACAACAAATATTACAAAGGAAGCTATATGGTTTTAATTGCCTTTGTTAGTTTTATCGGCCTAATAGCATTGATAAAATTTGCTTTTATGTAAGTTTTTTAATTCTATTTTAGAAATCCGAAATTTTCAGAATAATCTAACATTTGATCTTCAAAACTAGCATGGTGCTTAACTGAGATAGAAATAATTTCATTTTCACTATTAAACTTAGGAACAAGAACTGGGTTTACAAATCCTTGATATGGTGCACCCGTAAATTTTCTATTTCTTTTTAATACTTCTGAATGAATTTGTTGATTTACTTTTACTCCATAGCCTTCAACTAAAGCTTCTGCAGCTGCAAAATCTCCTTCTGATTTAATTCTTTGTGTTTCTCTTAAAAGTTCTCCAAATATTTCTCTCAATTTATCGTAGTCATTGATATTAAAATAAGTTTTTCCATCTCTACTTAATTTTGAAATCACATTATCTTTTAAGCCTCTTTCATAAGCCCATGCACTTACCCATTGACGATTTCTCATATGAGATTCCTCTACATCATCCCCTAAATTTAGTCTTATTAACTGAGTCATTAGTCCATTTCTAATATATCCGTCAAACGCAGCAGTTCCCAATTCCTTCCAATCTTCTACAAGACCTAGTTCTTGTAATTTTGGATTATACAGATAATACAAACCAACAAGATCTGCTCTACCTTCTTCCATTGTTGAAGCATATGTCTTTAAAGTTTCTTTTGTTTCTCCAACACCAGGATTTAATTGTCCAGAAGCATGACCAATAACCTCATGTAATGCTGTATGTAACTTATCAGCTTGTTTACCGTGTTTTAATTCTAAGTCATATTCTAAGTCATCATTTACAAACTCTTTTAATCTCCCTGAGCTACCAGAATTATTATATGCATTAATAATATTTCCTAAAGAAACTGATTTACTACCAACAGCAGCTCTTATCCAATTTGCATTTGGAAGGTTTACTCCTATAGGAGTGCTTGGTGAAGCGTCTCCTGCTTCTCCTGCAACATTTACTGTTTTATAAGAAACTCCAACCACATTCTTTTTTTTATGTGACTCAATTAGCGGAGAATTATCTTCAAACCATTGTGCATTTTCTGATAGTACAGCCATCTTTGCTGACATATCAAAATCTTTAATTTGAACTATATTTTCATAAGACCCTCTGTATCCTAGAGGATCGTTATAAACTTCAATAAAACTATTTATATAATCAATATTACCATCGGTAGCAGATGTCCAAGCTACATTATAATCATCCCAAGTCTGCAAGTCTCCGGTTTTATAATATGAGATTAGTAAAGATAAAGCATCTCCTTGAGGTTTATTTTCCGCAACATCAAGAGCTAACTCTAACCACTTAATAATCTCGTCAATTGCTGAACCATATAATCCGCCAGATTTATAAACTTGTTCAATTATAATCCCATTTTCTTTTACTAGCCTAGAATTTAACCCATGAGATAATGGCTTCAAAGGATCAGGTGATTTTACTTTAGAATAAAAATCATATACATCCTTAGAAGTTACATCAGGTCCATAAAAATTAACAGCTGAGAGTAATACATTATCTACCCCTTTAGATATATCAACTTTTTTTGAATCAAAATCATTAAAAATAACATCAACAGCTTCATCACTTAAAATAGTATTTGTATAGGTCAATAAGCTTAATAAAAAATTAGAATTAAATCCTGGCTTAATCTTAGCATTAGAGTAATGGTGATGAATCCCATTACTAAACCATAATCTTTTTAAGTAAACTTCGAACGACAGCCATTCAGTTGAGGTTTTATCTCCATTATAATTTCTATATATATTTTCTAAACTATTTCTTATTTCTAAGTTATGTCTATAGTTTTGATCCCACATAATATCTCTACCAGAGAGTCCAGCTTGTGTTAAATAATAAACTAATTTTTGTTCTTTTAAAGTCAAATTTTCCCATCCAGGAATATCATATCTTAATATTTTAATATCAGAGAACTCGTCGACTGAATATTCGAAATTATCACCCATAGTGATTAAATCAGTATTCTTATTGTTACAATTAAAAAGAAAAAGAAATAGAAAAAGATTACATAAAATTAGTTTGATTTTCATCTGTATATTTTTGAATTAAATCACTAAATTATGGTTTTTAATTATTACTAAATAATTAAACTTAAACTAATCTAATTAGAGTAAATTAATATATTTGAAATATCAATTCAATTTATATTTTAAGTTTTAAAACATGAAACAGTTTAATAAAGTTTGGTTTATATGGTTACTACTTGTCTGTGTTTGGAATTTTGGATGGCCTGAAATTAAACCAATATATGACGTTCTTGTAGCTGTTTTGTTATCTATTTTAATTTATAGGCTAAACAAAAAATAAAAAAATTATTTTTTGTTGTAATCTTTCACTCCAGCTTTAATTTCTGATGCTATGTAGTTCTCACTTGGGACAATAGGGCAAGAAAACTTATAATTATATACACAATAAGGGTTATATGCTTTGTTAAAGTCAATAGAAATTATTGAATCTTTACTAACTTTTAAATCAATATATCGACCACCTGAGTAGGTGGTAATTCCATTAGTATTATCATAAAAAGGAAGAAAAAGTTCATCAATATTGATCTGTTCATTGGTTAATTCTTGATCCTCGTAAACGTTAAGTTCAAAGTAAGTGTCTTTAAGATTAAATTTAATTTTACCATATTTATTATAAGTATGCATTCTATCTGTATTGGTTTTCATATCAAATATGCTATCTTTTATATAAGGTATTAGAACTGCCTTAACAACATAACTAGAGTCAAAATCAAAAAAATCTAACGAAATAAAATCTTGTCTATCATTTTTTAAAAGAGGTGATTTAGTTACATCTTTAAATGAGGAATTTAATTCTTTTTGAAATTCAGTCAAATTAGGGATATATCTTTTTTGTTCTTTACAAGAACTCAAGACAGTAATTATAATTACTAATACAACTAGATTTTTCATGCCAACAATTTATAAATAATTATATTTATAAGCGTTAATTAATACTATTTATATGAAAAACTTAAAGTTATTACTAGTCTTTATGCTGTTAAGCAATATAATAAGCAGTCAAAATTATTTCCTGGAGAATTATAAACCATATAATAATTCAATTTTATCACCAGAGGATTTTTTGGGTTATGAAATAGGATTTCAACATACAAGACATGACCAGATTGTTAGTTACCTAACCTACTTGAGTACTGTTTCAAATAAAGCAGATATAATTAATTATGGCAAAACGCATGAGGGAAGAAATCTTGTAATTTTGACTGTTACATCAGAAAGTAATTTAAATAGATTAGATGATATCCAAAAAGAACATCTAAAAAATACAATTCCTGGAGCATCCGTTTCATTAAATGATGATCTACCAATTATTATTAATCTTGGTTATGGGGTACATGGAAATGAACCTTCCAGTTCAGAAGCTGCATTACTAACCGCTTATACACTTGTGGCGTCAAAAAATAAAAAAATTGAAAAATTTAGACAAAAATCTGTTGTTTTTATTGATCCTACAATTAATCCTGATGGACGTGATAGACATACTCAATGGGCGAATCAAAATAAATCGATCAATCTTGTAGCAGATGAATATGATTCTGAACACAATGAAGCATGGCCAAAAGGACGAACTAATCATTATTGGTTTGATTTAAACAGAGATTGGTTATTAGCAATTAATCCTGAAAGTCGCAATAAATTAAAATGGTTTCACACTTGGTATCCAAATGTGGTAACTGACTTTCATGAAATGGGAACTAATAGTAATTACTTTTTTGAGCCCATGAAAACAAATGCATCCGTAAAACCAATGATTCCGGAGGAAAATTACAATGTCCTTAGCCCAAAATTTGCGGAATATTATGTAAAAGCTTTGGATAGTATTGGTTCATTTTACTACACTAAAGAATCTTTTGATGAAACATACCCAGGATATGGATCATCCTATCCTGATGTTCAAGGTGGATTGGCTATATTGTTTGAGCAAGCCAGTTCAAGAGGGCATTTACAAGAGACAAATTATGGAACGATATCCTTCGGGTTTACCATTAGAAATCAATACTTATCTAGTATAGCCACAGTTGAAGCCGCTGTGGATAATAAAAGAATGCTTAGAGATTATCAAAAAAGATTTTTTGATTCATCATTAAAAGAATTTAAAGATGAAAAAATAAAAGCATACGAATTTGGTGATTTATATGACCAAAATAGAAACAAAGCTTTTATTGATAAATTATTAATTCATAAAGTAAAGGTTTATAAAAGTAAAGGGAAATATGTAGTTCCTGTCAATCAAACGCAGTCAAGAATGGTTAAAAATTTCTTCGAAACCTATGATAAATATGTAGATAGTGTTTTTTATGATGCGTCAGCATGGAGTATGTCAAATTTCTATAATATGAAATCTAGAAAACTCAAAAACTTTACAACTGAATCCGAGGTTTTATCAACCAGTGACTTGGTGAAAAATATAAAAGTTAATAAATCAAATTACTCTTATATATTGGATTGGGATGACTATAACTCTGTAGCAACATTAAATTATTTACAAAAAAATAATTTAATTACTTACTCTGCTTTTAAGCCATTTTCAGTAAAAGTTAATGAAACAAATAATATAAAAAATTTCAACTACGGATCAATTTTAATTCCCGTAAGTAAACAAAAAATATCCTCAGAAAAGTTATATAAAATAATTAAAACTGCACAGGAAAAATTTAATGTACCAATATTTAACTCTGAGTCGGGTTTTAGTATTAAAGGAATTGATTTGGGTAGTAATAATTTCAGAATTAACAAGCCTGTGAAAGTTGCATTAGTAGTAGGAGAAGGAGTTAATTCATACGAAGCAGGAGAAGTTTGGCATCTTTTAGATACAAGAATTGGAATGCCTCTTTCTAAAATTAGATTAAACCAATTTAACAGAGTATCGTTGGATAAATACACCACGATGATAATAGTTTCTGGATCGTACAATCAATTAAGCAAAAGTGACATTGAAAAAATTAATGATTGGGTTGAAAAGGGTAATACACTAATAACTGTTGCTAATGGTTCTAGCTGGGCTATTAATAAAAAATTAGTTAATGAATCACTATTAGAACCTATTGAAGATTCAATTTTTTCAAGAAAAAATTATGTAAGTGCAGCAGAAAATATAGGCAGAGAAAGAATCGGGGGGGCAATTTTAAGTGTTGATCTAGATTTAACCCATCCATTAGCTTTTGGTTACAGAGATTCTTCAATTCCAGTTTATAAAAACAACAATGTATTTATTAATAAAACTAAGGATCACTATTCTTCAGTTGGGGTTTACTCTGAAGATCCACATATTGATGGATACATTTCTGAAGAAAATATGAAAAATAATTTTAAAAATACTGCTTCACTGATTGTTTCAAAATTAGGTTCTGGTAGGGTAATAATTTTTGCTGATAACCCTAATTTTAGAGGTTCTTGGTATGGAACTAATAAATTATTTTTAAATGCTATATTTTTTGGCAACAATATTAATGTTCCAACTAATTAAATCAAATTATTATGAAAAAAAGAATAACATACATACTTACTTTTCTATTATTTAATATTAGTTTTTCACAACAAGCTAAAATAGAAAACAAACAACATGATCAATTAATTATTAGAGGTGTAACTCTTATTAATGGAGATGGATCACCACCCAGAGGACCCATCGATATAGTGGTTAGAAAAAATATTATATCAAATATTCAAGTTGTTGGATATCCAGGGGTTGAAATTAATGAAGCAAGCAGGCCTAAATTAGAAAAAGGAGGTGTAGAAATTAATGCAAATGGAATGTATCTTATGCCTGGATTTATTGATATGCATGGCCATATTGGAGGAGATGCTCAGGGCGCTAGCTATGAATATGTATTTAAACTATGGATGGCGCATGGTGTAACTACTGTAAGGGAACCTAGCGGCAGAGGAATTGATTGGACACTAAATTTAAAAAAACTTAGTGCAGAAAATAAAATAATAGCACCAAGGATTTTTGCATACACAGGTTTTGGTCAAACTGGAAAAAATTTCAATCCATTAAACGATGCACCAATTAGTACTGCTGAAATGGCAAGAACTTGGGTTAGAGCAAATGCAAAAAAAGGGGCTGATGGAATTAAATTTTTTGGAGCTGAACCAGAAATTATGGCTGCGGCTCTGGACGAAAATAAAAAATTAGGATTGGGTTCTGCTTGTCATCATGCACAATTAAGTGTTGCTAGATGGAATGTATTAAATTCAGCAAGAGCTGGACTAACTTCAATGGAGCATTGGTATGGATTACCTGAAGCTTTATTCATAGATAGGACTGTTCAAGATTATCCATTGGATTATAATTATCAAAATGAACAAGACAGATTTGAGGAAGCTGGTAAACTTTGGAAGCAAGCAGCAGAACCTTATTCAAAACACTGGAATTCTGTTATGAACGAACTAATAGACTTAGATTTTACTTTAGATCCTACATTTAACATTTATGAAGCAAGCCGAGATTTACAAAGAGCGCGAAGAGCAGAATGGCATGAAGATTATACCCTACCAACTTTATGGAAGTTTTTTGAGCCAAGCAAAATATCTCATGGATCCTATTGGCATGATTGGGGAACAGAGCAAGAAATAGAATGGAAAGAAAATTTTAGACTCTGGATGACATTTATAAATGAATATAAAAATAGAGGAGGAAGAGTAACAACAGGCTCTGACTCAGGGTTTATTTACCAACTATATGGGTTTGCATACATAAGAGAATTAGAGCTTTTAAGAGAAGCTGGATTTCATCCGCTTGAAGTTATTAGATCAGCAACCTTAAATGGAGCTGAGGCACTAAAAATGGATGATAAAATTGGTTCTGTACAAATAGGTAAGTATGCAGACTTTGTTATTGTAGAAGAAAATCCATTAAAAAATCTGAAAAACTTATATGGAACAGGAGCAATAAAACTTACCGCTGACAACGAAGTAGTCAGAGTTGGAGGTGTTAAATACACGATTAAAGACGGAATAGTCTATGATGCAAAGGAATTACTTGGTGATGTGAAAAAAATGGTAGACTCTGAAAAAGTTAAAACGAATTGGAAGCTTAAACAACCTGGAGTTAACTAGCAATTACAATTTTCTGAAGAACAAGAGGTACATGTACAAGTTTTACAATCTCCATTTTTACAATTTTCACAGGAACAAGTGCAAGATGAATTTTTCATAATAATGCTTTTATTTAAATATACAAAAAATAAGCTAGAGCGATAGCTGATCTCCAAATCGAGTAAAGTTATATCCCAACTTTGAAATACTGTCTATAACAGGATTTTTATCTTGTAAGGAAATATTTGTATGATTAAAATGGATGAAATAAATTTTATTTTTTAATTCATCAGATTCATTTTTAAAGAGATTTAAAGTTTCCACTACAAAAGGATGAGGAATCTCCTCCATAGATCTATTTACCTCTCCATTTTTAAAAAATGTAGCATCTAAAAAAGCATAATCTACATCTTTAACCTCTTCCACTATGTCTTTATCCCATAAATTCCATTTATTAATATCAGGAATAAATAAAGCAGACTTATTAGGACCTATTATTTTATATCCAACAGTTTCTGAAAACTCATCCCTATGAGGAACCGTAAATGGAACAATCTCTAAGTTATTAGAAATATTGATATTTTTGTTATGAAAAATTTCACTTAACTGAATATTGTTAAGATCGATTAATTGATTCCATGGACTATTTGATTCAAGAAATAATTTCATTTTAGGCATTACATATACAGGGACTTTGTATGCGCCTAAAGCCTCTCTTCCAAAATACATTAACCCTGTATAATGTCCAATATGTGCATGAGTAATAAAAACTCCATCTATTATAGTTGAAGAGTTATATATTTTTTTTAAAAACTTTAATTGCATACTAATATCTGGGGTAGCTTCTAATAAAAAAGACTTTTTATCAACTAAGTCGGTTATACCTAAGCTTGTTACAAAATTTACAGTAGCTGAATTAAAATTTTCATTACAACAAAATTTTTCGCATCCGATATGGGGGTAACCAGCATCTTGCACATTACCTAAGACAGTAATAAATTGATTGGGCAGTTCCTGTTTTACACATGAAAAAAAAGTTAAGGATAGAAATAAGTATATAAGTTTATTCAAAATAATTATTTAAACTAATCCTCTATTGGATAAAATATCTTCCATTTGGGATTGAATTTCTTGAGCATTTTTAGCTGCGTCAATATCAAAATTAGTGTTATTAGAAGCATAAATAATTGACCTAGATGAATTGATTAAAAGTCCAACTTCATTATTCAAACCATTATCACAAACTTCTTTTAAATCCCCCCCTTGTGCACCTACACCAGGAATCAATAGAAAACTATTTGGTACTATATTTCTAATTTCTTTTAAATAAGAGGCCTTTGTAGCCCCTACTACATACATTAATTGATTGGAATTTTCCCAGCTAGTACTTGTTTTAATAACCTCTTCATAAAGTTTATTAGAGTTATCTACTATATTTTTTGTTTGAAAATCAAATGCACCAACATTAGATGTTAACGCTAAAAGAATAGTATGTTTATTTTTATATTTTAAAAATGGTTCGACGGAATCTTTACCCATGTAAGGGTTAATTGTAATGCTATCAAAATTAAGAGTTTCAAAATATGCTTTTGCATACATGGAACTTGTATTACCAATATCACCTCTTTTAGCATCAGCAATTGTAAATATCTCTGGGTAAGAAGAGTTTATATAATTAATTGTTTTCTCAAGAGCTTTCCAGCCATTTATACCCAAAGATTCATAAAATGCGATATTTGGTTTATATGCAACACAGTAAGAGTTGGTTGCGTCAATAATTTTTTTGTTAAATTCAAAAATTGGATCTTCAGATTTTAATAAGAATTTAGGTATCTTTTGAATATCGGTGTCTAAACCAATGCATAAAAAAGATCTTTTTGTTTTTATTTGAATTAGTAAATCCTCTTTTTTCATCTAAATTTCTTGATTACTAGCTTTTAATATTTCAGTATTCTCCGCTAACATTAATTCATCAACAAGTTTTTGGATATCTCCATTAATTATGTTGGAGAGATCGTAGAGAGTTAATCCTATTCTATGGTCAGTGACTCTGCCTTGAGAATAATTATATGTTCTTATTTTTGCACTTCTATCTCCAGATGAAACCATACTTTTTCTTTTTGCAGAATCAGCAGCTTGTTTTTTAGCCAACTCAATTTCATACAATCTAGATCTTAATACTTTTAAAGCTTTCTCTAAATTTTTATGAGATGATTTTTGATCCTGACAACTAACAATCATACCAGTGGGTTCGTGGTGTAGCTTTATAGCCGAATATGTTGTGTTTACAGATTGACCTCCAGGTCCTGTGGATGTAGTTCTCTCAATTCTTACATCTTGCATATCTAATTCTACTTCAAACTCTTCTGCTTCAGGCAAAACAATAACAGAAGCAGCACTGGTGTGTACTCTTCCTTGAGTTTCTGTTTGTGGCACTCTTTGAACTCTATGAACGCCAGCCTCAAATTTTAATGTTCCATAAACTTCTGTTCCAGAAACTTCAAAGATAATTTCTTTGTACCCTCCAGAAGTACCTTCATTGTAATCTACTAAACTAATTTTCCATCCTTTTCCTTCACAATACTTTGTATACATTCTATATAAATCACCAGCAAAAATACTTGCTTCATCCCCTCCTGCTCCAGCTCTTAATTCAACAACAACATTTTTGGCGTCATCAGGGTCTTTTGGTATTAATAATACCTTAATTTCTTCTTCAATTTTAGGGATTTCTTTTTTAGCTTCATCTAATTGAAGTTTAGCCATTTCAATCATTTCTGGGTCTTTTTCAGTAGATATTATTTCTTCTGCTTCTGAAATATTATCTAAAAGAGACTTATAAACTTCTCCAATATCAACAATGGTCTTTATATCTTTATATTCTTTAGTTAATTGAACATATTTTTTTTGATCAGAAATAATATCAGGCTGAATTATAAGATCGTTCAACTCATCAAATCTCTGATTAACTATATTTATTTTTTGTAACATTATTTAATTTGAAATGTAAAAATACAACAATTAATAATTTTATTAAATGATAAAACTACTGCTTACTTATATGAAAATTCTCCATACTTTGAAGTAATGGTTAATTTTTTTTCTGATGATTTTTCTACTCTACCAATTATTTTCGCTTCTATATTAAAGCTATTTGAAATAGCTATAATTTTATCTGCAACTGCAGGGTTTACATATAATTCCATTCTGTGACCACAATTAAAAACTTTATACATTTCATGCCATGAAGTATTGGATTGATTTTGTATGAGCTCAAATAAAACTGGAATTTCAAACATATTATCTTTAATGACATGTAGATTTTCATTTAAAAAATGAAGGATTTTAGTTTGAGCTCCTCCACTACAATGAACCATTCCTTTAATGCTAGATTTTTCAA
>CAXYEG010000012.1:0-32780 GCA_964275995.1 uncultured Flavobacteriaceae bacterium
GTCTAGATCATCTTGTTTTGATTTTCTGAAATTCCCATTTCCATCATTTATATATAGTCTATCTATCAGATCTGTTGATCTTTCATTAAATTCAGAGCCACCACTAACTACAAATAAATCTTCATCTCCGTCTGAATCAATATCAATAAATAAAGATTCCATATCCTCATAATTAGAATCATTTAAGAACACTTCACTTGGTTTATAGATGAAATTTTTACCGGTATTTAAATACATTTTTCCACTAGTACCTTTACTTCCTCCAATATAAATATCCATTAAGTTATCTCCATTGATGTCCCCTTTTGAAATAAATGGCCCTAAAGTAGATTGTTTATACGGAAGTAATATTTCTTTTTCAAAATCATTAAAATAATTCTCGTTGTGATTAAAATCTATTGTATTTGTTTGCTCAAACACTCTGGTTTTTTTAGTATCTAAAGACTTTATTTTTTTTGCATCACTTTCGTTAAAGACTATGGTTTGATTAATATCATCTAAATATTTTACTTCTGATTTTCCTGAATTCCAACGTACCTCGATTGAATCGACACTATTTTTTTTACCTAACCCAAAGTGAATATCTTCATCAACAGAAGATAAATATCCCCTTACTCTTTTGGATTCTTTTGTTCTATGAGTGCCGTCATTGCTAATGGTAACCTTAGCAAAACTTTCTGAAAGAAATCCATTTAACTTTATTTTCAAGAAATTCCCTTTATTATTTTCAATGGAATTATTCTTAAATAAAAATGCCTCTTGATCAATATTATTTACAATTAAATCTAAATCTCCGTCATTGTCTAAATCTACATATGCGGCTCCATTTGAATAAGATGGTTGGTTTAAATCTGAGTAGGAGGTAACATCGTTAAATTTTAGAGTGCCATTATTTTCATAAAGAATATTTGCTAATTTTTCTGAAGGAAGCATGTTGTATAGATCTTCCTTTATTTTTAGAGGAACCCTATTATTATATTGTCGTTTAATTTTATTAATTTTTATTCTTGAATCATTATCAGAAGCATATTTTCTGTACCCATTAGTAATGTAAATATCTTCATTTGAGTCATTATTATAATCGAATATTAATCCTGCCCAAGACCAATCTGTTTTAGATAAACCAGAAACCTGAGCAATATTGTGAAATTTAGAATTACCCATGTTTAATTGCAAAGAATTAAACATATACTGATAAGGTAAGTTTAGTTTCTTTGTTAGAAGGTCAAAGTTAGAAACACTCATCGATGCCATCAGTGTCTTGGATCTTACATGATCACTTGATGCCATATCTAAAACGAATATATCCTTTAAGTTGTCATTATTGACATCCGCTATATCTACACCCATCCCAAAGAAGGATACTTGTTTTGTGTTTTGTTTGATATTATCTGAAAAAGTTCCGTTTTTATTATTTATATACATTGCATCCGGAACGTAATAATCATTTGCTATATAAATATCTAACCAATTATCATTATTAATATCGCTAATACATAAACCTAATCCAAAACTTGGTTTTAATAATCCAGATTTTTCAGTAATATTTATAAATTTCCCGTTTACTTGTTCGTATAGATGACTAGAGTTTAATTTTAGCTTTTCTTTATCTTCAAGAATACTATAGAATTGTAATGGGTCTATTCCGTAATAACTATTTTCATTCATTACCAAACAGTCTAAGTCTCCATCCTTATCAAAATCAAAAAATGCAGATTGAGTACTAATCCCCTGATCAGCTAAGCCATATTCTGATGCTTGTTCTTTAAAAGTTAAATCTTTTTGATTTATGTAAAGTAAATTTTTTCTATCACTTGCTGAATTCGGTCCTCCTTGTGAAATATAGATATCCATCCATCCATCATTATTAACGTCTGCTATTGCTACGCCGCTTGACCATTTTTTATTTTCATTAATATTAGCTCCTAAAGTAATGTCTTCAAATATTAAATCCCCTTTGTTGATATATATCTTGTTTTTAGTTTGATTTGCGCTTAATACAATGTCTTTTAAGCCATCATTATTGAAATCTGCTACACCAACACCAGATCCATTGTAAAAGTAGTCGTAATCAAACAGATTAGCTTTATTATCAAAACTTGGTGTTATTTTATTGATGAAATCTATATTACTATAACTAGACTCTATCTTTTCAAATGTAGAATATATTTTAGAATCGTCTTTTTCAACTACATAGTCTGTATCATTTTTACAGCCTACTAGCGTTATTAAGCTAATTAGTAATATTTGAAATATGTATTTCATCACTCAAAAATAAACATAAAAAAAAAGAGCTTTATAAAATAAAGCTCTTTTTTTTTGATTGAATATCAGTTTCTTACTGCTCGCAAACTGCGATTGGTAATAATCCTGTTATAGTACCTCCTGTTTCAGACTCGTACGCTACAACACCATTTGGTGCAATAATCTGTACTGAAATCTCACCATAGTAATCTCCTGGGAAATTCCATATAGCTGATTGAGTTCCTGCTGGAATGTTTACAATTGCCGTAGCAGTGTATCCATCGTTAGTAGGTGTACATTCGAAGTCATATGATCCCCATTGAGAACACATAGCTACAGAAGTAACAACTCCATCCATATCGATAGTAAGACCTTCGCCACCATCTCCACCAGAAGTAGTTTGCCATCCATCTCCATAAGAATCAAACATATTAATCGTGTAATCTCCAGACATTGGAGAACATGTTAATAATGCATTGTATTGGAAAGGAGATGAGAAAAACCCACCAGTAATAATACCTGAAGCTGAACTAGCTCCAAATACTCTACCATCAGTTAATACTAGTTCTAACTTTACAACAAAGATATCTCCAGGATTGTATCCAGTTTCAGGATCTAGTGGTAATCCTAGAGCAGCAGCAGCATCACCAAAGGCCATGTTTACTTGTGTTCTTGGAAGACCTACTGGTCCAGTTGAGAATTCACTTGCAGGAATAGTTTGCACTAAAACCTCACCTGTTGCAGGTGTAGTAAAATCTGTTGTTAAATCTCTTAGTTCAACTAAGACTCTAACTTCCTGTAGTAAAGCACCATCTTGCTCATCTTGTTCTTCAATTGTTACACTGAATAAACTATTCGCATCAGATGCATTTAGTAATTGACTATCTACAGAAATAGTTCTAAGGATTGCTCCAGTTTCGTAATCTAATACTGTATCAATTGTGTTTTCACTGTCTTGACAAGAGAATGACACCATTAATAAAGAACAGATTAAAATTTTAAATATGTTTTTCATAGTTTCTTGTTTTTAAAATTAGTTAGCAGGGTTTATCGCGCCGTTATCCCAGAATACTTGAGTGTTATTATCACCTCTTTGTATAATATTTGGATTAGCACTTATTTCACTACTAGGGTATGTACCAGTTCTTGGGAATAATCCTGATTCAGCTGGATCAGAAAGAGATCTCTGTAGAGTTCTCGGGTATCCAGTTCTTCTCATGAAGTTCCAAGCATCATTTGCACCACCATACATAGCTACAAAATATTCTTCACCTAAAATGTCTAATTTATCTTTTTCAACTGGCCATCCAAATCCATCTAGAGCACTAGATGCAGGAGCCGCGTTAAATTCAGCCACTTTGTTAGAAACATATTCAGCAACCCATGCAGCAGAAGGAGCACTATCAACATCAGCATCAGCATCTACTGAAATCATTCCAGTTACTTTCGCCATTGATTGATTCATTCCTTGTTCTAGGTAAGTAGCAGCCATTGCTGTATCACCTTGCCACATTGCAGCTTCAGCTTTCATAAATGAAACATATGAAGATAAGTAGATTGGCCATATTCCGGCACCACCACCACCACCACCTTGTGCTACTGCACCTGTTGGTAATGCAGCTAAAGAGCCGTCATATATTTGAACATCTGGTTGGTTATCAAAACTACCACCTGCAGGGTAAACTCCTACAGCTGTTCTAGTAAAGCTATCTGGAGGTGTTCCTTCATCGTTTCCGTGAGCTCTACCCCAGTACCCACCAAGATTTGAACACCAAGTACTTTCGTCAGGTGTAAATTGTAGATGAGTTGGTGTTAACTGTAATGAACATTGTAATGTTTCTCCATTTTCATTCGTGTTAGAAAAATCTAACGGGAATAAATATGCAGCACCACTTAAATATAGTGGACTATCATTTCCAGGTGTATTCCATGTCTGTCTGAAGAAATAGTACTTTCTTCTAGGATCTCCTAAACGAGCTTCCGTTCCCGGTTGCCAGTTATCAAAGTATAGAGCTCTGTAATCTTCAGCAGAACCAGCCATATGACCCATTAACCAAGATGATTGGTAAATGTTAGCACCAGAAGTAGTATAGTCAGAACCATACCATGGGTGTCTTGTATCAGGCTGTAATTCTTGATCTCCATAATTAAATTCGAAATCATCTGCAGCAGACTCTATAACATTAGTTTGAGCTAATGCAGCAGCATAGTTACCAGTTGTTAAGTTAGCACGCATTAAAAGAGTGTTGTGTAATTTAACCCACTTAGAGATATCTCCTCCGTAGAATAAATCATTACCACCACCAGCAGTACCTAAGTACCCAGCAGCTTCACCAAGCATCGCAACTGCAGCAGCGTATACAGACTCACCTGAGTCTACTGCTGGAGAAGGATATTCAGCAGCATTAACTGCTTGACTCCAAGGAATATCTCCTAAAGAATCTACTAGTCCCATCATAACGTGAGATTGCATTATTTTTGATACTCCCATATGGAAGTCTAATAATCCATCTGTGTTTAACCCTTCAATAGCAGCGATATCTGGCATCATAGATGCGTATAATTGATACCACGCAGTACTTACAGTACCACCACCAAAGTTATTGTAATAGTTTCTACCAAACATATTTGAGATTCTACCTAAGGCAGCTCCGTTTGCTTGCATATCCTGCATTGCAGAAAGATAAGAAACTTGAATGTTGTTTAGTAACAGATCAGCATCTGCTAAATCTGGTGACAATGCGTTTGGATCAGTAAGATCTTCCATCTCTAGTGTATCACAAGAGTAGAACATCGTACTAGAAGCAACGACTGTCATTAATAAATATTTATATATTTTTTTCATGATTAAATTGTTTTATAATTATTAAAATGACGCTTTAAGACTGATTCCGTATCTTTTTGAACTTGGTCCGTTAAGATAATCAAATCCTCTACCATTACCTACACCTGTACCCGCAACATTAGGGTCAAAGTTTGTAGCATCTGGCACATTGTATGCATCATACCATAAGTTAAATCCTGTAGCCGTGATAGATAGAGCTCCAAAAGGAGTTTTGTCTAACATGTCTTGAGGGAATGAATAACCTAAAGATATTTCTTGCAACCTTAGTACAGAACCATCGTATATAGATAATTCTTTAGGGCCAAATAATACATTGTTAAAGTAATATGAAGAGTTGTTGATTTGCAGGTTGTTTGGAGTTCCATCACCTAACACACCAGGAAGAATAAATGTATTCTTTCTGTCTTCAACAACACCACCACGACCAAGAAGAGTTGCTACAGTAGATGTAGCGATATCTCCACCAGCAGTATGGCTCATTTGGAATCCTAAATTAAAGTTTTTGAACGAAATTGTATTAATTAAGTTCATTACATAATCAGGATTTGGATTACCAATTATTGGAGTAATTGATCTAGAACCTTCCGATCCAGCAGCAACTTGGTTACCATTAGCATCGATAGACATATTGTCTTCAACGTTATAGTTACCAGAAGCATTTACAACAAATTGTCCTGCATCATTTCTCTCGATTCTTGTACCTACTATAACACCTAATTGCTCACCTTCTATAGCAGCGTTACCACCTAAGACAGCATTACCAGATCCAGCAAATATAATTTGATCATCATCTTGTTGAGTTACAATTGAATTACTAGTAGTAAAGTTTACTCTAGCATTCCAATTTAAACCATCATTAGATTCCATTACATCAAAGTCTAAATCTAATTCAACCCCATCTCCTTCAACTTTACCAATATTATCTTGCGTAGATGTAAATCCAGTAGATGTTGGTAAAGGTTTGAATACGATTAAATCAGTACTTGTTCTTTCAAAGTAAGAAGCGTTTATACCAAGTCTGTTGTTAAACATTCTAGCATCAACTCCAAACTCTAATTCACCAAGTAATTCTGGTTTTAAATCTGGGTTAGCTTGGAAATCACTAACAGAGTTAGTAATGATACCACCATTGATACCACCATTTACGTTAGTATTTTGATTAACAGTATTTACCGTTGGGTAACCTCCAGGGAATCCTGCAGATGTACCGTAACTAGCTCTAACCTTTAAATAACTTAAGTTATCCGACTTTAAGTCTGGATTAGCAGCAGTAGGTAAAAATGATACACTCATACTTGGATATAACATACTGTTATTCTCCGTTGGTAGGTTTGAAACCCAATCGTTTCTAGCAGATAAAGATACAAACAAGTAATCGTTATAATCTAAATCAGTACTAGCGAATACACCAACTGTGTTTTGACTACCGTGATAAGATATTGGGGTTTGGTTTTCAAAGTTAAATGATTGTAAAACACCGAATACAATTTGTCCGCTGTTTGCAACACCTTCTCTGTCATAACTTCTGTTTTGAGATGTAGCACCTACAACAAAACTCATGCCAATTTCATCAGATAAATCATAGTTACCGTTAACACTCGCATAGTGAGTACTTACAGAAACATTGTTATCCCAACTATTTAAGTATCCGAAAATTGCTTGATTAAAGTTTACACCATCTTTATTTGAGTAAGAAGTGTTTCTTTCATTATACCAATCCAAACCATAACGGTAAGTGAATGTTAAATTGTCATTATACTCATAGTTAAGTTGAGCAGTACCAAATATTCTATTTGTTACCTGTCCACCTTGTGAGTTTTTTACTGACCATCTAGGGTTGATTATATCGTTACCATTTCTGTAGTAGATACTACCTCCTGTTTCAGGAATTTCAAATGGTAATCCCATTAAATCAACGTTTCTAGGAGTAAAGAATACATTACCGAATGTTGACCATCCTAATGTTCCATTACCTCTACTTGATGCTACAGGAGGAGAAATCACACTGTTATTAGTGTAGTTTATCGAACCTGATGCAGTAAATTTATTTGAAAGTTTAGCTCTACCACCAATAGATAAAGTGTTTCTTCTTATTCCATTTCCTGGAGTAAAACCTTTTTCATCTAAGTGACCGTAGTTTACATTGTAAGAAACTGTTCCATCATCTGATTGTCCAGCAATAGATAGGTTAGTATTAGATACTCCACCTGATCTAAAGAAATTTTCAACACTTTCGTAAGGTTGCCAAGCATATCTTTGCCAGTATACTCGTTATTTAAAACGTTGTTACCACCTAAGAAGTTGTTAAGGAAAGCAGAAGATCCATATGGATGCTCTACTGTACCAACACCATCCGTGTCAATAATTGTTCCTGCAGGGTCATTTGCCCAACCATCTACACCATCTCTAGCGAAAGCAGGTCCCCAGTTACTGAAGAACCAACCGAATGATTGATCAAAACCACCACCATACTTGTTTTGGTAATCAGGCATTGAAGCCATTTCATTAACAAAATAAGATTGGCTAACAGTAATTTCTGTTTTCTTTGGACCTTTGTTACTTGCAGATCCAGATTTAGTAGTAATTACAATTACACCGTTTTTACCAGCAGTACCATATAATGTAGCTGCTGCTAATCCTTTAAGTACGTTTACACTAGCAATGTTGTTTGGATCTAAATCCAAAAATCTACTTGAACCAATGTTACCACTTAAGAACCCACCTTGTGCGTTTGTGTCACTACTAAAAGGAACACCATCAACAACAAATAAGGCCTGGTTACTACCGTTAATAGAAGTATAACCTCTAATAACTACATTGGTAGCAGATCCAGATGTACCACTCGCAGATGTTATTGCAACACCCGAAGCTTTTCCAGATAATACTCTGGCTACATCACCTTCTGTTCTTTGCTCCATTTCTTCACCAGATACTTCACTAACAGCATAACCAAGAGATTTTTTCGCTCTTGAAATACCCTGAGCAGTTACAACAACTTCATCAAGTTCTGCAACATTTTCGCTCATAGTTACATTTGCTGTATCCGAAGATCCTACAGTTAAACTCACTGTAGAGTATCCTAAATAAGTAAATGTAAGTACAGCGCCCTCGTCAGTCATGATGCTATAATTACCATCAAAATCTGATTGAGTACCGTTAGATGTACCTTGTACAATAATGTTTACTCCAGCAACCGGCATTCCAGAATCATCTGAAACATTACCTGAAACTGCTTTTCCTTGTGCAAATGTCATTTGCACAACCAACGCTAGTAAAAGCGTTAGAATTCCACTAAACTTTGTTTTCATGTTTATAATTTATTTGTATTAGTCTAAACACAAAAATCATAAATAAATGTTAAATAAACAACATTATTCCAATAAATTTAGCCCCAGACACCCTGTTTTAACCATATAGATTTTTTTTTAAATACGTTAATATTTGTTAATTTTTACCCTATTTAGGGTGTATATTGCTTAAATGAGGTCTTCTATTTAACAGATATCATATAATATGGTCATTAATTAACCATAAATAGGATTTTTTAAAAAATATTGGAAAAGCTAACATGAATTTTAGATAGTTTTAAATCAACGCCTTGCCCTTTTCTTATTCCATTGGCATAGTTTATTCTAAAAATACCTGAATTTGTATTTATATTTAAGCCAAAACCTACACCATATATATTATCACTAATATTTGCAAGTGTATTCTCATAATATGCTGTGTCAAATATTGTATTAATGTATATGTCATCATTTAGTCTTAATCGATATTCGGAATTAATCAAAAAGAGTTTGTTCGTGGCGATACTGTTTTCTTCAAAACCTCTAATCGAGTTGATTCCACCAAATAATAACATTTCGTTTAAGTAGTAATTACTTGAGTTTAATACATATGTTTCTAGGTTCAGGTAAATACTACTACTTTTTGTTATGTTGAAGTTGTTAAAGGTTCTTGTGAAATATCTATTTTGAGTTTTTGTTTCTAAATTGTCTCTCCTCTTTCCGGTTGATATCTCTACAGTAGTTAAAAATTTAACTGGTATTAAATTGTTATTAATATTCACTTTTTTAAAATCATATTTGATTTTCTTAAAATTTGATTTGTAATCTTTTATTAATTCATTAGTAGTTTCTAAAGAGCTTGTAGAATTTAAAGTACTCAAATGAAAACTTAGAGTATGCTTATTTTTTATTAAAAAATTTAACCCAAGAGATTGTTCGTCTTTTGTGTATGTTGAATCCTTTTTTGTCAAGTTTAAGTCTAATTCTAAACCCAAAGGAGTATTAAATATATATGGTGCAATTATATTGGTTTTTAAAAATCTATCATTATCATTGGTACTTCTGTAGTTGACTTTTATTTGCTCCCCATAATTTAATGTATTACGAAGCTTAATATCCATATACCCATTTATTTCTAATTTTTCACTTTCTTCATTTGTTGCAAAACCAATAAATCCATCAAAGCTATTATTTTTGACTTTCTCTAAATACAGATATATAATAGTAGAGTCCTTTTTAAATAATATTTCTGGATCTTTGATTTGACGCACAAATCCAAGTTTATTTATTTCTTCACTTTTCTTTTTAATTACATCAAAATTAAAATCATCTTTATTTGAATATTTTAGATAATGCTTCAAGAAAGCTTTTGGAAAATTTTTATACCCTTTTATTATTACTTTATCTGATTTTCTTTTATCGTTTAATTCAATGTTTATGCTTGCATATAAGTTCGTGCTATCAAAGTTTTTAATATGATTCAGCTGTACCTTGTTAAAGGGATATCCTTTATTGGCAATATCTTCAGTAGTTTTAGTCAAAAAACCCTCTAGTTCATTAATTTTTATACTGTAGTGATTTTTGCCTTCAATGATTTTTACATTTTTACCCAAAAAATTTATCATTCTACTTTCACCATATATATATATGTTTTCGAATTTTTGATTTAAGTCTATTGTCACTTCATAATTTAGACTGTCTGTTTTAACTTTTTCTAGGATCTCTAAGTTGAAATATCCCTGCTTTTTAATGCTGTCTATTTTTTTTGATAAATCTTTGAGATTGATGTCATTTTTATTTGAATCAATATAAATTACCCTCTGATTATCTATATTGTCGATCTCCTTTTCTAATGATAGTGTTTTTGCAATAGCGTTATTATGAAAGACTGTAAAAAAGATAATAAACAATAATTTACTGTAGTTATTCATAATTAATTTGTGATATATGTTGAAACGCTTATATTCTTAATATAGTGTGTTTTTAAGCTATTTTGAAAAAACTTGTAAAATTTAATAATTAAGATTTGAATAATTCATTTAAATTTCTACCTTTGCACGCTCCTTATGAATAGGGGAAATTAAAAAAATATTATAATATAATATGCCAACAATATCACAGTTAGTAAAAAAGGGAAGAACCAAAATAACCAAGAAGAGTAAATCGGCTGCTTTAAATTCATGTCCTCAAAAACGTGGAGTTTGTACTCGTGTTTATACTACTACACCTAAGAAACCTAACTCTGCTATGCGTAAAGTAGCAAGGGTAAGGTTAACTAATGGTAAAGAAGTTAACGCGTACATCCCAGGTGAGGGACATAATTTACAAGAGCACTCGATAGTATTGGTTAGAGGTGGAAGGGTGAAGGATTTACCGGGAGTTAGATATCATATTGTTCGTGGCGCTTTAGATACCGCAGGTGTTGAAGGAAGAACGCAAAGAAGATCTAAGTACGGAGCTAAACGCCCAAAGAAGTAATTAAAAGTTTTAATTAGAAGAAATGAGAAAAAAACAGGCAAAGAAAAGACCATTATTACCAGATCCAAAGTTTAACGATCAACTAGTTACTAGATTCGTTAATATGATGATGTGGTCAGGTAAAAAGTCAACTGCATTCAAAATATTTTATGATGCTATAGATGTAGTTGAATCCAAAAATACAGATGAAGAAAAGACTGCATTAGAAATATGGAAAGAAGCATTAACTAACGTTATGCCACATGTTGAAGTAAGAAGTAGAAGAATAGGTGGAGCAACATTCCAAATCCCAAATCCAATAAGAGCAGACAGAAAAATATCTACTGCTATGAAATGGTTAATAGGGTATTCAAGAAAAAGAAACGAAAAGTCTATGGCTCAAAAATTAGCTGCAGAAATACTTGCTGCTTCCAAGGAAGAAGGAAGTGCAGTTAAAAAGAAAGTAGATACTCACAAAATGGCTGAAGCCAATAAAGCATTCTCACACTTTAGATTCTAATCACAATGGCAAGAGATTTAAAATATACAAGAAATATTGGTATTGCTGCACACATTGATGCTGGTAAGACTACTACTACAGAAAGAATTTTATATTATACAGGTGTTTCTCACAAAATTGGAGAGGTTCACGATGGAGCTGCTACAATGGATTGGATGGAGCAAGAGCAAGAAAGAGGTATCACAATTACTTCTGCTGCAACAACTTGTAATTGGGAATTCCCTACTGAAAATGGTAAGCCGACTGCTGATGCTAACGGATATCATTTTAATATTATTGATACTCCTGGTCACGTTGACTTTACTGTTGAAGTGAATAGGTCATTAAGAGTTTTAGACGGATTAGTTTTCTTATTTAGTGCTGTTGATGGTGTTGAGCCTCAATCTGAAACTAACTGGAGATTAGCAGATAATTATAAAGTTCCAAGAATTGGTTTTGTCAACAAAATGGATAGACAAGGTTCTGACTTTATGGGTGTTTGTCAACAAGTTAAAGATATGTTAGGTTCAAATGCTGTTCCTATTGTATTAAATATTGGTGATGAAGACGATTTTAAGGGAATTGTTGATTTAGTAAAAAATAGAGCCATTGTATGGCATGACGAAACTCAAGGGGCAACATTTGATGTTATTGAAATCCCTGAGGAACTTAAAGAAGAAGCAAAAAAATATAGAGCACTATTAATTGAAGAAGTAGCTGGTTATGACGAAAATCTTCTAGAAAAATTCATGGAAGATGAAGATTCTATTACAGAAGACGAAGTACATGCAGCGCTAAGAGCAGCAGTTATGGATATGTCTATCATTCCTATGATTTGTGGTTCTGCTTTTAAAAATAAAGGTGTACAATTTTTACTTGATGCTGTATGTAGATACTTACCTTCTCCAACAGACAAAGAAGCAATTATAGGTATAGATCCCAAAACTGATTTAGAAACTTCTAGAAAACCGGCTGTTACTGAGCCTTTTGCTGCTTTAGCATTTAAAATTGCAACGGATCCTTTTGTAGGTCGTCTTGCATTTTTCCGTGTTTATTCTGGTAGATTAGAAGCTGGTTCTTATATTTTGAATAATAGATCTGGTAAAAAAGAAAGAATATCGCGTATTTACCAAATGCACTCTAATAAACAAAATGCTATAGATTTCATTGAAGCTGGAGATATAGGTGCAGCTGTTGGATTTAAAGATATCAAGACTGGTGATACTATGTCTAATGAAAAAAATCCTGTTGTTCTGGAGTCAATGGACTTTCCTGATCCAGTAATTGGTATTGCTGTTGAGCCTAAGACTAAAGCTGATGTAGATAAATTAGGTATGGCACTTTCAAAACTTGCTGAAGAAGATCCAACATTTACTGTTAGATCTGATGAAGCATCTGGTCAAACTATTATTTCTGGTATGGGTGAATTACACTTAGATATTATATGTGATAGATTAAGAAGAGAATTTAAGGTTGAGGTTAACCAAGGTCAGCCTCAAGTAGAGTATAAAGAAGCAATAACTAGAGCTGCAGATCACAGAGAAGTTTATAAAAAACAATCTGGTGGTAGAGGTAAGTTCGCGGATATTGTATTTACATTAGAACCTGCAGAAGAAGGAAAGCAAGGATTAGAGTTTGTATCTTCAATTAAGGGTGGTAACGTTCCTAAAGAATTTGTTCCATCTGTTGAGAAAGGATTTAAACAAGCTATGATTAACGGCCCACTAGCCGGTTATGAAGTTGATGCTATGAAAGTAACATTAAGAGATGGTTCTTATCATGATGTCGATTCTGATCAACTTTCATTTGAGTTAGCTGCAAAGCTAGGATTTAAAAATGCTGCTAAAGCTGCTAAGGCTGTTATTATGGAGCCTATAATGAAATTAGAAGTAATTACTCCTGAAGCAAATATGGGTGATATAGTTGGTGATTTAAACAGGAGAAGAGGTCAAGTAAGTGATATGGGAGATAGAGCTGGCGCTAAAACCGTTAAAGCTACTGTTCCACTATCTGAAATGTTCGGTTATGTTACTACATTAAGAACACTTTCATCTGGTAGAGCAACATCTACAATGGAATTTTCACATTACGCTGAAACTCCATCAAGTATTTCAGAACAAGTTATTAAAGAAGCTAGGGGAACTAGTGAAGCATAATATATAAACTATGAGTCAAAAAATAAGAATTAAATTAAAATCATACGATCACAATTTAGTAGATAATTCTGCTGAAAAGATTGTTAAGACAGTAAAAAGTACTGGTGCAGTTGTTACAGGACCAATTCCTTTACCTACGCACAAAAAGTTATTTACTGTATTACGTTCTCCGCACGTTAACAAAAAAGCTAGAGAACAATTTCAGTTAAGTTCTTATAAAAGATTACTTGATATTTATAGTTCATCATCAAAAACAATTGATGCATTAATGAAACTAGAATTACCAAGTGGTGTTGAAGTTGAGATCAAAGTGTAATTAACATTAATCGAGATTTATCTCGATAACATGTCTGGAGCGTTTCGCGAAAGAAAAACGGAAAAAATATATTCAAGGGTTGAATTTATTTTGGCCCTTAATTTTTAATAATAAATATAAATAATAAATAAATAAAATATGTCTGGGTTAATTGGAAAAAAAATAGGAATGACCAGTATTTTTGATGACAATGGAAAAAACATTCCATGTACTGTCATTGAAGTTGGTCCTTGTATTGTTACCCAAGTCAGAACTAAAGAAGTAGATGGCTATGAAGCCCTTCAACTTGGTTTCGATGACAAGACTGAAAAAAATTCTACGAAGGCCCAAATTGGCCATTCTAAGAAGGCTGGTTCGTCTGTCAAAAGAAAAGTTGTTGAATTTCAAGGTTTTGATGAGGAGTACAAACTAGGAGATAGTATAAATGTAGATCACTTTAGTGAAGGTGAATTTGTTGATATTGCTGGAACCTCAAAAGGTAAAGGATTTCAAGGTGTTGTTAAAAGACACGGATTTGCTGGTGTAGGTCAAGCTACTCACGGTCAACATAACAGATTAAGAGCCCCGGGTTCTATTGGAGCTGCTTCATATCCTGCAAGAGTATTTAAGGGAATGAAAATGGCCGGTAGAATGGGTGGAGAAACAATTAAGGTTCAAAATTTAAGAGTTTATAAAGTAGTACCAGAGAAAAATCTTTTAGTAGTAAAAGGTTGTATTCCTGGTCACAATAATTCTTATGTAACAATTCAGAAATAATGAAAATAGCTGTATTAGATTATAAAGGAAAAGACACAGGTAGAAAGGTAGACCTTTCTAAAGATGTTTACGGAATTGAGCCTAACAACCATTCTCTGTATTTGGATGTTAAGCAATATCTAGCTAATCAACGTCAAGGTACGCACAAGGCAAAAGAAAGAGCAGATATCACAGGTTCAACAAGAAAAATCAAGAAGCAAAAAGGTACAGGTACTGCCAGAGCTGGTAGTATTAAATCTGGTGTTTTTAGAGGTGGCGGTAGAATGTTTGGACCAAGACCAAGAAATTATAGCTTTAAGCTTAATAAAAATTTAAAGCGTTTAGCTAGAAAAACAGCACTAACATTAAAGGCTAATGATAAAGCAATAACAGTACTGGAAGATTTTGATTTTGAGACGATTAAAACTAAAAACTTTACATCTGTTTTAAAGGCTCTTAATTTAGAAAGTAAAAAATCTTTATTTGTCTTTGGTGCTTCGAATAATAATGTATATTTGTCATCGCGTAATTTAAAGGGCTCTGAAGTTATAACTTACTCAGAATTAAGTACTTATAAATTACTAAATGCGGATCAACTAGTGTTGGTAGAAAGTGCATTAGAGGGAATTGAATTAAATTTAAGTAAATAAGTAAGATATGAATATCTTGATTAAACCAATAATAACTGAAAAAGCTACTAACGATAGTGAGTTAAATAATCGTTATACTTTTCAAGTTAACGTTAAGTCGAACAAAGTAGAAATAAAAAAAGCCGTTGAAAAAGCTTATGGCGTTTCTGTTGAAAAAGTTCGTACTATTAATGTCCGTCCAGACAGGAACACTCGTCACACAAAGGCAGGTATCCAAAATGGTAAAACAAATGCTGTTAAGAAGGCAATTGTACAACTGGCGGAAGGTGAGTCTATAGATTTGTATGCTAACATGTAATTAGAAAGAAATGTCAGTAAGAAAATTAAAACCAATAACACCAGGACAGCGATTTAGAGTTGTAAACGGCTATGATGCCATTACAACTGATAAGCCGGAAAAAAGTTTACTTGTTCCGAAAAAAAGATCTGGTGGTAGAAATAGTCAAGGAAAAATGACCATGCGTTACAAAGGTGGTGGTCATAAGAAAAGATATAGAATAATTGACTTTAAAAGAGACAAGTCTGGAATTCCAGCTGAAGTTAAGTCAATTGAATACGATCCTAATAGAACTGCATTTATTGCTCTTTTATGTTACCAAGATGGTGATAAGAGGTATATGATTGCTCAAAATGGTTTAAAAGTTGGTCAAAACGTTGTCTCAGGAGACGGAGTTGCACCTGAAATTGGTAATTGCATGCCATTATCAAAAATACCATTAGGTACTATTATTTCTTGTATTGAGTTAAGACCTGGACAAGGTGCTGTTATGGCAAGAAGTGCTGGTGCTTTTGCTCAATTAATGGCTAGAGATGGTAAGTTTGCTACGGTTAAACTTCCCTCTGGAGAAACTAGATTAATTCTTGAAACTTGTTCTGCTACTATAGGTGTTGTGTCTAATTCAGATCACCAATTATTAGTTTCCGGTAAAGCCGGTAGATCTAGATGGCTTGGTATTAGACCAAGAACTAGACCAGTAGTTATGAATCCAGTCGATCACCCAATGGGTGGTGGTGAAGGAAAATCTTCTGGTGGTCACCCAAGATCAAGAAATGGTATTCCAGCAAAAGGTTATAGAACAAGATCTAAAACTAAAGCAAGTAATAAATACATTATTGAACGTAGAAAGAAATAATTAAGTTATGTCAAGATCATTAAAAAAAGGACCATTCGTTCACTATAAATTGGATAAAAAGGTCGCTAAAAATATTGAAAGTAATAAGAAAACAGTAATCAAAACTTGGTCTAGAGCTAGTATGATTACTCCAGATTTTGTTGGTCAAACAATTGCTGTTCATAATGGACGTCAGTTTATTCCAGTTTATGTAACTGAGAATATGGTTGGTCATAAATTAGGTGAGTTTTCTCCTACAAGATCTTTTAGAGGTCACATGGGTGCTAAAAATAAAGGAAAAAAATAAAAGTTATGGGAAGTCGTAAAACTAAAATGGCGGAGACTATTAAGTCTGAGAAAAAGAAAGTTGCTTTTGCAAAGCTAAACAACTGTCCTACATCTCCTAGAAAAATGCGTTTAGTTGCTGATCTTGTTAGAGGTAAAATGGCTGATAGAGCATTAAACATATTAAGATTTAGTCAAAAAGAAGCTTCTAGAAGATTAGAAAAATTACTTTTATCTGCTATTTCTAACTGGGAAGCAAAAAATGAAGGTTTAAATGTTGAGGATGCTGAACTATATGTTTCTAGAATTACTGTTGATAGTGGTTCAATGTTAAAAAGATTAAGACCAGCTCCACAAGGGAGAGCTCATAGAATTAGAAAAAGATCTAACCACGTTACTATTGTGTTAGATTCTAAAAATAACACTCAAAGCATTTAATAAATGGGACAAAAGACAAATCCAATAGGGAATAGATTAGGAATTATTAGAGGCTGGGAGTCTATGTGGTATGGTGGAAATGATTATGGTGATAAGCTAGCTGAAGATGATAAAATTAGAAAATACATATATGTAAGACTTGCTAAAGCAAGTGTTTCTAGAGTTATAATTGAAAGAACTCTAAAAATTGTTACTGTTACAATTACAACTGCTAGACCAGGTATCATTATTGGTAAAGGAGGTCAGGAAGTTGATAAACTTAAGGAAGAATTAAAAAAGATTTCAGGAAAAGAAGTTCAGTTGAATGTTTATGAAATCAAAAGACCTGAAGTAGATGCTTATTTAGTAGCATCCAGTGTTGCTAGACAAATTGAAAACAGAATTTCTTACAAAAGAGCTATTAAGATGTCTATTGCTGCTGCAATGAGAATGAATGCAGAAGGTATTAAAATACAAATTAGTGGTCGTTTAAATGGTGCTGAAATGGCAAGAAACGAACATTATAAAGATGGAAGAATTCCATTATCGACTTTTAGAGCTGATATCGATTATGCATTAGTTGAAGCGCATACTACTTATGGTAGACTTGGAATAAAAGTTTGGATTATGAAAGGTGAAGTATATGGAAAGAGAGAATTATCTCCTTTAGTCGGATTATCTAAAAAACAAGGTAAGTCTGGTGGTAGAAATGCTGGAAATAAATCAAGAAGAAGAAAATAAATTATAATAAAAAGTAATGTTACAACCTAAGAGAACAAAATATCGTAAAGTCCAAAAGGGAAGAATGAAAGGAAATTCTGGTAGAGGAACTATACTTTCTAACGGAATGTATGGAATTAAATCATTGGATTCTAATTTTTTGACTTCTAGACAAATAGAAGCTGCCAGAATTGCAGCAACTAGATTTATGAAAAGAGAAGGTCAATTATGGATTAAAATATTTCCTGATAAGCCAATTACGAAAAAACCTTTAGAGGTTCGTATGGGTAAAGGAAAAGGTGCTGTTGAATATTGGGCTGCTGTTGTTAAACCAGGTAGAATTTTATTTGAAGTAGGTGGTGTACCATTAGATGTTGCAAAAGAAGCATTAAGGTTAGCTGCACAAAAATTACCAGTTAAAACTAGGTTTGTAATTGCAAGAGATTACGAAGCTTAATATTTATTAAAATGAAACAGTCAGAAATATTAAAATTATCAAACGAAGAGCTAAGTGAAAGACTTGGAGAATCTAAAAAGAGCTATAGCGAGTTAAAAATGACTCACGCTGTATCTCCTTTAGAAAATCCAATACAGCTTCGAACATTAAGAAGAACTGTAGCTAGAATAGCCACGGAGATAACTAAAAGAGAAATACAATAAACTTATTCTATTGAAAATGGAAAAAAGAAATTTAAGAAAAGAACGTGTAGGAGTTGTTACTAGTAACAAAATGGAGAAATCTATTGTTGTTTCTGAAGTTAAAAAGGTTAAACACCCTATGTATGGTAAATTCGTGTTAAAAACAAAAAAATATGTTGCACACGATGAAACAAACGATTGCAATATTGGTGATACTGTAAAGATCATGGAAACAAGACCTTTAAGTAAATCTAAATGTTGGAGATTAGTACAAATAATTGAAAGAGCTAAGTAATTATGTTACAACAAGAGTCAAGATTAAAAGTTGCCGATAACACTGGAGCTAAGGAAGTTTTAACTATCCGAGTTTTAGGAGGTACCAAAAGAAGATATGCTTCGGTTGGAGATAAAATTGTAGTTTCAGTAAAAGCTGCTACTCCAAATGGAACAGTAAAAAAAGGTGAAGTTTCAACAGCAGTTGTTATTAGAACATTGAAAGAAGTTAGAAGACCTGATGGAACATATATCAGATTTGATGATAACGCTTGTGTTCTTTTAGATGCAGCTGGAGAAATGAAAGGAACAAGAGTATTTGGACCTGTTGCACGTGAACTAAGAGATAAACAATTTATGAAGATCGTTTCTTTAGCACCAGAAGTATTATAATAAATTATTATGAAAAAGATTAAAATTAAAACGGGAGATAATGTGAAAGTAATTACTGGGAACAATAAAGGTTCAGAAGGTAAAGTACTTAAAATAGTATCTGATAAAAATAGGTTATTAGTTGAAGGTGTAAATATGGTTAAAAAACATATGAAACCTAATGCTCAAAACCCACAAGGTGGAATAGTTGAAAAAGAAGCTTTTATTCATGTTTCTAATGTCTCTTTGTTGACATCGTCTGGTGAAACAACAAAAGTAGGATATAGAATAGATGATAATAAGAAAGTAAGATTTTCAAAAAAATCTAATGAAGTAATATAATTATGAGTTACGTACCAAGATTAAAACAAGAATATAATAGTAAGGTTATTAGTAACCTTAAGGAAGAGTTTGGATACAAAAATGTTATGCAAGTTCCTAAGCTTAAGAAAATAGTTATTTCTAAAGGTGTAGGTGCTGCGGTATCGGATAAAAAATTAATTGACTACGCTGTCGAAGAAATTACAAATATCTCTGGCCAAAAAGCTGTCGCAACTATCTCTAAAAAGGATGTTGCTACCTTTAAATTAAGAAAAGGTATGCCAATTGGAGTTAAAGTAACTTTAAGAGGAGAGAAAATGTACGAATTTTTAGATCGTTTAGTTACATCTGCACTCCCTAGAGTTAGAGACTTTAATGGAATCAAAGCTACTGGTTTTGATGGTAGAGGTAATTATAACTTAGGTGTCGTAGAGCAAATTATTTTTCCAGAAATCAATATTGATAAAGTCAACAAGATTTCAGGTATGGATATAACTTTTGTTACTAGTGCTGATACAGACAAGGAAGCAAAATCATTATTAACTGAATTAGGTTTACCATTTAAAAAAAATTAAACTATGGCTAAAGAATCAATGAAAGCCCGTGAGGTAAAAAGAGCAAAAACAGTAGCAAAATATGCTGAAAAAAGAAAAGCTTTAAAAGCAGCTGGAGATTTTGAAGGATTACAAAAGCTACCTAAAAATGCGTCCCCTGTCAGAATGCATAATAGATGTAAATTAACAGGTAGACCGAAAGGTTACATGAGAACTTTTGGATTATCAAGAGTTATGTTTAGAGAAATGGCAAATAAAGGATTAATCCCAGGTGTAAGAAAAGCCAGCTGGTAATATTAACTGGTTAAAGGTTTAACAAAAAAGTTAAAAACCATAATCATAAAATTAAAAACTATGTATACAGATCCAATAGCGGATTATTTAACAAGAATTAGAAATGCTGTCGCTGCTAAACACAGAGTAGTTGAGATACCTGCTTCTAATCTAAAGAAAGAAATTACTAAAATTTTATTCGATCAAGGATATATTTTAAGTTATAAATTTGAAGATTCTACAGTTCAGGGTGTAATTAAAATTGCACTTAAATACAATAAACTGAGTCAAGAATCTGTAATCAAAAAAATACAAAGACTAAGTAAACCTGGTTTACGTAAATATTCAAATTCTAATGACTTACCTAGAATTTTAAATGGTCTTGGAATTGCTATCGTTTCCACTTCAAGAGGAGTTATGACGGCTAAGCAGGCAAAAAGACACAATGTAGGTGGTGAGGTAATTTGTTACGTATACTAATTTAAAGATAAGATAATGTCAAGAATAGGAAATAACCCAGTATCGATACCCGAAGGTGTTACTGTAAACATTCAAGAAAATGTTGTAACAGTTACAGGCAAGTTAGGTGAATTAAGACAAGAGTTTTCAGATATTACTATTAAAATTGAAGATAATTCTGTTATATTATCTAGACCTTCTGAACATAAAGATCATAAAGCTAAACATGGTTTATATAGAGCATTGATTAGTAATATGGTTTCAGGAGTTACTACTGGATGGACTAAAGAATTAGAACTTGTGGGTGTTGGTTATAGAGCAACTAATCAAGGTCAAAAACTTGATTTAGCATTAGGTTTTTCTCATAATATAGTTTTACAAGTAGTTCCTGAAGTTAAAGTAGAAACTATTTCTGAAAAAGGAAAAAATCCAATTGTTAAATTAACATCAATTGATAAACAACTTATAGGTCAAGTAGCTGCTAAAATTAGAGGCTTTAGAAGTCCTGAACCTTACAAAGGAAAAGGAGTAAGATTTGTAGGTGAACAAGTAAGAAGAAAAGCAGGTAAATCTGCTTAAAAAAAATAGAATTATGGCATTAACAAAGCAAGATAGAAGACAAAGAATTAGAAACAGAATCAGAAAAATAATTTCTGGTACTGCAATTAGCCCTAGACTATCTGTGTATAGAAGCAATAAAGAGATATACGCTCAATTAATTGACGATGTTTCAGGTAAAACTTTATGCGCTTGTTCTTCTAGAGAAAAAGAAATCATTACTATTGAAGGAAGTAAAAAAGATATTGCTTCATTAGTAGGAAAGACATTAGCAGAAAAAGCTGTTAAGTTAGGTGTTAGTAAAGTATCATTTGACAGAGCAGGTTATTTATATCATGGACGTGTGAAATCTTTAGCCGATGGAGCTAGAGAAGGAGGACTTAAATTTTAATATATGTATCAAAACGTAGAATCAGTAAAACCAAGTGGATTAGATCTTAAGGATCGTTTAGTTGGTGTGCAAAGAGTTACTAAAGTGACTAAAGGTGGTAGAGCTTTTGGTTTTTCTGCAATTGTTGTTGTAGGAGATGGTAACGGAGTAGTAGGTCATGGATTAGGAAAATCTAAAGATGTTGCAAGTGCTATTGCAAAAGCAGTAGAAGATGCAAAAAAGAATTTAGTGAGAATTCCTCTTATAAAAGGAACTCTTCCGCATGAGCAAAAAGGTAAATTTGGAGGTGCGAGAGTTAATATAATTCCTGCAGCACCTGGTACTGGTGTAATTGCTGGTGGTGCATTGAGAATTGTTCTTGAAGCAGTTGGAGTACATGATGTATTATCCAAATCTCAAGGTTCTTCAAATCCACATAATGTAGTAAAAGCTACTTTTGAGGCTTTATTGAATCTGAGAGATGCTAATACAATAGCTAAAAATAGAGGTATATCTTTACAAAAAGTTTTTAACGGATAACAAGATGAAGAAGATAATAATAACACAACAAAGAAGTGCAATAAACCGTACACAGAGACAAAAAAGAACTTTAGTTGCTCTTGGTCTTAAAGGAATTGGTCAAAGTATTGAACATGATGCGACTGCTAATATTCTTGGTATGATAAAAAAAGTTAATCATTTAGTTTCTTTTAAAGAAGCTTAATAAAAAAAACACTTAGAATGGATTTAAGTAATTTAAAACCTGCTGAAGGATCAGTTAATAACAATAGTAAAAGAATAGGTAGAGGTCAAGGATCTGGTAAAGGTGGTACTGCTACTAGAGGTCATAAAGGTGCTAAGTCTAGATCTGGTTATTCTAGAAAAATAGGATTTGAAGGAGGTCAAATGCCACTACAAAGACGTGTGCCTAAATTTGGTTTTACTAATATTAATAGAAAAGAATATCAAGGAATAAATTTAGATGTTATTCAAGAATTGGTAGATAATAAGAAAGTTAAAGATGAATTAGATTTTAATTCTATTGTTGAATTAAGATTAGCTAGAAAAAATGAACTAGTAAAGATTCTAGGAAGAGGAGAATTAAAAGCAAAAATTAAAGTAACTGCTCATAAATTTACAGCTTCAGCAAAAAGTGCAATTGAAGCAGCTGGAGGAGAAGCAGTAACATTATAATTATATATGAAGTTTATAGATACATTAAAAAATATTTGGAATATAACTGAGTTAAAGGATAGAATTCTTTTTACTTTGTTCATGTTAGTTGTTTACCGTTTTGGTGCTCAAATAACTCTTCCCGGTATTGATGCAGAGATGCTAGGCAGTTTAAAGTCTGAAACATCAGAAGGTATACTTGGATTGTTAAATGCATTTACTGGTGGAGCTTTTGCAAATGCTTCTGTATTTGCACTTGGAATTATGCCGTATATATCCGCTTCAATTGTAGTACAACTGATGGGAATTGCGATTCCATATCTTCAAAAACTTCAAAAAGAAGGTGCTAGTGGTCAGAAAAAAATCACTCAAATTACAAGATGGCTTACCATTGGTATATGTTTGGTTCAAGCTCCTGGATATTTAGCCAGTTTAGATATAATGTTTGGTATTCCTCAAGAAGCATTTCTACTTGGTCAAGGACCTTTGTTCTTTTTTACAGGAACTATTATATTAGTGACAGGTTGTATTTTTGCTATGTGGTTAGGAGAAAAGATTACTGATAAAGGAATTGGAAATGGTATTTCCTTATTAATTACTGTAGGAATTATTGCTACAATGCCACAGTCATTTATACAAGAATATGCAGCCAGAGTTACTGGATCTAATGGAGGTCTAATGATGATTTTAATTGAGCTAGTTATATGGTGGTTAATAATTCTTGCTTCAGTATACTTAGTTATGGCTGTTAGAAGAATAGCTGTTCAATACGCTAGAAGAACTGCATCTGGTAGTTATGAAAAAAATATTTCTGGTTCTAGACAATTTTTACCCTTAAAATTAAATGCATCAGGTGTAATGCCTATAATCTTTGCTCAAGCATTAATGTTTGTACCTGGTTTGATTGGAGGCTCTAGTTTGTTAAAAGACTACTCTATTGGCCAATGGATGATCTCTAATTTTAGTGATATTTTTGGATTATGGTATAATGTTGTGTTTGGACTATTGATAATGATATTTACATTCTTCTACACTGCTATTACTGTTCCAACCAGTAAAATGGCAGATGATTTGAAAAGAAGTGGTGGTTTTATCCCTGGAATTAGACCTGGAACAGAAACAGACACATATTTGAATAAAATTATGTCTCATATTACACTTCCAGGATCTGTGTTTTTAGCATTAATTGCCGTATTTCCTGCTTTTGTCGTTCAATTTATGGACGTTCAACAAGGATGGGCATTATTTTTTGGAGGTACATCTTTATTAATTATGGTTGGTGTAGCCATTGATACTATGCAACAAGTTAATTCGTATTTGTTAAATAAACATTACGATGGATTAATGAAGGCAGGTAAAAATAGAAAAACAGGAATCTAATGGCAAAGCAAGCAGCAATAGAGCAAGATGGCTCAATAATAGAAGCATTGTCGAATGCAATGTTTAGAGTAGAATTAGAAAATGGTCACATTGTGACTGCACATATATCTGGTAAGATGCGTATGCATTATATTAAATTATTACCAGGAGATAAAGTTAAATTAGAAATGAGTCCTTATGATTTATCTAAGGCTCGCATAACATATAGATATTAATAAATCATGAAAGTAAGAGCTTCAGTAAAAAAGAGAAGTGCAGATTGTAAAATCGTACGTAGAAAAGGTAGACTTTATGTGATAAACAAAAAGAATCCAAGGTTTAAACAAAGACAAGGTTAATTATGGCAAGAATAGCAGGTGTAGATATACCAAAACAAAAAAGAGGAGTTATTTCCCTTACCTATATTTTCGGAATAGGTAGAACTCGTGCAAAAGAAATTTTGATGTCAGCGGGTGTTGATGACAGCGTTAAAGTTAATGACTGGTCTGATTCAGATATCAGTAAAATTCGTGAGGCTGTAAGCTCTTTCACTATTGAAGGAGAATTAAGATCCGAAACTCAATTAAACATTAAAAGATTAATGGATATTGGGTGTTATAGAGGTATTAGACATAGATCTGGTTTACCATTAAGAGGTCAAAGAACTAAAAACAACTCTAGAACTAGAAAAGGAAGAAGAAAAACAGTTGCGAACAAGAAAAAAGTAACTAAATAATAATAATTAGTAATATGGCAAAGTCAAGTACTAAAAAGCGTAAAGTAATAGTTGATTCTATAGGTGAGGCACATATTGTTGCTTCATTTAACAACATTATAATATCATTAACTAACAAAAAAGGAGACGTTATCTCTTGGTCATCTGCAGGTAAGATGGGCTTTAGAGGTTCAAAGAAAAACACTCCTTATGCTGCTCAATTAGCTGCAGAAGATGCAGCAGGTGTTGCAAAAGACGCTGGATTGAGAAAAGTTAAAGTATATGTAAAAGGTCCTGGAAACGGGAGAGAATCAGCAATTAGATCTATACACAATGCAGGTATTGAAGTCGCAGAAATCATTGATGTGACTCCAACTCCTCACAATGGGTGTAGACCTCCAAAACGTAGAAGAGTTTAATAATAATTAAGTATAAATCAGAGACAAAATACTATCGAAGGATTAGATTAAGACCTTAATTCATAGTTACTCTAAAAAAACAAAAGAAATGGCAAGATATACTGGTCCAAAAACAAAAATTGCAAGAAAATTCGGTGAGGCTATCTTCGGAGAAGATAAGTCTTTCGAAAAAAGAAATTACCCTCCAGGTCAACATGGTAACACTCGTAGACGTGGAAAAAAATCTGAGTACTCTGTACAACTTATGGAGAAGCAAAAAGCTAAATATACATATGGTATTTTAGAAAAGCAATTTAGAAACATGTTCAAAAAAGCTACTGCTGCTACTGGAATTACTGGTGAAGTTTTATTACAACTTTGTGAATCTAGATTAGATAATGTTGTTTTCAGAATGGGTTTATCAAATTCAAGAAGTGGAGCAAGACAACTTGTATCTCACAGACATATTACTGTTAACGGTGGCATAGTTAATATACCATCTTATAGTTTAAAGCCTGGAGATGTTGTAGCTGTTAGAGAAAAGTCTAAATCTCTTGAAACTATAGAAAGAGCACTTTCTAATTCTTCAAGTGTATTTGAATGGATCACTTGGAATAGCGATCAAATGCAAGGAACTTATGTATCAATCCCTGCAAGAATTCAAATTCCAGAAAATATTAACGAACAGTTCATTGTTGAATTGTACTCAAAATAATAATTAATATACAAAGTATTATGGCAATATTAAATTTTCAAAAACCGGATAAAGTAATAATGATTAATTCAACTGATTTCGATGGTAAATTCGAATTCAGACCACTTGAACCTGGTTACGGCTTAACAGTTGGTAATGCTCTTAGAAGAGTTTTATTATCATCTCTTGAAGGTTTCGCAATAACTTCGGTAAAAATTGAAGGAGTTGATCACGAATTTTCAACAATCTCTGGTGTTGTAGAAGATGTTACTGAAATAATTTTAAATTTAAAACAAATACGTTTTAAAAGACAAATCGAAGAAGTTGATAATGAGACTGTTTCTATTTCTCTTTCAGGACAAGATAAAATCACTGCTGGGGATTTTCAAAAATTTATTTCTGGGTTTCAAATTTTAAACTCAGATCAGGTTATTTGTAACTTAGATTCTAAAGTTAAAATTCAAATGGAGCTTTCTATTGAAAAAGGTAGAGGTTATGTTCCTGCAGAAGAAAATAAAAAATCTTCGGCCCCAATTGGAACAATTTTTACAGATTCTATTTTTACTCCAATAAAAAATGTAAAATACTCTGTTGAAAACTTTAGAGTAGAGCAAAAAACTGATTACGAAAAGTTAGTTTTTGAAATCATGACAGATGGTTCTATTAATCCACAAGATGCATTAACTGATGCAGCTAGAATATTGATACACCACTTCATGTTATTCTCAGATGAAAGAATTACCCTTGAAGCTGATGAAATTGCTAAGACAGAAACTTATGATGAAGAGTCTTTACACATGCGTCAATTACTTAAGACTAAATTGATTGATATGGATCTTTCTGTTCGTGCTTTAAATTGTTTAAAAGCTGCAGAAGTTGATACTTTAGGTGATTTAGTTTCATTTAACAAAAATGACCTTATGAAATTTAGAAACTTTGGAAAAAAATCTCTTACTGAATTAGAGGAGCTAGTGATTGTCAAAGGATTAAATTTCGGAATGGATCTAACAAAATATAAATTAGATAAAGACTAACTTTATTAGAGTTTAAATAAATTGAATAATGAGACACGGAAAAAAAATAAACCACTTAGGAAGAAAAACAGCTCATAGAAAATCTATGTTAGCTAATATGGCTTGTTCTTTAATAGAACATAAACGAATCAATACAACTACTGCTAAAGCTAAAGCATTAAAACAATTTGTTGAGCCTCTTATAACTAAGTCTAAAAGTGATACAACTCAAAATAGAAGAATCGTTTTTTCTAGACTGAGACAAAAAGAAGCTGTTGCTGAATTATTTCGTGATGTATCAGCTAAAATTGCTGATAGACCTGGTGGTTACACTAGAGTAATCAGATTAGGTAATAGGCTTGGTGATAATGCTGATATGGCAATGATTGAGCTTGTAGATTATAATGAAACATATGATGCTGGTAAAAAGAAGAAATCTTCTACTAGAAGGCGTAAAAAAAGTACCGTATCCAAAGTTGATGATGTACAAATAGAATCTTCTGAAGCAGTTGTGTCTCCCGTAAATGATGATGCTATTGCTGAACCTAATGAGTCTGCTGATGCTGCGGTTGAGCCAACGAATGTTTCTGAAGTATCCACTGAGACTACTGAAGCACCTGTTGAAGATACAGATGCTAATATTGAAGACGAAACTACCACTGAAAAGCCTGAATCATCTGAGGAAAAATAGAGCCCCAATCAATCATTTAAAGAACTAAAACCCTTTTTTTATGAGACATTTACTTTTATTTATTTCATTTTTGTTTTCTGTATCAATTTCATTTGCTCAGACAAATTCTGTCGATGTTGGTGGAAGCCAAGCTATGGAAAATTATGCCCAATTAGCTTCTGGAAATGGCGCTAGTTATGGAAACTCCATGATGTTCTATAATCCCAAAAGATATATAGACGGTACTGTTCATTTGTTTGAAGGCTGGAATAATACTGCGGTAATTCATACTATATCAGATGATAAGTTTCTTGTCAAACGAGTTAATTTGAATCTTAAGAGAAATTCATTTGAAGCTAAAATGAATGAATCAGATTCTATATTTTCGTTCACATTTAACAACATCAAAAAAATTGTAATAAATAATAAGATCTACAAGAACTTTTATTACGACGATGATAATAGAGTATATGAAATGTTATATGATACAGATCAGTATAAATTTATGAAGGGATTTGAGGTTAAGTTAATTTCAGGTTCTGCGAATCCTATGGTAAATAGACCTAACGATAGATATGTACGTGGTGAAGAATTTTTTATAATGTTAAATGGGTCTATTAACCCTGTAAAGCTTAAAAAGAAATCTATTTATAGGCTCCTTAAGATGGATAAATTAAATACATCCAAACTCGATATGTTTATCGAGTCAAATTCTCTTTCTTTAAAGAAAGTAGATGATATAATAAAACTTTTAGAATATTACAGTAATATATAATATCTATACAATTTCTTAATTCGTATATTTTAAAATTGTTAATAAAGAGGTTATAATTTAGCCTCTTTTTTTATTTATTAATAATTATAATATTGATTATTATATTTATTTTTACTGTAGTTTATATTATATGGAATACAAGAAAAGAAAAAAAGCAATTTTATTACTGTCCGATGGCACTATATTCTATGGGAAGTCTGTCTTTGGTGAAGGTACTGCATTTGGAGAGGTTTGTTTCAATACAGGAATGACTGGGTATCAGGAAATTTATACAGATCCTTCTTATTTCGGTCAATTAATGATTATGACTAATCCACATATAGGTAATTATGGAGTGGTTAATGATGAGTCAGAATCTGATTCTGTAAAAATTTCTGGTTTAATATGTAAAAATTTTAGTTACAACTATTCTAGAGAATTAGCTGATAGTTCTTTAGAGGAATTCTTAAATAAGAATAATCTTTTTGCAATTTCTGATATTGACACTAGGGCTTTGGTTAGTTATATAAGAGATAATGGCGCTATGAATGCTGTTATCACTACAGATGTAGATGATATAGATTCTTTATCTAAGAAATTAACTGATGTTCCATCTATGGAAGGTTTAGAACTTGCCTCTAAGGTATCTACTAAGTCTGCTTATTATTATGGTAATGAAAGTTCTAAATTCAAAGTTGCTGCTTTGGATTTAGGCATTAAAAAAAATATTTTAAGAAACTTAGCTAAAAGAGATGTGTATGTTAAAGTTTTTCCATTTAACGCATCATTTGATGAAATGAAGGAGTGGAATCCTGATGGCTATTTTTTGTCTAATGGACCTGGAGATCCAGAGCCATTGAAAAGTGCTCAAGAAGTTGCGAAGAAAATTATTGAACATAATCTACCTCTATTTGGTATATGTTTAGGTCATCAAATTATTGCATTGGCCAATGGAATCTCTACCTACAAAATGCACAATGGTCACAGAGGTATAAATCACCCAGTTAAAAACCTTACAACTGGTAAAGGGGAAATCACTTCTCAAAATCATGGTTTTGCTGTAAATAAAGAAGAATCGCTAGCTAATGAAAATGTAGAAATAACACATATTCATTTAAATGACGATACAGTAGCTGGAATAAAACTTAAAAATAGTAATTGCTTTTCTGTTCAATTTCATCCCGAGGCTAGCCCAGGGCCACATGATTCCTCATATTTGTTTGATGAATTTATTGAGAATATGAGTAAGTAGTAATTGATTGTTAAATCTTTTACTATTACGTTTTCGTTAATTATCCCCATTTAATAGAGAAAAATCTATATATAATTAATATTTTTGTAAGGATTATTTATAAAAAAATCTTATGTCCAATATTAAAAAAATTCATGCTAGACAAATCTTTGATTCAAGAGGTAACCCAACAATTGAAGTTGATGTTATAACTGAAAATGGTTCAATCGGAAGAGCTGCTGTTCCATCTGGAGCTTCAACTGGTGAACATGAAGCAGTTGAATTAAGAGATGGTGGTTCTGATTATATGGGTAAAGGAGTGATGAAAGCGGTAAATAATGTAAATGATATTTTAGCACCATCAATTATTGGATTATCTGTTTTTGATCAAACTGAAATTGATGTTAAAATGATAAATTTAGATGGGACTCCTAATAAATCTAATTTAGGTGCAAACTCAATTTTAGGAGTTTCTTTGGCGGTTGCTAAGGCAGCTGCAGCGGAGAAAAAAATACCATTATACAGATATATAGGCGGAGATGATGTGTGTACATTACCTGTTCCAATGATGAATATTATTAATGGTGGTTCTCATAGTGATTCTCCAATAGCTTTTCAAGAGTTTATGATTATACCAGTGCTTGCAAAATCTTTTACACATGCAATGCAAATGGGTAGTGAAATATTTCATCATTTAAAGTTAGTTTTAAAAAGCAGAAAATTAAGTACAGCAGTAGGAGATGAGGGTGGGTTTGCTCCAGTCTTAGAAGGAACTGAGGATGCTTTAGATACTATAGCTTTAGCAGTAAAAAATGCAGGTTATTCTTTTGGTAAAGAAATAATGATAGCGTTAGATTGTGCAGCCGCCGAGTTTTATGAAAACAATGTGTATGATTATAAGAAATTTGAAGGTGATCAAGGTCAGGTGAGAACTAGTAAAGAGCAAGCTGACTACCTAGCAAGTTTAGCCTCAAAATATCCGATTATTTCAATAGAAGACGGAATGGATGAAAATGATTGGGATGGATGGAAATATTTAACAGAACTAATTGGTGATAAAATTCAACTTGTTGGTGATGATTTATTTGTAACTAATGTAGATAGACTTTCTAGAGGTATTGATGAGTCAATTGCTAATTCAATATTAATCAAAGTTAACCAAATAGGCAGTCTTACTGAAACAATAAAAGCTGTAGAAATGGCTCATCGTGCTGGTTTTACATCTGTGATGTCTCACAGATCCGGTGAGACAGAAGATAATACAATTGCTGATCTAGCAGTTGCGCTTACAACAGGTCAAATTAAGACAGGTTCTGCTTCAAGGAGTGATCGTATGGCTAAGTACAATCAGTTGTTGAGAATTGAAGAAGAATTAGGCTCTAAAGCTTTCTTCCCTCAAGCGAGTGTGTTTAAGGCATAGTCTTATATGTTTTAATAATTCGTAGATATTTCGTACTTTTGCATTCCTTAATATAAAAATTCAAATGTCAAAAAAAGCTAAACTTATTATAAATAATCAGGAATTTGATTTCCCTCTTGTTTTAGGTTCTGAAAATGAACTGTCTATTGATCTTAAACAACTAAGAGCCCTAACAGGTGGAGTTACTACTATTGATCCAGGTTTTAAAAATACTGCTTCGTGTGAAAGTAAAATAACTTATCTAGACGGGGAGAAAGGTATTTTAAGATACAGAGGTTATTCAATTGAAGATTACAGATGTTGCTAATGCTGCATTTTTCACAATTTTTTATGTTCCAATGGTTCCTTTTATTATCTTTTTTATGAACAAAAAGCCTATCCACTGGAGCATTTGGCCATCTGTTTTTTTATGTGTAATGGGTGGATATCTTCTAACTAATTTTTATAATGCAACAGTTAGAATGGGTGACACACTTGTAATAATGGGTGCTTTTTTTTGGAGCACACATATTATTTTTACAGGTAAAATTATAGAAAATTATAACCTACCCCTAACAATTGGTGCAATCCAAACTCTAATTGTTGCTTCTTTATCATTGATTATAGGGTTAATTTTTGAAGATTTTATTTGGTCAAATATTCTTAAAGAAAAATTTCAAATTTTATACGCTGGTGTTTTATCTGGAGGGCTTGCATTTGTATTACAGATATATGCACAAAAAAAATATCGCCCCTGCTCCATCAGCAATAATTTTTTCTTTAGAGGGAATGTTTGCAACTATCGCAGCCTGGATTTTATTAGATCAGGTTTTAGATATTAACAATTTATTTGGTTGTTTATTTATTTTATTTGGAGTTTTGTTTTCTCAACTAGTACCAATATTTAAAAAAGACTAATTATATATTATAATAAATAGAATTATTGCAAGTAAAATTCTATAAATTACAAAAAGACTTAAAGAAAATTTGTTAATATATTTTAAAAAAATTTTATAGTGAAAAAAGAAAATAAAAAAGATAAAGCAATTGCTATAAATGCATGATAGTTAAATTCAAAACTTTGATCAATAATATCTTTTAAGCCTAATATGCTTGCACCTGCCAAAGCAGGTATAGCTAGTAAAAAAGAAATTTTACTTGAATCAAATCTATTAAATTTAAATATTCTTGCAGCAGTAATTATAATTCCCGCTCTACTTACTCCTGGTATTAATGCAAGTATTTGAAACGAACCAATATATAATATTGTTTTTAAATTTAAATTAGATGATATTTTTTTATCAAACCTACATTTGTCTGCAAAGTATAAAAGAATTCCAAATATTAAGGTAGTCCAAGCAATTATTTCTATATTTCTTAATACAAAAATTAATTCTGTTTTATAAAGAATATACCCAGCAACAATAAGTGGAATTGAGCCAAAAATCATTAATGATAATAATTTTTGATTATTTCTTAGATCAATTAGTTCTTTTCTAAAAAAAAATATTATTGCTATTAAAGACCCAAGATGCAAACTTACATCTATCAATAGAGAGCTTGATTTAAACTCATAAAGAGTAGATACAACAATTAAGTGAGCAGACGAGCTTATTGGTAAAAATTCAGACACTCCTTGCACAAGAGATAGAATTATAATTTCTATTATATTTGTTACCATTTTATTTCGTAACTTAAATATTACTCAAATAAAACAATTCCGTGGCAACATAATAGGTATGCAAAATTTTCAACAATGTTGAAAATAAAGGATTTTTATAAAACAAAGGTCATAAATACTGACTTAGTTTATCTTTTTTTATTAGAAAGTC
>CAXYEG010000013.1:0-29374 GCA_964275995.1 uncultured Flavobacteriaceae bacterium
AGGGAAATAATGAAGGCGCGATTTTGGTCATGTTGAGAAAACCTTATCTCAATGCCTGAGCCGATCTATAAGCTGCTCAAGATAATCAATGCGTTGCCTTAATTTCTGATTTCTTTCGGTCAGCTCTAGCGCCAAAGCAACACCATGAAGATCCAGTTGCAGATCCTGCCGCATGCGCTCGGCACGTTGGCAACGACTTAGGGCTTCACTGGGGAAAATCCACTGATCCTGACGCAACTGCGGTTCCAAAATACCGTGCTCAACGAATTCGGTGACGCGTTGCTCATCAACCTTGGCAACACTACAAAACTCGATCAGTGTGTACACAAGCTCACTCATACTGGCCTCGCCATACCGTCCCGCGGCTTGAAGTTAAATTTATCTTTGAGCGCTTCGAAAGCCGCTTTATCGGCATCGGTTTCAATCGGCGGGTTGACGAGTTTAAGCATCACAAACTGGTCACCGCTGCCAAGTCCTCGACCTTTCAATCTAAGCCGTTTACCATTTTGGCTATCGGCAGGTATTTTAAGATTAACTTTGCCACCGAGCGTTTGAACCTCAACACTTTCACCCAGTGCTGCTTCCCAAGGACTCACCGGCAATACCAGGGTAATATCGTTCTCATCTACTTCAAACAGCGGATGCTTTAAGAATGAGATCTTAAGATATATGTCACCCGCCGGTCCTTCGCCGTGACCAAGCTCACCTTGACCCTTTAGCCGCAGTTCCTTGCCTTGCGTCACGCCTTTTGGAATGGTGACGTTGATCGTTTTATCGCCACCAGGTGTGGTCAGCCGCAACGATCGTTTACCACCAGCATAGGCTTCTTCCAATGTAATACCGAGGTCATAACGGATGTCCTGACCCCGCACGTTGAACGTGCCACCACGTTGTCCGTTAAACCCCTGCGCACCGCCGCTAAAGCCACCTTGATCACCAAAGATGGAGCGAAGCAGGTCATCCAGACCACTCTCGGCAGAGGCATCCGAATTGAATCGTCCGTGGCCTGCTCCCGCATTCTGAAATTGGTTGGGATTATTGACGTATTCGCGCAGCTCATCATACTCCGCGCGCTTGTCCTTATTCTTCAGGACTTCGTACGCTTCGCTGACCGCCTGAAACTTCGCCGTCGCGTCGGCTTCTTCACTCACGTCGGGATGGTACTTGCGCGCCAATTTCTTGTACGTGCGCTTAACTTCCTCCTGCGTCGCAGAAGGGGGTAAGTCCAGTATCTTGTAATAGTCTTTAAAATCCACAGCACAAATTCTCTAAGCGTTAAAGCGTGTAACGGGACGTTTTTGTAATATTCAAGAGGCTCAGATTAGAAATTATTACTGATAAAATCAATCGACTTGTTTTGACGCCGTCAACTACAGAAACCTAGCGAGCGGCTGCATGACATCAATCATTTCTTTCGCCACGTGGGCTGCCGAAGGCATTAACTTCATCGAATTTCCTAATGATTTTGACTAAATAAATTAGCTAACGAGTGAATTATTGGTTGTCCTTATTTTTAATCTAAAATTTCAGTCAATCAAATTTTTAGTGCCTGCTTTGTTCTATGCTTACAGTGCGGCTTCTAATGTCTTGACGGTTTTGGACTTAAATTCACGCCTTGCCAACACCGCAACAATTAGCGTGGTTGCGGCAATGTAGAAAAAGGGATTCAGCATCCAGAATACCATCGCCAGACAGAAATAATAGGCGCGAAGCCCTGCGTTGTTATCGTGCCCGGCAACATCCATCAAACGTGCCATCTGCTGAACAAATCGCGCCCGGTCAGCGTCACTAAAATCATCCTCCGGCATCGGCGCCGCGCCCATCAGCACAGCGACGAACCCATACTGCCGAAGACTCCAGGTTATCTGAAAGAATGCATAGATCAGCAACACGGCGATAAGAATAAACTTGGTTTGAATTTGTGTGGCGGTCTGCTTGACCGCAAACGCCAACTCGCCAGTTAACATCGCAATTTCGTCGCTGGCTGAAACGGCAGTAAAAATAGCCGCCAGCAGAATCAACGTTGTCGACGCAAAAAAACCAACAACCCGTTCCTGGCTTGCCAGCAAAGAGGCATCCATGACACGGATATCTCGCCCTAACATCTGCTCGACCCAACGAACCCGATGCAGATGCATCGAGTGTGACAATGATTGTTTGTCACCCTGCTTAGCTCGATACTTTGCATACTGGGCGTAGCTAATCCATATAACCAGCATATAGCCAAGAGCGATGACATCAAAAAAGTCGAGTAACTCAGGCGAGTGAACAGCCATGTCTAACATCCTTGTTTTGCATTCATGAAAAAAGGCAAAGCTTCAAATTCAAAACTTCAGCCTAAACTTCGGTACATCCATGATATCGATTTTTACCTGCATCAACTAATACACATAAACTCAACGATCATTGATGAATTAATGGCTGCGTTTAATTGCATCGCCCTGTCATTCGCTTCAACTAGGGCCGGGTATATTTCCCTTCGCTTGAGCCACATAGCCTCAGATACTTTTAGTAACGCGATAGATGCAATTAACTTTCTTAAAGATAATCATGTAGACTTAATCTTTTTAGATATTAATATGCCTGTTTTTGATGGGTTAAGCTTTATAAAAAGTCTAGAAAAAAAACCACTTATTGTAATTACAACTGCTTATAAAGAATATGCTGCTGAAACTTATGAATTAGATGTTACTGATTATTTAGTAAAACCTATTTCCTTTCCTAGATTCATGAAAAGCATAAATAAAGTTTTTAGTAATATTGAAAAAAATAAAAAAAATAATAGCATAACAAAAAATAATCGCCCCTTTGTTTTTTTAAGAATCAATAAAAAGAAATTACAAAAGGTATATTTGGATGAGATTTTAGTTATTGAATCCTTGAAAGATTATTTAAAGATTTCCACTTCTACCGAAAGATTTATTATTCATCAAACTTTAAGTAGTTTTACAGAAGAATTACCTAGTGAAAAATTTATCCGCATTCATCGTTCATTTACAATTTCTATAGATAAAGTAGAATCAATTGAAGGAAATAGTATTGAAATTGACGGAGTTAGATATGTAATAGGGAGAACATATATAGATTCAGTAAAAAAAATATTAATCAGCAATACTAATTAAATTGTTTTAGAGTTAAAAACTTAAAAAAAACAGATGTAAAAAGTCACAAAAGATTTTTTTTCATGTATTCACAATAAGAAATTTTAAAAAGTTAAAGTTTTATTAAATCTAAGATTTTTAACATTTCATTTAGTCTTAAAACTATTTAATTTTCATTTATTGGCTTAAAATACTTAACAAACAAAAATGAATATTTCTTTAAAATTTAACAAATTATCCTTGAAATTATTTACAGCCTTGTCTTTTTTTTCATGTGATGTAGAAGATAATGAAAGCTATCCCTTACCCCTCTTACCAACTATAACAGAATTTGTAGCAAGTAATTCTGATCTGACCAATTTGAATGCTGCACTAAGTGCTGCCGATGGTAATTTACTAAGTCTTTTAAATAATGGCAACTATACTCTCCTTGCACCGAATAATTTTGCATTCGAACTTTGGTTAGGCACTAATGGATTCAATTCAATGGATGAAGTACCTACAGATGTACTCAAAAATATTCTACTAAACCATGTCATTACTGGTACAGTGCAATCTTCTGATCTTACCGGGGCCGGTAGTGGATACACATCAACAAATGCTACAAATACAGATGGAGATTTTCTTAATATGTATTTCTCAACTAGTAACGGTATTGTTTTTAATGGTGTTACAAATGTCCTTAATCCAGATATAGCTGCTTCAAATGGTGTTGTGCACGTAGTCGATATTTTAATAGAACTCCCGACTGTAGTAACATTTGCTTCTACAAATCCTGGTTTTGAAACTTTAGTTACAGCTCTAACAAGGGATGATCTAAGTGAGGATCTAGTTTCAATATTATCAACAACAAACGAGCCAGCCCCTTTTACACTATTTGCGCCAACAAATGAAGCATTTTCTTCATTACTTTCTGAACTTGGTTTTGAATCATTAAATGATATTGATACAGCTATTCTTGAATCAACTTTAGCTACCCATGTAGTTGCTGAGGCAAATGTTAGATTTGAAGATTTATCCAATGGTATGTTAATTACAACAATCGGAGATGATTTGAGTATTTCTGTTGGAGCCGGACCACAACTAGTAGATTTAAATAGTAGGACTGCAAATATAATAGCTGTTGATATCCAAGCATACAATGGAGTTATTCATGTCATTGACAATGTAATGTTACCGCAACTTTAGAACTAAAAGATTTTTTAAATAATTATTTTTAGTAAAAAAAATCATCAATTTAAAAATTTCTATTTGTTTACAAAACAAAACTAAAGCATCTTTAAATTATTTACCTCTAAATCTGTAAGGTTTTTCCAATGTCCCCTTGGTATGTCTTTCTTAGTTAAGTTTGCAATTTTTACACAATCAAGTTTAATGATATCATACTTGAAATGATCAAATATCGTTCTTATAATAGTGTTTCCTGTATTTTTTATACTTAGTCCAATTTCTTTTTTCGAAGAGTTCTCTACATAACTAATTTCTTCAACTGAAACTAATTTACCATCAATTTTAAAGCCTTCTTTGATCTGTTTTAAATGCTCTGCCTTTAAATTTTTATCAAGTTCTATATAAAACAATCTAGCTACTCCTTTTTTTGAATTGGTAAATTTATTCATAATCAATTCATCATTGGTAAATAGTAATAAACCTGTAGTATTTCGCCCTAACCTACCAATAGGCTTAATTTTAGCATTGGTCGCATTAGACACTAAATCCATGACTGTTTTGCCTTTAGATTTACTATCTGTGGTTGAAAACCCTTTTGGTTTATTTAAAAGTACATAAGCTTTTTTTTCAGGATATATTCGAGCCCCATCAAACCGAACTTCATCATCTAGATTAACCTTGTAACCCATTTCAGTAACAACTTTTCCATTAACTTTAACACTTCCAATGGAGATGTGCATGTCTGCATCTCTTCTTGAGCATATTCCTGAGTTGGAGATAAATTTATTTAAACGAATTTTATTATCCATGACATTTTTTTTCAAAGATATATAGATATATCTAAGAAGTATTAAATTAAATAATTAAATAATAAATAAAATTTATCTAGGAACAAATCAAAGTCTATTAATACAATACTTAAAACTCCCAGTACGATAAGAAATTTTAATAAATTGTGAAGTAAATTATAATATTTTTTCGAATTATATTTCCATAAAACTATAGTAAATAATAGTAATGTAGCAATACTGAAATAATAATAATAGTACATCATTCCGGTATCAAAAAAAGTGAGTAAAAGGTAAACTATAATAACTACAGCAAAAGAAATTACCATTAATAAATACTTACTTAATTGCTCTCCATAAACAACTGGAATAGTTCTATAATTTAAAGTAAAGTCACCTTTAATATTTTCTAAATCCTTTATAATCTCACGCATATAAACAACTAGAAATAGAAATATTGCGTACATGAAAATGATTAACTCAAAATTTTTATAGTAAATCAGTATTAATAGAAAAGGAATGACCGATAATAGAGAAGAAACTATATTTCCGATAAATAATATTCTTTTTAACTTATGGGAATAAAACCATATCATAAATATGTAGATTGAAAAAAAAAGAACGGACTTCCAAGAAACTAATGATGAAGTATAAATGCATAAAAAGTTTAGAATAATATAAAGACTTAGTTTAGTTCTTTTTCTAACAACTTTATCAATTTTAGATTTTACTGGCTTATTAATAAGGTCTTTTTCATAATCATAAAAATTATTAATAATATAGCCAGAAGCTATTGCAATAGATGAAGATAATATTAAAAGAAATAATTGAAAGTCGAATAAAATACTAGAAATTGAATTATCAATTGATATAATAAAAATAGATGTAAAATATTGAGCAATTATTATAATAAAAATATTATACAATCTAATTACTGAAAATAAACTTATAAATTTATAAAATATATCTTTCATGATATATCGATAGAGTTAATCCCTAGAAGTTATAAACGACTTCAATTTTGTGTCCAGCCAATTCTTTTTTTGCTTTTTCAAAATCTTTTGCAAAACCTAATATATATCCTCCACCACCTGAACCACAAAGTTTTAAAAAATAAGAATCATTATCTATTCCCTTTTGCCATAAAGAATGATATTTATTAGGAATCATTGGCTTGAAATTATCAAAAACAACTTTTGATAGTTTTTTCGTATTTTGAAACAATGAACTTAAATCACCGTTTAAAAAATCTTCAACACACATATTTGTGTATTTGATGAACTTATCATTTAGCATTTTTCTAAAACCATCTTTTTTCATACTTTCCATGAAAATATTAATCATTGGCGCAGTGGTACTTACCTCCCCGCTGTCTAATAAAAACACAGCTCCTTCTCCAACTCTTTCTTGAGATGGTATACCAGTCACTTTAATATCTTTTTTAGAGTTTATAAGAATTGGTATACTTAAATAACTGTTTAATGGATCTAAACCTGAAGATTTACCGTGGAAAAATGATTCCATAGTAGAAAATACCTCCTTTAATTTTAAAAGCTTTTCTCTTGTAAGGTTTTCTAAGACAGTTATTTTATCGTTGGCATAATAATCATAAACTGCAGCTACTAATGCACCACTACTGCCTACTCCATAACCTTCAGGGATAGAAGAATCAAAATACATTCCTAATTTTAGATCATTATAAAATTTGTCTAAATTAAAATTTACTATTGGACTATTTAAGTTTTTTAAATAGTCATAGAACTTAAATAATTTAGAATTTGAATCCTTCGCGAAAGAAGTATTTACATCAGTTCTTTTAAGAGCACCATTATAAAAATTATATGGAATAGATAGTCCTTTTGAATCTTTTATAATACCATACTCTCCGAATAATAGTATTTTAGAATAAAACAACGGGCCCCTCATAAGTTATTTTTAATATTCAAATTTACAATTGTTTAGCGCCAAAACCAACACAATCTCTTATATATGAATTATTTTCACAATGGATTTTTAAATTTCTCTCAATAAAATCGTAAACTCTATCTGAATATTTATCAGGAAATAAAACATGAACATTTGCTCCAGCATCTAAAGTAAAACACACTGGAATATTATTTTTAGATCTAAATTCACGAATACTTTCAATTATTTGTAGTGTTTTAGACTTTATAAGGATATAAGACGGATCACTAGTCATCATTAAGCCATGAAGCATTAAAGCTTCATCCTCAACAAGTTTAACAAATTCATTAGTATCTCCATTTTTTAAAATAGCAGATAACTTGTCAATGTTATGTTGAGCAATTTGAAATCTTTTATCAGCGAATGGATGACTATTCATAAGATTGTGACCTACAGTACTAGAAACTGTTTTAACTCCTTTGTCAACCAGCAATACAGCATCATGATAAGTGTTGAAAATATCATGAACTTTATATGGAAATTCAATTGAATATAAGTTAGAACTAGTATTGAAAGATGAGTGAGCCCCCCACAAATTAACACTCCCTTTTAAACTTCTACAAGCGCTACCAGACCCTAATCTTGATAAAAAAGATGCCTTCATGTAAAAATAGTCATCCGCGATATTTGGGTTAATAAGTTTTTCAAGTGACATAATACAAAGCGCTAAAGCACTTATGCCACTAGCAGATGAAGCAATTCCACTGCTGTGAGGAAATGTGTTGCTTGTGTTTATTTTAAATTTATAGCTTAAAATATAAGGGCAATATTTAAGTATTCTTTGAAAAAAAGATTGGATTTTAGGCTTAAAATCTAATTTAAGTTGTTCATTAAAATAAATATCAAAATCTACAAATTCTGAATTATTTTTTTTCTTGCTAAAGTCCAGCTTTGTGTTGGTTAAACATTTATTTAATGTGAGACTAATAGAAGTATTTTTGGGTATTTGAATATCAGATTTTCCCCAGTACTTTACTAAAGCAATATTACTAGGAGATTCCCAATGAGAACTACCACTTAATGGGGCTTCAAAATTATCATTATAAATAAAATCCTCTTTTTTCATTTAGCTAATTAATGCAAATATACTAAGTTAAAATTATTATCATTTAGTTAAAGGTCTAACTAATCCTTCTTGAACTACAGATGCAACTAGAACTCCTTTTCTTGTGTAAATATGCCCTTGAGCAACTCCTCTTGCATTAGCAGAGTTAGGGCTTTCAATTGAATATAGTAGCCAGTCTGTAAAGTCAAAATCTCTATAGAACCACATTGCATGATCCAAACTAGCCATTTGAATATCCGAAAAACTAACTTTTTTCATATGTGGAAGGATAGATGACCATAGCAGATTGTAATCAGAAATATAAGTTAATATTTGATGCTTAATTTCAATCGTCAAATTTGGAATATCACCCTTTAGTTTAAACCATACATCCATTTTTGGAGGAAGGTCTGCATCGCTAGAAAGGTTTAGAATATTAGTAGGTTTAAACTCAATAGGACGCTCAACACTTAAAAAGCTCTTTAATTTAAAAGGCATGAAATTGCCATTTTTCTCCGCAAGTTCACTCCAACTTGTTAATTCTTCTGGAGGAGTAATTATTCGTTCCATTTTACGAAAATGCTCAAATCCAAACTCAATTTTATGAAATGAAGCTGCTAAAATAAATATAGTTTTATCTCCCTGAACAGCAGTGACTCTTCTTGTGGAAAAACTACCACCGTCTCTAGTATCATCTACTATATATTGTATAGATTTATTTAAATCTCCAGGCTCTAAAAAATAAGAGTGAAGAGAATGTAATATTCTACCATTTGTAATAGTTCGGTAAGCGGCATTTAAGGATTGAGCTAAAACTTGCCCACCAAATACATTAGAGCTGCCAACTGTCTCACTTTTACCAATAAAAAAACCTTGTTTTTTTTCTAAAAGCAAAACCTCAAGCAAATCTTTAACAGTATTCATTAAGGAAATATTGAATTATAATGAGAAATAATAAAAAAGTGCGGGCGGAGAGACTCGAACTCTCACACCTCGCGGCACTAGATCCTAAGTCTAGCGTGTCTACCAATTCCACCACGCCCGCAATTTGGAGTGCTAATATAAACAATACTTTGAAAATAAAATGTTTCTTAAATAAAAAGTTTATCATGTTTTGTACTTTTACAATATGAAGGAAATAAAACAATTTATACAAAACAACAATGATAGAATTCTAACTGAATTATTTGATTTGTTAAAAATAAAATCGGTAAGTGCTGATAGTAATTTTAAAAAGAATGTAAAAGACGCTGCTATATTTTTAAAAAGTAATTTTGAAAAAATAGGATGCGAAAATATTGAAATAATTGAAACTGCTGGACATCCAATTGTTTATGCAGATAAGATAATTAGTGATTCTGCTCCTACAGTTCTGGTTTATGGTCATTATGACGTGCAACCTGCAGACCCTATAGAATTGTGGGACAACCCTCCATTTGATCCAATTATAAAAAAAACAAAAACTCATCCTGAAGGTGCAATATATGCTAGAGGAGCTTGTGATGATAAAGGGCAAATGTTTATGCATTTAAAGGCATTTGAATACATGAAAGAATTTGATAAATTAAAATGTAATATCAAGTTTATGATTGAAGGTGAAGAAGAGGTTGGAAGTGTAAATTTAGAGAAGTTTTTAAATGAAAATAAAGAAAAACTTAGTAATGATGTTATTTTAATTTCAGACACAGGTATGATTGCAAATGATATTCCTTCTATAACTACTGGACTAAGAGGGCTAAGCTATGTAGAAGTTGAAGTTACCGGCCCAAATAGAGACCTCCACTCCGGATTGTATGGTGGAGCTGTGGCCAACCCTATTAATATTTTATCAAAAATGATTTCATCTCTTCATGATGAAGATAACAAAATTACAATTGCAGGCTTTTATGATAAAGTTTTAGAGATGACTGAAAATGAGAGAATTGAAGTTTCTAAAATTCCTTTTTCTAAAGAAGATTATAAATCTGAAATTGACATAAGTAGTACCTATGGGGAAAAAGGATATGTGACTAACGAAAGAAATTCATACAGACCCACATTAGATGTAAATGGAATATGGGGAGGATATACAGGAGAAGGAGCCAAAACAGTTATTCCAAGTAAAGCTTATGCTAAAATTTCCATGAGGCTTGTTCCAAATCAACAATCCGAAAATATAACTAGACTATTTTCTGATCATTTTAAAAAAATTGCTCCCAGTGGTGTTAAAGTTAAAGTAACTCCTCATCACGGTGGAGAAGGATACGTAACTCAAACAGATAGTATCGAATATCAAGCAGCAGAAAAAGCTTATTTCGAAGCATTTGGATGTAAACCAATAGCTCAAAGAAGTGGTGGTAGCATTCCAATTGTTCCACTTTTTGAAAAAGTTCTTGAAAGTAAATCTATTTTAATGGGCTTTGGTCTTGACTCAGATGCAATTCATTCTCCAAATGAAAAGTTTGGACTATTTAATTTTTTTAAAGGAATAGAAACTATCCCTTTATTTTATAAATACTACTATGATTTATGGACATCAAATAGAAATGAGTGAAAAAAACTGAAAAAGAAATCTCTATAAATTTAGTTGAAAAATTAGTCCAAGAACAGTATGGTATTACAGGTATTGCTACTAAGTTAAATGGGGAGCTGGATCTGAATTTTAAAATCTCAACAAAACATTCGAAATATTATTTAAAAATATACAATAAATGTATTGATATTAAATTTGCGGAATTTCAAGAAAAGGTATTAAATCAATTAAATAACTCAAAAGAAAAAATAGTCTATCCAAAACAAATATTAAATAAAAAAGGGAATGCAATATCCTCATTTTATGACAAAAATAATGAAAAGAGGTTTTTTAGATTAAACTCGTGGATAGAAGGAAGATTATGGTCCGAAGTAAATCCAATCACAGATTCACTCAGATTAAAACTAGGTCAAACTGCTGGAAACCTGACTAAGTCATTAAGTAATTTAAAGATCATAGACTGTAATTATAATGCCGATTGGGATCTTTCAAAATCTCTATGGACAGTTAATTATTTAAACTTATTTGATAAAGAAAAAGAAATAAAAGTGATACAATACTTTCAAGATTGCTTTTTAAAAGACCTTGTTTCTTATGAAAATTTACGGAAATCTTTTATTCATAATGATGTCAACGATAACAATATTATTATTTCAAAAAAATTAATTAGTGCTGACGTAAAAGGGATTATTGATTTTGGTGATACAGTAAAAGGTCAAATCATTAATGACTTAGCGGTGACTTGCACGTACGCGGTAATGAATTGTCATAATCCATTATCTGCAGCAGTTAATATAGTTCAAGGTTATAACGAAAGTTTTAAATTATTGGATGATGAGTTATATCACTTATATAATTTAATCGGAATGAGATTGGTAGTTTCCTTAACAAAATCCGCTATCAATAAGACTGAATTTAAGGGAAATAAATATTTATTAATTAGCGAAAATAGTGCCTGGGATTTAATACATAAATGGCGCGAAGTAGATGAGAATTTTGCATATTACAGCTTCAGATTTGCTTGTGATTTACCTGCTCATCCAAATCAAGTAAATTTTAATACTTGGGCTGCACGTCAAGAAATAAACATTTCAGATCTTTTTCCATCAATTAATAAAAATGAATTTCTAAAATTAGACCTAAGTGTAAATAGTGAATGGTTAGGGTTATCAGAAAACTTCAAAGACCTGAATATATTTGAAAATAAAATTAATTATTTACAACAACAAAATATAAATAAAATAATTTCTGGTGGATATTTAGAGCCTAGACAATTATATAATACAGATAATTATGAAAGAGAATCTAACAATGGAGTAGAAAATAGAACTATTCATCTGGGTGTTGATTTCTGGGTTAATGAAGGAACTGAGATAACAAACTTGTTTGATGGAGTTATTGATACAATTTCAATAGATAAAAATGAAAAAGGTTATGGCGGCATAATTATTTTAAAACATCAAATAAATGATTTTTCTTTTTATACATTATTTGGTCATCTATCTTATAAAAAATTCAATCATAATAAAGGAGATTTTTTAAAAAAAGGTGAATTAATTGGACTAGTTGGTAATAAACTTGAAAATGGGAACTGGGTTCCTCACCTTCATTTTCAATTACTTTTATCTAAATTAAATTATTTACAAGATTTCCCAGGTGTTAGTTATCATTCAGAAATAGAAGTTTTTAAAAGTTTGTGCCCAGACCCGAATCTAATTTTCAAAAACAAAAAATTAATGTCATATGAAAATATAGATTTAAAAAATATAATTAATTATCGTAAAAAACATTTAGGTAAAAATTTGAGTCTGCAATATGAACAGCCTTTATATATATCAAAGGGTGAAGGTGTTTATTTAATTGATCACAATGGTGAAAAATACTTAGATACTTTGAATAATATTGCACATGTAGGTCATGAAAATTCAAATGTTGTGAAAGTAGCTCAAAAACAGATTGCTTTATTGAACACTAATACCAGATACTTACATAAAAATATCATTGAATTGACAAAAAATTTATTATCAACTTTTCCAAAAGAGTTGTCGGTTGTTTATTATGTTAATTCTGGTAGTGAAGCAAATGAACTTGCAATTAGAATGGTAGAGAGTTTTACGAATAAAAAACATATTTTAGTTAGCGAAGGAGGATACCACGGTAGTACTAGTAAATGCATCGAACTTAGTCATTATAAATTTTCTAATAAAGGTGGTAAAGGTGAATCTAAAAACACGCATGTTTTTCCGCTTCCAGATGAATTTAGGGGTAAGCACAGAGGTAAGAGTTGTGGAGTGAAATATGTGAATGAGATAGAAAAAATAATCAAAAAAATGAAGAGCAATGGTGATTTAATTGGTGCACTATTAATTGAACCTATTATTAGTTGTGGTGGTCAGGTTGAGTTACCAGAAGGTTTTCTGAAGAATGTTTACAAAATAATAAGAAATGAAGGTGCATTATGTATATCTGATGAGATACAAACAGGTTTCGGGAGAGTTGGTGATAAGTTCTGGGGATTTGAACTCTATGACATAATTCCTGACATAGTTACTATTGGAAAATCTTTTGGAAATGGCCATCCTATTTCAGCTGTAGTATGTAAAAAAGAAATTGCAGAAAAATTTAACAATGGAATGGAGTTTTTTAGCTCTTTTGGAGGTAACCCTGTTTCATGTGCTATTGCAAATGAAGTTTTAAATGAAGTTAAAAATAAAAAACTTCAAAAAAATTCTAAAAAAATTGGAGAGTATATAATTTCAGAAATAAGTAAGTTGACTACTAAATTTCCGATAATTTCTAATATTAGAGGAAAAGGTTTGTTCATTGGATTTGAACTTACAAATAAAGATCTCCAACCTCTTCCACTTCAAACTAAATATTTAGTTAATAGAATAAAAGATTTTAAAATACTTTTAAGCAGTGACGGAGCTGATAAAAATGTTGTGAAAATCAAACCTCCAGTTATATTTAATAAGCAGAATGTAGATTATCTAATAAAGAGCTTAAATATTGTTTTAAAAGAAGATTTTATGAAATATTATTAGTTTAAAATTTTCGATCCGGACTGTAATGCATGATATTTATTGAAGGGTTTTTGTTGTCTAACAATTCTGAAACAACTAAACCAGTAGCTGTTCCCATACCCCAGCCCATCATTGCATGGCCTGTAGCTATAATTAAATTTTTACACTTTTTAGACCTGCCTATATAAGGAAGACCATCAGGGCTTACAGGTCTTAACCCACACTTAGCTTTTTCAAATTCATTGTTTTTAAATTCAATTTGAGGATAATAACTTTTTGTTGCACTAATTATTGCATTTACTCTATTGTTATTAATTTTATGATTTATTCCAGCAATCTCCATTGTTCCAGCAAATCTAGTAAAACCATTCATTGGAGTAATAGCAACTTTAGCTTCTGCTAATATAGCGGGGATTGAGATATTAGTTGTTCTTTCGATATTAAGACTATATCCTTTGCCAGCCTGAAGCAATAAACTTAATCCAATTTTTTTACTTAATAAACTAGACCAAGATCCTGCTGATAAAACGAAATGATCTGCAAAAATTTTAGTTTCGTTATTGGATATACTTTTTATGGATCCATTTTCAATATTAAAATCGCTAATAGTTGTATTCTTGATAATTTTAACCCCATTATTTATTAAATACCCCTTCATATTACGCATAAACTCATCTGGTGTTGTATGAGAATCGCAATTATAGTAGGAAGCTCCAATAGCATTAATTTTAATGTTGGGTTCAATATCACTTAACTCTTCTTTTGAAATCATTTTAGCAGATAATCCATTGTCTTTGGCTATTTTAACTACTTTATTCTCCTCATCTAAATACTTTTTTGTTTTACATAGCATTAGCAAACCTTTTTTCTCATAATGAAAATTAAACCCATCTTTTTGTTTAATTTCATCATAGAGCTTTTGACTAAAAACGGTAGCTTCTTTAATAAGAGGAATAGATTTATGAACATGTTTGTATGTAGAAGATTTTGCAAATGCAAATAACCACTTATACAAATTCACATCAAGCCTAGGCTTAATGTATAATGGACTAGATGAGTTAAACATCCACTTTAAACCATTTTTTATAGCTCCTGGAGATGAAAGTGGAATTAAATGACTTGGTGAAAGATATCCTGAATTGACATATGAAGTACCACTATTCATATTAGATTTATCGATAATTGTAACTTTATGACCATTTTCTAGCATATAATATGCTGAACATAGTCCTATAATTCCACCACCAATTATTACAACTTCTTTGGACATATTAAATTACTTGAAAACCATAAGCATATGGATCATTATCATCAATTACTATTGTATTATAACCATAAACCTTGGCCCATCCTTGAACCGATGGCGATATAGCATTAAATCCTCCTACTTTAGATTTTTTTTCAATTTTTCCGATAAATTTTGAGCCAATATAACTCTCATGAATAAATTCTTCTCCAATTTGTAATTTTCCTTTGTGAAATAGCTGTGCCATTCTTGCGGATGTCCCAGTACCACATGGAGATCTATCAATGGCTTTGTCTCCATAAAAAACTGCATTTCTAGAACTAGAATTTATATCCAACGTTTTTCCAGTCCACAAAAGATGACTTACACCATTTATAGTAGAGTCTTCAGGATGAATAAAAAAATTAGGATATTTATTATTAATCTTTTCTCTTATTTCTTGTGAAAACCTAATAATATTTCCTGCAGTATAGTTTTCAATACCACTAAAATTTTTTTGAGGTTCAATAATAGCATAGTAGTTGCCTCCGTAGGCCACATCAAAATAAATATCTCCTAAATTTTCGGAGTAAATTGAATAATTCTCTGCAGCCAAAAAACTATCAACGTTAATTAGTTCGACAGACTTAACATTATCTCCATCTATTTCATATTTAACTTTAATTAAACCGGCAGGTGTTTCAATAGATAATTTTCCTATATTTTTTGGGACAATTACTTTCTCTTCAATTGCTATAGTTACAGCACCAATAGTACCATGCCCACACATAGGTAAACATCCTGAAGTTTCAATATAAAGTATGCTAAAATCATTTTCTTTATTAATTGGTGGAGATATAATAGCTCCACTCATCATATCATGACCTCTAGGTTCAAACATTAAACCTTTTCTTATCCAATCAAAATTATTTAAAAAAAATTGTCGTTTTTCACTCATATTAGTTCCCTTGAGAACTGGTGCTCCCTCTACAATTAATCTGACTGGATTGCCACAAGTATGTGCATCAATGCATTTAAAAACCGATCTACTCATCTTGAGTTTTTTGAATATAATTTAAAACTCTAGACTCTAATATTGCAAGTGTAACAGTACCTTCGGATAAAATTATTTCATGAAAATCACGAATATTAAAATTTGAACCTAATTTATCTTCTGCTAGAGATCTTAATTCTCTAATTTTCAACTCCCCAATTTTATATGAAAGTGCTTGTCCTGGCCAAGAAATATATCTATCAGTTTCAGTATTAATTTCATGTAGAGAAAGTGCTGTATTTGAAGACATATAATCTAACACCATTTCCTTCGACCAACCTAATGCATGAATACCTGTGTCAACTACTAATCTACATGCCCTCCACATTTCATAAGTAAGCTTACCAAATTGTTCATATGGGGTTGTATATAAACCCATTTCTTCTGCTAAATACTCTGTGTAAAGCCCCCACCCTTCACCGTAGGCAGACAGATATAAGTTTTTTCTAAAGGGTGGGATTTTATCCCCTAATTCATTGTTTAATGCACTCTGAAGGTGATGCCCTGGAACAGCTTCGTGAACCGTAAGTGCTGGTATAGTGTAAAGGGTTCTACTTTTTAAGTCGTAGGTATTTACCCAATAGTATCCTGGATCGGTACTGTTTTTAGAGGTTCCAACATACCTCCCACTAGTATACTTAGGAGCAATTGCATCAGGAACTGGTGCAACTCCGTATGGTTTTCTAGGGAGGGTTTTAAAAAACCTCGGTAATTGTTCATCAGCTCTCTTGGCAACATCTCTAGCAAACATTAATAAGTCTTTTGGAGTATTTGCATAAAACTGTTCGTCAGTTCTTAAGAATTTAAAAAAATCTTCAAATGAACCTTGAAATTTCAAGTCTTTAATAATCTTTTTCATTTCTGATTTTATTCTAGCTACTTCATCTAAACCAATTTGATGAATTTTTTCTGCTGTATATTCATTACTAGTTGTATAATAATCAATCCTATTTTGATAATACTCTTTCCCATTTGGAGTGCTAGAAACTCCAATTTGTTTTCTAGTTTTAGGATAATATTCATTTTCAAAGAATTGCTTAATTCTCTTGAACTGAGGGACCACAATTTTATTAATTGTGATTTCAGCAGCTTTCTTAATAGAGTCTAATTGAATTTTAGAAATATCTTTTGGAAGATTTTTAAAAGGGGAGTAAAAATAATTATCTAAATAATTTTTTGTAATGTGATCATTGTAAGTTGATTCATAACCATCAAAAATAACTAAGGGTTGGGAAACACCTTTTTCTAATCCTGCTCTAATATTAGTTAAATTTTGATCAATAAATTCAGGCAAAGAGTTTAATTTATTTAGATATTCTATGGTTTTTTTATAACTTGATAACGGACGTACCATATAGTTTAAACTACTATGAAATCCTGAGTCTGAAAGGAGTGGGTTCAGATACCTTTCAAAATAAAAGTAATCTATAATATCATTTAATTCAAATTTCAATAATTTATAAGAAATTAAATCATTTTCATTTAAATCATCAAGATTAATTTTTTCTAACTGATTTAATAATTCTGTTGCAAAATTAGCTTCACTTTCATAGTGCTCTTTAGTAAATAGACCTAAGGGATATTTTTTACCATCATACGATTCATGATCTTGGTAAGTCGTTATCGTTTCTTGTAATTTTTTTTCAGAATTTTCTGAAAAATTAATAACAACTCCCGTCAATAATAAAACTATACCTAATACTGATAAGACTGATTTTTTCATTTATATTTTATTTTTGGTGTATATTCCATTTACAAGTCTAAGTATGTTTTTTGGATTATCATCTTGCAATGAATCTGGGAGTAATTCATTTGGGAAGTCCTGATAACTTAGTGGTCTTACCCATCTGTCAATTGATTTAACCCCAACAGCTGTAAATCTACTATCTGTAGAAGCTGGATAAGGACCACCATGTAACATTGAAGCGTTAACTTCTACGCCAGTAGGTACTCCATTAAGAATTATTCTTCCTACTCTCTCTTTAAGAATATCTATTAAATCTTTATTTGAAGATATTTCATTATCGCTGGCTATAATTGTCCCCGTTAATTGACCATTAATTTTATTTACCACCGATTTTAACTGACTCATATTGTCGCATTCTACCAGTAATGAAAATGGTCCAAATATTTCTTCTTGTAAATCATTATTGATTATAAAATCTGACCCTTTAACTTTAGCAAGAGTTTGTTTTGAATAATTAACCTCTACATCATCATCATAATTAGCTACGATATTAACTTTTTTATCTGAAATTAACTCCTGTTTATTTTTATTATAATTACTAAGAATATTAGGGTGCAACATACAAGATGGGGCAATATCCAATATTTTTTCTGCTAACAAATTTACAAAATGGGTAAAATAATTAGATTTAATACCAATAATAATTCCAGGATTTGTGCAAAACTGACCTGACCCTAAAGTTATTGAATTAGCATATTTAGTTGCTAAATTAATCCAATCTGTCTTAAGGATTTCTGGCAAAATGATAACCGGATTGACACTTCCCATTTCTGCAAAAACAGGAATTGGTTCATTTCGCTCATTAGCTAAATTCAAAAGTGATCTTCCTGCTTTTAAACTACCTGTAAAACCAACTGCCTTTACTAAAGGATTATTAATCAAATCAATTCCAGTTTGTATTCCCCCACTATTAATATTTGAAAAAACTCCATCTGGCATTTTTGTGATTTTAACAGCTTTTATAATTGCAGAAGATATCAATTCACCAGTACCTGCATGCATTGGATGAGATTTAACTATTACAGGACATCCAGCTGCTAAAGCTGAAGCTGTATCTCCACCTGCTGTTGAATAAGCTAATGGAAAATTACTAGCTCCAAAAACTAGAATAGGTCCAAGTGGAATAGACATTTTTCTTAAATCTGGCTTAGGAACTGGTGTTCTTTCTGGGTCAGCTGTATCTATTGATGCATTAACCCAATCTCCTTTTTTTAATAATTCAGAAAAAGATCTAAGTTGTCCAACGGTTCTTCCTAACTCTCCATTTGCTCTTCCTTCAGCTAGTCCTGTTTCTTCACAATAAACTTTTACGATCTCGTTTTGAATTAATAATATTTGATCAACAATAGAATCTAAAAATTCAGACCTCTTAAGACTATTTATATTTTTATATTCTAAAAAGGCATTATATGCTAAATTGACTGCATTATTTACTTCATCTAAAGTAGCCTCGTTGAAATCACACTCATTGTTTTTATTAAGTTTAGGATTAAAGGTTTTAAAAATTACTTTTCCTTCAGAGGATAAGCTATTTCCGATGTAATTTTTACCATGTAGCATATTAATAATTATATTTTGAAAGGTCTGGTCTATTTTTCAAACTACTTTCTATTATTTGAATAACTTTTTTTCTTTCCTCTCCATTAAGTGGCAGTCTAGGTGGTCTAACATTTTCTGTACCAATTCCATTATACATTTCTGCTAACTTTATGTTTTGAACTAATTTAGAATTTATATCTAGCTCCAAAAGTGGTAAAAACCAACGATAAATTTCTAATGCATCAGCAATGCGTCCAGCTTTTTGAAGTTTATAAATTGCTACGGTCTCTTTAGGAAAAGCATCAACTAGTCCAGCAATCCATCCATGAGCTCCCATTAATAAACTTTCTAAAGCAAGAGTGTCAACTCCAGTCATTATTTTTAGTCTATCTCCAAAATAATTAATAATCCTAGTTACATTAGAGATATCTCTTGTAGACTCTTTAACAGCCTGAATATTTTCACAGTGTAATAATTGATCAAACATTTCTAAGGTAACTTCAATTTTATAATCTACTGGATTATTATAAATCATTATAGGTAAAGAAGTGCTTTGAGCTATCGATTTAAAATACGTAATCGTTTCCTCACTACTAGCATTATATCTCATTGGAGGTAAAATCATTAAACCAGCAGCACCATCCTTTTCAGCATTTTTAGCTGACTTAATAGCCTCGCTAGTAGATTGCTCCGCAATATTCATTAAAACTGGAATTTTATTTTCAGAAATTAAAACTGTGTTTTTTATTAATGCACTTTTTTCTTTACTTGTCAATGTGCTTGCTTCTCCTAGTGTGCCGCCTAAAACTATGCCACTTACACCTGCATTAATTTGAGCTCTAATATTTTTATTAAACATTTTAAAATCTAGCTCATCATTCTTTGTAAACTTTGTTGTTACAGCTGGCATAACCCCTTCCCATTTCATAATTTATTTTTTTTAATAAAGTTATATTTTTTATTTTAATTTAACATAAATAAATCTGAAGCGATTCCATCAGATAAAAACTTGCCTTTTCTTGTGATATATAAAAAATCATTTTTAATTAATAACAACTCATTAGCAATATGATTTTGAGAGTTCTTAATTAATTTATTTTTATAAATAGAACCAAATTCATTTTCTATATCTGTAAAAGATATGCCTTTACTGGTTCTCAGTCCAAACATAACCATTTCATTGAATTTGTCAATTGCAGATAAAACCTCCATGTCATTAGGTATAATATTATTTTTGATTGATTCGATATACTTTAAATTATTTTTAATATTCCAAAATCTATCATTGCCATTAAATGAGTGAGCTGATGGTCCAATCCCAATATACTTTTTTCTGGTCCAATAGGCTGAGTTATTCACACTATAAAGATTGTTTTTTGCAAAATTTGATAATTCATAATTTTCATAATTATGGTCCTCTAAAATATCTAAAAGAATATGGAATTGCTCTTGAGATTGGGAATCATCAATAGGTGCAATTATTCCGTTATCAATATATTTTTTTAAAGCAGTTTTAGGCTCAACAGTTAAAGCATAGGCAGAAATATGAGAAATATTGTGAGATATTAAAATTTCAATATTTTCTTTCCATCTAGAATTATCTAAACCAGGAACACCATAAATAAGATCAACAGAAATATTATCAAAGTATTTACCTGCAGATTTTATACAGTTCATGGCTTGATTACTCGTGTGAGACCTATTCATAAGTTTCAAATCTTTTTCAAAAAAAGATTGAACTCCAATACTTAGTCTATTTACTCTACTATTGGATAATTCTAGTATCTTTTCATCGGTCAAGTCATCTGGATTTGCTTCTAAAGTAATTTCAACAGAGTCATTAACAAGGTAGTTGTCGAAAACTGTTTCTATTAATGAATTTATCTCTCTTATATTCAAAACAGATGGAGTCCCACCACCAAAATAAATAGATTCTATCTTTTCACCTTTTAGTTCTCTATTTCTTATTAAAATTTCGTGTTTCAACGAATTAATCATTTGATCTTTATACTTAAAAGACGTTGAAAAATGAAAATCACAATAATGACAAGCTTTTTTACAAAACGGAATGTGAATATAAATTCCTGACACTTAATCTTTCATATTAGTTAATTTAAAAAATTACTTTTTCAATCGGCTTTCGTTCTTTTTAATGAAACTAGACCATCCTGAATAATTTTTTTCGCCTGTTAATTTTCCAGAATTATAAAAATGACAAACAGCTGCAGCTAAACCATCCGTAGCATCTAGATTTTTTGGAATTGTTTTTAACTTAAACATTCCTTGGAGCATTCTTGCTACTTGTTCTTTACTGGCATTTCCATTGCCTGTTATAGACATTTTAATTTTTTTTGGTAAATACTCAGTAATTGGAATTTCCTTGTTTAGTCCAGCTGCCATTGCTACTCCTTGAGCTCTGCCAAGTTTTAACATACTTTGAACATTCTTACCAAAAAACGGAGCTTCAATAGCAATTTCATCTGGATGAAATGTTTCAATCAGCTCATTAGTTCTCTCATAAATTAATTTTAATTTCAAATAATGATCTTTATATTTTACTAAATTCAGTTCGTTAAGCTGAAGAAAAACCATTTTGTTATTTATAACCTTAATAATTCCAAAACCCATAATAGTTGTCCCTGGATCAATCCCCAATATAATTCTCTCTTTAGCCATAGGAATAAATTATTCGGTTGTAGATATTAGTATAGGTAAAACAAATTTTGTGTTTACAGGTTGTCCTCTTTTAATAGCAGGGTATAATTTTGGTAATTCTAAAACGGTAATTTTAAATATTGAATCTACTAATAAATTTAGATCTGAGATTAAACTTTCATTAGACATTTTTCCTAAAACTATATGACCTTTATTAGTAACATTAAAATTAACAATTAAGGTATCAGAAATAGATGAATTAACAACAACAGAATTGTCAATTAAATTGGCTTGTAATTTTGAAGTAAGTGTATTTACAAAACAATTAAAATTTGATTCTTTATCAATAATAGTGTCACAATTTTGAAACCTCGGGAATGTATCAACATCATTCCAATTAAACGTTTTTAAATCATCCGAAACTAAATCATCAACAATAAGCTCTTTATTAGAAGTAAAATCACAGGATAAAAGGACCAAAAATAAAATATAATTAATATAAAACTTCATATGCTATATTGTAAGTTCAAATTACAAAAAAATATAAACTAATATCATATATGATTATTAATTATATTTATTGAATATTTTAAATGATGACTTATATACTATTAATTATTTCTATAATTTTAATTATAACTGGGATAGTAGCAAGTTTTGTGCCAATTATTCCAGGTCCTATCACCGGTTGGTTTGGATTATTTACTATTTCTCAAATTCAAGATTTCTCTGTAAGTAATACATTACTAATAATAACATTTATTGTAGCAATTACAATTTTTATAGTTGATTACTTCATTCCTGTTATTGGATCTAAATATTTTGGTGGAAGTAAATATGGGATTATTGGAACTTCAATAGGACTTTTAGTAGGTCTTTTAAGCCCAATACCTTTTGGAATTATTATTGGGGCTTTTTTAGGAGCACTAATTGGAGAATACTTAGGAGGAAGAAATATTTCTGAAGGAATTAAACCAGCTATAGGTTCATTAGTTGGTATTATATCGTCATCCGTTATAAAATTAATAACAGGTTTTGCTTTTTTAATAATTTACATAAGCTTAATATCCACTAATTGGGAAATACTATTTTGATGAACCTAACAGAGTAGTTGTTGGAATAATCTCCGTTACGAAAGTATTATCTGTAGATTTACTATTAATTCTATTAATTAATACCTTAACAGATTTCTTACCAATTTGTACTGCATGTTGATTAATTATTGTTAGTTGAGGCAGAGAGAGCATTGATGTTAATTTATCACCAAAACCAACAATTGATATATCTTTTGGAATATCCATATTTAATTTTGAAGCTATATTTACTGCTAAAATTCCAGAAATATTATCTGCAGCTATAATTGCATCTAAGCCAACACTTTTTGTAATAAAATTTTCTATAGAGTCATGTGCATTTTTTCTATAATGTTCAGAATTTTCAATATGACTGATATTGGTTTGATGGACAAGTTTTAATATTAATTGGTCATCGAATTTACCAAAGAAATCGACACAAGCTTTCCTATATCCATTACTTCGATGTTTACCAACATTTAAATTGTTAATAGCAGTTATAAATCCTATTTTTTTACGACCCATTTTTGCTAGACTTTTCACTTCATTATAAATAGTATCAAAATCGTCAATTATAACTTTGTCACAACTTATTTTGTCAGTAATTCTGTCAAGCATCACCAACGGTATGTTATTTAATGTTAAATTTTTTATGTGAGAGAATTCATTTTTATTTATAGTTTCTTCTGAAAGAGCTAACAGCACTCCGTCCACAGTACCTGTACCAATTATTTGTAAATAATCAATTTCTTTTTCCATTGATTCTCTGGAAAAAAATGTGATAATATCATAACCTAATTCTTCTGCTTCAATTTGAATTCCATACAATACTTTGGCGTAAAATCTATTTAGTATATCTGGGAGAACAACTCCTAGGGTAAGTGTTTTATTATTTTTTAGACTTAAGGCAATTTTATTTCTTGTATAGTTTAATTCTTTCGCTAAACTTTGTATTCTGATTATAGTCTCTGAGCTAATCTCATCACTGTTGTTGAGTGCTTTTGAGACTGTAGAAACAGAGACATTTAATTTTTTAGCTAATTGTTTTAAAGTTACCATTACTGTTAATTAATTAAATCAAATGATTTATTATTTTTAACATCAGAATCTCCACCAATAAAAACACTGAATTTCCCATTTTCTGATTCCCAGCGGTCATTAGCGGTATAATATATTAATGAAGAATTACCAATTTCAAAACTAACTTCTTTCGTTTCTCCAGCATTTAATTCCACTAGTTCAAATCCTTTTAACTCTTTAACAGGCCTCGCTAGACTACCATAATGATCTCTTATATACATTTGAACTACTTCTTTCCCTTTTACCTTGCCAGTATTTGTGATTTTCACACTAGCTTTAATTGTATTGCCCCTAGAAATTTCATTTGAACTAATAGTTAAGTCTGAATATTCAAAGCTAGTATAGCTTAATCCATACCCAAAAGGATATAAAGGACTGTTCTCAACGTCAGCATAGGTTGATCGGGTTACTTCAGCAGATGAAGCTCCGGGTCTACCTGTTTTTTTATAATTGTAGTATATCGGAACTTGTCCAACATTTCTTGGGAAAGACATTGTAAGTTTTCCACTAGGGTTATAATCACCATACAATACTTCAGCTATAGCGTTTCCAGATTGCGTTCCTAAATGCCATGCTTCTACTATGGTTGGAATATTTTGATCAGCCCAAGTTAAATTAAGAGGTCTTCCGTTCATTAAAACTAAAACAATATTTTTATTAACTTTAAACACTTCCTCTAATAATTCTTGTTGTAACCCTGGGAGTCCTAATTCAGTTCTACTTCTTCCTTCTCCAGACTGAAAACCTTCTTCCCCTAAAACCATTATTACAACATCTGCAGATTTAGCAGCTATTTTAGCCTCTTTAAAACCGGTTTTATCTGTATGATTTAGTTTAACTCTATTATGAAAATTAGTTTCACCATAATATAAATCAACTCCTTTTTTATATGTGATAGAATTATTACCATAACCTTCTAATCCTTCTAGAACAGTTACAGCGGTATTACTGTCTCCTGCTCCTCTCCAATTTCCAAGTGGGCTATTATTATCATTAGCTAAATGACCAATCAAAGTAATTTTCTGACCTTTCTTATTAATTGGTAACAAAGAACTTTCATTTTTTAATAACACAATTGATTTTTTAGCTATATCTAATGCAGCTAAATTATTTTCTTTACTTCCAATTACAGTTTTTTCTCTTTCTAAATCACAATATTTATATGGATCCTCAAAAAGACCTAAATCATATTTAACCCCCAAAATCCTTTTTACAGCATCATCAATGACACTAATATCTACTTTTCCATCTGCAACCAAGCCTTGTAATTCCCTAACATAAAGACTTGATTCCATATCCATATCAGATCCAGCATTAGCTGCAAGTTCTGCAGCATGTGCTCCATCTTTTGCATATCCATGAGGAATCATTTCACCAATTGAACCCCAATCAGATACAACGAAACCTTCAAAGCCCCAATCGCCTTTAAGAACGTCTCTTTGTAAAAATTTACTTCCAGTAGCAGGAACTTCATTTAATGTGTTAAATGAATTCATAAAAGTACTAACCCCTGCATCAAGCGCAGCTTTAAAAGGAGGAAACACATTATTATACAAAGTATATTTATTTATATCTGCAGTATTATAATCTCTTCCAGCTTCTGGAAAACCATAGGCAGCAAAATGTTTAGCACAAGCTGCAATTGTTGAAAAATCGGATAAATCACTGCCTTGAAAACCCTTTACTCTAGCGGTAGCGATAACACTTCCTAAATAAGTATCTTCTCCAGCTCCTTCCATAACTCTACCCCATCTTGCGTCTCTATAAATATCTACCATTGGAGCAAAAGTCCAATTTAAACCAGCTGCTGCTGCTTCAGTTGCTGCTATTCTTGCAGAGTTTTCAATTGCTTCAATATCCCAACTCGCAGATTCAGCCAAAGGAATTGGACTAATCGTTTTAAATCCGTGAATAACATCAAAACCGAAAATTAATGGAATACCAAGTCTTGTTTCTTCAACTGCAATTTTTTGAAGTGCAGATACATTTTTAACTCCAATAACATTTAACATTGAACCTACTAAACCATTTCTTAAATCGTCATATCTCCCCTTTTCATATCCTTTTTTGGGAAGAGGTCCTGTAGCATCCCAAAATCCGTTATATTGATTCATTTGCCCTACTTTTTCATCTAAAGTCATTTTAGACATTAGGTCACTTATAAATATTTCTTTTTCGGACAGATTTTCGTTACAACTATAATTAAAAATTAAAGTTGATAATAAAATTATTTGTAAAAATTTTGATTTCATTTATTATATATTATTTGTTGGTATTTTAATTTTCATACACTCTTATATAATCCACTTCCATGGAAGATTCGACAAAATTTGGATCTATATCAAACCAAGATCCTCCCATAGCTATGTTCAATATAAAAAATTGAGGTGCATCAAATGGCCAATTTTCAATATTTTTAGGAGATGGATTATAGGTATAATACAAATTATCATCAATAAAAAATTGAATTTTTTCCGATGTCCAATTTATTGAATAGATGTGAAATTCATTGAAGCTACTAACGTTTAGGTGACCAGTAGTCCATGTATCCCCATAACTATTAGGAGTATGAATAGAACCAGCTACAACTGTAGGGTTATGACCCCAATGCTCCATTATATCAATTTCTCCACATTCAGGCCATCCTACACTACTGTGATTAGCTCCCAGCATCCAAAGTGCTGGCCATGTTCCTTGACCCTCCGGTAATTTTGCTCTAATATCAACTCTACCATATTGAAATTCAAACTTATCACGAGAAATTAATCTAGACGAAGTATAATTATATCCTTGGTAAGCTTCTGTTTTAGCTGTTATTTTCAAAACCCCATCTTCAACTCTGGAGTTTTCAAGTCTACTAGTATAATATTGAGATTCTCCATTTCCCCATCCACCATTACCATTACCAATCTCATGGGTCCAATTATTATTATTAATAGCTCCTGTTTCATCAAATTCTTCAGACCAAATTAATCCAGCTGATCCATCATCAGTAACGTAGACAGAAATAGCTTGAAAGTCAACTACATAATTTTCTGTTTCTGAATAAGCATAAACATAAACAGTGTAATTGTTTAGACCTGGGGTTGTATATGTAAATTCAATATTACCACTAGCACTTTCAACGACCTCTCCATTTCCAAATCTAAATTCATAATTAATGGCGTCTGTTGCTGATGCTGAACAATTTATAACTCCACTACCATCACCATTTAAATTATCATTATTTTGTCCTAAAATATCAATTGTTAAATTTAAGTTTGAAGGAATTACCTCTTCAACAGTAACCGTTGCTGAATTATCTCCTCCATTAGTAGAGTTTTCACTTGAACATGAAGTGGTTAAAAAAAGAATAATTGTAATTAAACGTATCATAATTAAGTTTAAGAATTTAAATATAATTAAAAAGGGAGAAATATATTATTATTTCTCCCTTTTTAAACAATAATGTTATTAAAATATTTTACTGCTCATTTGTTAGTATTATGTACCAAGCTAAGCCTTCAAAACCAACAGTTTTAAGAGTTAAAGTATTTGATGAACTATCGACAATCTTGTAAGCATGCGTTCCTCCAACATAGAACCCGAAGAATCCATTTCCATCAAGGTAAATATGTTCTTCACCTCCTGGTGCGCCTATAGTCCAACTTGACGTAAAGTCTTCTGTTGGATAGTACTCATATTCGTTATTTCCATTCGCTTCTAAGCCTTGATCTCCTACAAATTCATCAGCTAAAGGTGGAGCTTTTCCAAAAATGCTACCAAAAGTTTCAATAGTTAAAGTTCCATCAGGTGTAAAAGTATATCTATCATCATACATTCCCGTATCTACTTTATCGAATGCTGCAGCTTGCCACCAGTCTGGAGTATCAAGCTCAGATGGGCCTACTCCCATATGTCCAAACTCTTCTGCCTTTACTCTCCAACTTCCAGTATACATAGCTTCTAACAATTCTGCAGGTGGAGAATATAAGACTAAAACATCTAAAGAGATAGATGTATTAGAAACAACTCCAGCTGTTCCAATTGCGATTACTGTAACATCGTAATTACTCAATCCAGTCGTAGAAAAATTATAAGTAATCATTCCGCTTGGGGACATTGTTTCTACTCCATTGCTTACAAATTTATAAGTAATTGCATTGTTTGCTACAGCAGTTAAATGAACTGTACCACTACCGTCTCCATTCGGATTGTTGTCGTCAGATCCAACAATATCTGCTGAAACCTGTAAATTAGTTGGGTTTACTATATCACCGAATTCGTGATCTTCAGTTTCACAAGATGTAAAAACTAATGCAGTAATTACTAATAAAGATTTAAATAAATATTTAATTTTTTTCATTGTTATATTTTTTTAATTAACCAATTTTATTTCATCAAAGTGATAAACTCCTTCTCCGGTATTTCCAAAATCATAAAATACTATAAAAGACACGTAATCCAGATCAGCAGCTAAACTGAAATCATACGTAAGAGTTTCCCACTCGTTAGCTACGGTAGTTGTCATGTCAAAACTCGTATGTAAGACCATCCACGTTTCCTTCAATAGTTTCAAGTTTTACCTTTATTACTTTTCCAGCTTCAGGTGAGTAAGATTGAATTTGTATTTGATTCATTCCTGCAGAAGAAAAGTTAATTGGATCCACAGAAATTCCCATTCCACCCCATACCTCTGAACCTTCAGTTTTGGTACACTGCATAACACTATCAGTAGTATTAGATCCTGAAACATTAGGGTTTTCTACAATTTGAATTCCCTCTACACCACCAAAAGAAAAGTTACCAGGTAATTCTCCTTCAAAATTTTCTATGGCAATTGAAGGTGCTTCTGTAGGTATGTATTCTCCCAAGCCTACCTGAACTTCATCAAAATGATAAACTCCTGCATTTTGATTGCCAAAATCATAAAATACTATGAAAGAAATATAATCAAGATCCGGAGCAGCAGAGAAGTCGTAAGTTAAAACTTCCCATTGATTAGCAACAGTAGTTGTCATATCAAATTCGTATGTTAAACCATCCACATTACCTTCAATAGTTTCAAGTTTTACCTTTACTACTTTTCCAGCTTCTGGCGCGTAAGAATTAATTTTAATTTGATTTGTACCATTAAAGTTAATCATCCCGTTAACAGCAAATCCCATTCCTCCCCATACTTCAGCACCATCAGTTTTGGTAAACTGCAATGACGGTCGAAGTTGTATTAACTCCGGCAGGATTAGGATTAGACACTAATTGCACTCCTTCAACTCACCAAATGAGAAGTTTCCCGGGTAAATCACCTTGAAAATCTTCAACCGTTGTAAAGTTTTGAAACACCAGGAAGTGATAATCTAATATTATCAAAATAATAAGAAGTATCATCACCAGAGTTTCCGAAATCAAAGAATATAA
>CAXYEG010000014.1:0-30771 GCA_964275995.1 uncultured Flavobacteriaceae bacterium
ATGGTTTCACAAACCAACATGAATGAAGCTGAAAAATATTTCAAAAAAGCTATTAGTTTTGGATTAAGTATGGATCATGATTTAGCTATGGCAAAATTAAATCTAGCAGGCATAGCATTTAGTAAAAGAAGGAAAATTGAAGCTCAAAAATTATTAAGTGAAGCACAGAAACTTGACAAAAGAAATATGCTAGCTGATCAAGTAAAAATGATGAAAGCACAAATGAAAAAAGGTCAAATGCCAAATCAACATTACGGAGGTCAAAGATCGCAAAGAAGATAGTTTTTATTAACTGACTTTATTTTCTTCTATTAACAAAGTTAATTTTTTGTTCAACCAGCGATGCTTTGTCAGAATTAGTTCATGAGTTCCGCCAGGAATTATTATGCAGTCTTTAATTAAACTAATTGGAAATGTCAAATCTCTATCACCATGTAGATGAATTACTCTTTTTAAAGGCTTACTTTGCTTCCAGTTTAATATTTCACGAATAGCCCACTTTAAATAATCTTCATCTCTGATAGACAAGTATTTATCAATTAAATCCAACTTTTTATAAATTTTATTAATTTTTAAAAATTTAGAAATATTAAAAACATCATCAAATAATTTTAAAGGAAAATAATTATATAGTTTTAAAAACTTAGCAGATTTCATATAAAGAGGTAACTCAGTATTAGATTTTATACTAGAAATTATAATTACTTTATCCACATCAATTAGTTTACTAATTTCTTGAACTATTAAACCACCAAAAGAAACTCCTATTAAGATTGGGTTCTTATGATCTATAAACTTCAACAATCTTTCAGAATACTCTTCAATACTCTCATTTAAAACAGGTTTAATCCATTTCAAGAAGTGAATCTTATATTTTTCTTCAGAAAACTTAATCCTTTCAAAGATTAGAGGATTAGCTGACATCCCTGGCATAAGGTATATATGTTTCGTTTTCAATACTTTATTGTTTATTAAATTCTAATAGCGAATATATTTTTTGTAATTTTGTAAGAACTATTTTCATAAATTTTACAATAAAATTCATATTGCATGGCATTAACTGACAACACTTTTTTACGACAATATGAGCTAAAAGTAAATGATGAATTAGCGATAATTGAATACTCCCTCCAAGATAGAAAAATTTTCTTAACAAAACTTATTATACCAGAGTCAGCAAGTGAAAACACTTTTACCGAAGAATTTTTAGTTTTAGTTCTTGAAGACATTAGAGACAGAGAAATTAGTGTTGTTCCAACTGCACCTATTATAGCTAAATTTATTAGAAAAAATAGAAAATATAAAAGAATGCTTCCTGTAGGAATTAGAATTTAAGCTAATTCAAATATTTTCGATTTAGCCCTTACAAACCCACCATGATCAATTGACTCTAGTTCAACTTGGTGTATAGTATTTACTAATTCGGGATTCCATGGGGCTCGTATCTTTACATAATTATCTGTAAAGCCGTATATGTAACCCTTTTTATTTTCAGACTCGAATAAAACATTTTTGCACTTGCCTAGTTGAGACTCATAAAACATTCTTCTTTTTTTAAGTGAAAGTGATCTAAGAATTTTACTTCTTTCTTTTCTCACTACATTTGGAACTACATTAGGCAACTCGCTAGCTAAAGTGTTATCCCTTTCAGAGTAACTAAAAACATGTAAATAAGAAATATCTAAAGAATTTAAAAAATCAAAAGTATCCATAAAATATTCATCCGTCTCGCCTGGAAATCCAACAATTACATCCACTCCTATACAAGCGTCTGGCATTAAATTTCTTATAAACTTAATCCTGTCTACATATAAATCTCTAAGGTATCTTCGCTTCATAAGCTTTAAAACCTCATTATTTCCACTTTGAAGGGGAATATGAAAATGAGGTACAAATAAGTTACTTTTTGAAACAAATGAAATAATTTCATTTTTTAGTAAATTAGGTTCAATTGAAGAAATTCTAATTCTATCAATTGAAGAAGTTTTATCCAAACTTTCAATTAAATCCAAAAAAGTACTTTCATGTTTTTTATTACCAAACTCCCCTTTGCCGTAGTCACCAATATTAACCCCTGTTAATACGATTTCTTTAATTCCAGTGTTTGATATTTCTTCTGCATTATTAATAATTGAATTAATATCATCGCTTCTAGAAATACCTCTAGCTAATGGAATGGTACAATAAGTACATTTATAATCGCAACCATCTTGAACCTTTAAGAATGCTCTTGTCCTGTCAGAAACTGAAAAACTACTTATATAATTATCAACATCATCAATATTGCATGAGTATACTTGAGGAGGTTCATTAACAGAAATTTTATCTAGATAGTGTAATATGTTAAATTTCTCATTAGCTCCTAGAACTAAATTTACCCCTAAAACATTTGCTAAATCATTTGGTTTTAGCTGTGCATAACAGCCAATTGCTATAATAAAGGCATTTGGATTACTTTTATTTGCCCTCTTAACTACACTTTTAAACTTATTATCAGCATTTTCTGTGACAGAACAAGTGTTAATAACATATACATCTGCAGGTTCATTAAAAGCAACTTTCTTAAAGTCATTTTCAACAAAATTGCGTGCAATAGTAGATGTCTCTGAAAAATTCAGCTTACAACCAAGTGTGTAAAAAGCAACAGTATTTAATGGATTCATTTTGTATTTTTACAAAGCTGTAAATTTACAACTTAAAGTTATATGAATAAAATCATTATTAAAACCACATTAATATTTATAATATTGTTGTTTTTTTCATGCAGCAATAATTCGAATGATAAAGATCATTTAGTATTTAGATATAATGAACATAAAAATATTAGTTCTTTAGACCCAGCATTTGCAAAAGACAATGCTGATATATGGGTAATAAATCAACTATTTAACGGCTTAGTTGAAATGGATAAAGATTTAAATATTATTCCTTCGATTGCACAAGAATGGAGTATTAGCGAGGATGGAAAAACCTACAATTTTAATTTAAAAACTAATGTTAAATTTCATGAGCATAAATTATTAAATGACAGGAAAGTAGTTGCTAAAGACTTTACATATAGTTTTGATAGAATTTTAGATAAAAAACTAGCATCTCCAGGAGCTTGGGTATTGGATAAAGTTGAAAGTTATGAAGCAGTTAATGATAGCGTATTTAAAATAGAGCTAAAAGAACCGTTCAATGCATTTTTAGGAATTTTATCGATGAAGTACTGCTCTGTTGTTCCAAAAGAGATTGTTGAATACTACGGAAATGATTTTAGAAAAAATCCAATTGGCACAGGTCCCTTCAAATTTAAAAGATGGGAAGAAAATATAAAATTAGTTCTAAGAAAAAATGTAGATTATTTTGAGAAAGATGAGACAGGAAACTCTTTACCCTATCTTGAGGCAGTTGCTATAACATTTATTCCAGAAAAACAAAGTGAATTTTTAGAATTTATACAATCTAACTTAGACTTTATTTCAGGTTTAGACGACTCATATAAAGATGAAATTTTAAATACAAATGGTGATTTATCCAATAAATATTCCGATAATATAAATATAGTCAGAGCTCCTTATTTAAATACCGAATACCTAGGGTTTTACAATGAATCAACTAACTCAAGTGTTAGATCTAAACTAATAAGAAAAGCAATAAACTATGGTTTTGATAGAGACAAAATGATCAAGTTTTTACGAAATGGTGTTGGAGTAAATGCTAACTCAGGTTTTATACCAGATGGTTTACCTGGTTATTCAAAGAAAGCTTACTATGAATACAATCCAGAATTAGCAAAAAAATTGGTATTTGAATATATCAAGGAATCTGGAGATAAAAACCCTACGTTAAGACTAACTACGACCAGTAATTATTTAGTTTTTTGTGAGTTTATTCAAAAAGAAATAGAAAAAATTGGAATTAATATAATTGTAGATGTAATTCCTGCATCATCTTTAAAAGAAGCCAAAGCAAATGGAAAATTAGATTTCTTCAGAGCAAGCTGGGTTGCTGATTACCCAGATGCTCAAAATTATCTATCTCTATACTACAGTAAGAACTTCGCTCCACTTGGACCAAACTATACACATTTTTCGAATGAAATATATGACAACTTATACGAAGAGTCTTTGGGTGAAACTAAACAATTAAAAAAAGAGTTATTATATAAAAAAATGGATTCTATTATAATGGAAGAATCAATAATAGTTCCTTTATTCTACGATGAGGTAATTAGATTTACACACAAAAATGTTTTTGACTTAGGGGTTAATCCAATAAATATACTAGATTTAAGAAGAGTTACTAAAAATTAGATCTGTAGGAACTTGTAATATTATTTAGATGGGTAAATATTGCTTTATCTTGATCAGAAAAAACACAGTCTCTTCTTTCCATAACTTTATCATTGACTTCAAAAACTTTTTCAATTTTATAGTCAGAAAAACCTTTGTTACCACCCCAAGAAAAGCTTGGAATGAAATTTCTTGGAAAACCAGATCCAAAAACATTAGAGCAAACTCCTACAACTGTTCCAGTATTAAACATTGTATTTATACCACTTTTACTATGATCGCCCATAATAAGCCCACAGAATTGCTCACCCGTTGATAAAAATTTGTTATCATCATAGTTCCATATTTTAACATCTGCGTAATTGTTTTTTAAGTTTGATGTATTTGTGTCTGCTCCGAGATTACACCACTCTCCTATCAAAGAATTCCCTAAAAAACCATCATGACCTTTATTGCTATAGCCTAGTACTACAGAATTATTGACCTCACCACCTATCTTACAATGTGGACCAATAGTTGTTCCACCGTATATTTTTGAACCAAGTTTTAAAGTAGAGTTTTCACCCAACGCAAATGGACCTCTAATTAAAGACCCTTCCATAATTTCACAATTTTTTGAAATATAAATCGGTCCGTTAGACGCATTTAAGGTCGAATATTCCATATTAACTCCTTCTTCTAGGAAAATATTTTCAGAATTAATTAAATTATTCGTTTTGGAAATTTTAGATGAATCTCTATTTTTAGTTAACAGTTTAAAGTCTTCTTCTATTGCGAAAGAATTAATTTTAAATATATCCGTTAAGCTATTTATTTGTGATGCTTTTTCATTGTATTCGATCTTTGTAAAAGAATCTAAATTAACTTCATCTTGACTTTCTTTAGAATAAAATGCTATTAAATTATCTCCTGAGTTAATTAATTCATTTGGTTTTAGTTGATTATTAAATTTACAATCTTAGCGTTTGGTAAAAAAGAAGCATTAATAAAAATGTTTTTATCAAACTCTACCATCGGAAACTTATCAGATAAGTAGTCCTCAGTAACGAATGTAATTGTAGATTCAAGAAAAGCCTCCCATTTTTCTCTAATTGTTAATATACCAACTCTGATTTCTGCTACAGGTCTTGTATAGGTTAGAGGAAGTAAATTATTTCTACTAGGGCCATCAAATAAAATATAATTCATGGTGTGAATTTTATGTAAAAATAAAAAAAAGCCTTTCAAAAAGATGAAAGACTTTAATAAATTATATATTTAAGATAGATTTACTTCTTAAATTTAGAATATTTATTCTTAAACTTGTCTATTCTACCTGCGGTATCTACTAATTTAGATTTTCCTGTATAATAAGGGTGAGAAGTTCTTGAAATTTCCATTTTAACAAGTGGGTACTCAACTCCTTCATGCTCAATAGTTTCTGCAGTGTTAGCAGTCGATTTAGTTATAAAAATATCATTATTTGACATATCTTTAAACGCTACTAACCTATAATCTTTAGGATGAATATCTTTTTTCATCAATAATTGTTTTAAATTTTGAGGTGCAAATCTAGATATTTTTTTAATATATAACAATATAATCTGAAGTTTATTTAATCTAGAAATTGCTTTTGCTATATTTGTTCTTAATAATAAAAACAAAAGTATGGAAATTGATATAAAAAATATTGCAACAGATTTGGCATATAAGCTGGGTGGTGTTTTAACTCTAGTAACTGTTATAATTTATTCATTAGATTATAAATTATTTTTAAATCCATTAATTGGAATGGGATCTGGAATTGCTATAATTGTATTTGGAACTTACTCAATAATTCAATCTAAAAAAGAAAATAGTGGTTTCATATCATTTTCAGAGGCTTTTAAATCTTACTTTATAACAATTTCTTTAGGTTATTTAATTGGTAGTATAGTTACTATTTTAGTTTTTGTTATAATAGATCCAGAAGCTGCAAAAGTTCTAGATGATGAAATGCTTATAATGTCAAAAGAAATGCTAGAAGGGTTTGGTTTGTCGAAAGAAATGATAGCTATAAGTTTAGAGGAAGCTTCTAAAAAAAGTAATTTCTCTCTATCAAGTATTTCATTACAATACGTAATGAAAATAGCATTCTTTTCGTTAATTGGGTTATTAATCTCATTAATAACTAAAAAAGAAAACAAATAGTTTTAAATGGATATATCAATTGTTATTCCATTATTAAATGAATGTGAATCTCTAGATGAACTAAGTCTAAAAATAGACTCAGTTATGAAAAAGAATTCATTTAATTATGAAGTGATTTATGTAGATGACGGTAGCGAAGATAATTCCTGGGAAATAATAAACTCTATTTGTAACGAAAATAACTCGTTTAAAGCGATAAAGTTTTTAAAGAATTACGGAAAGTCACAAGCATTACATGCTGGCTTTGAAATTGCAACTGGAAATGTAGTATTTACAATGGATGCGGATTTACAAGATGACCCTGAAGAAATTCCAGAAATGTATAATTTGATCATTAATAAAGACCTGGATATTCTCTCTGGATGGAAGAAAAAAAGATTTGACCCAGTACTTACCAAAAACCTTCCATCAAAAGTTTTTAACCTTTGTGCAAGGCTAACGTCAGGCATTAAATTAAATGATTTTAATTGCGGATTAAAGGGTTATAAAAATGAAGTTATTAAAAACATCAATGTCTATGGTGAAATGCATAGATACATACCCATACTAGCAAGTAACGAAGGGTATAATAAAATAGAAGAAAAAGTTATTAAACATAGACCAAGAAAATATGGTCAAACAAAATTTGGTATGAGTAGATTTAGTCATGGTTTTTTAGACCTAGTTACAATATGGTTTTTATCAAGATTTGGTAAAAGACCAATGCATTTTTTCGGAACTATTGGAGCATTAATGCTAATTATAGGATTTATGTTTGCATTATATTTAGGAATCGATAAAGTATATTTAAATCCAGACGGAAGATTAATTACACAAAGGCCTGAGTTTTTTATAAGCTTAACCACTATGATTCTTGGTAGTCAATTCTTTGTTGCAGGTTTTCTAGGAGAAATGATAACCAGAAACAACCAAACTAAAAAACAATACAAAATAGATCAAACAGTTAGTAATTAATTACCCGAATAAATATATGAATTACAAAAATATTTATAAAGAATGGTTAAAGACTCCATTCGATGAGGATACAATTCAAGCCACTAAATCTTTAGCAAAAAATGAAAATGAATTAGAGGATAGCTTTTACAAAGATCTTGAATTTGGAACTGGCGGAATGAGAGGATTAATGGGAGTTGGAACTAATAGAATCAACAAGTATACTCTAGGTAAAAACACCCAAGGTATTAGTAATTATTTGAAAAAGATATTCAAAAAAAATATCTCAGTAGTAATAGCATATGATTGTAGAAATAATAGTAAAGAATTAGCAAAAATAGTAGCAAATGTTTTTTCCTCAAATAATATTAAAGTGTATTTATTTAGTGACCTCAGACCAACACCAGAGCTATCATTTGCATTGAAGTATTTAAATTGTCAATGTGGTATTGTATTAACAGCTTCCCATAATCCTCCAGAGTATAATGGTTACAAGGTTTATTGGCAAGATGGTGGTCAAATAGTCCCTCCTGAAGATCAAAATATTATTAAAGAGATTAACAATTTAGAATACAAGGATATTTCTTTTGATACTAATAGTAGTTTAATAAAATTCATAGACAAAGATGTAGATAAAGAATTTATTCGTCAGAGTGTTTTAAATGGTAAATTATCTGATGATATTAAATTAAAAAATAAATTAAATATAGTATTTACTTCTCTTCACGGAACTTCAATTACTCTAATTCCAGATGTTTTAAAAAATGCTGGATTTAACAATGTACACATTGTTGAGGAACAAAGAATCCCAGATGGTAATTTTCCAACTGTAGAATCCCCTAATCCGGAAGAGACTAAAGCATTAGAAATGGCTTTAAAGCTAGGTAATAAAGTCAATGCTGATATTGTCATCGGGACAGATCCTGATGGAGATAGGCTTGGGATAGCAGTTAGGAATAATCATGGCGAGTTAATTTTATTAAACGGAAATGAAGTAATGGCTATTTTAATTGAATATTTATGTAATAAATGGAAAAATGAAAATAGATTAAACGGCAATCAATTTGTTGGATCTACAATTGTATCTACTCCACTGATTAATAAAATTGCCAATTATTACAACGTTGAATGCAAATTAGGGTTAACAGGTTTCAAATGGATTGCTAAAATGATAAAAGATTTTCCTGAACTAGATTTTATTGGAGGTGGAGAAGAAAGTTTTGGGTTTATGGTTGGGGATTTTGTCAGAGATAAAGATGCTGTTACCTCTACTCTACTCTCGTGTGAAATTGCGGCTTTATTAAAAAATGATGGCATACAATGTATTCAAAACTACAAGAAATACATACGAAACACGGCTTGTTTAAGGAAAGGTTAATTTCTTTAACTAAAAAAGGAATAAATGGGGTTAAAGAAATAAATAAAATTATGGAAGAATTTAGAAATGATCCTCCAATTAAAATAGACGAATCTATAATTGTTAAAACAGATGACTTTCAATCCTCTATTTCGACCGATAGTAACAAATTAAAAAAAGAGATTATACTTCCAAAATCTAATGTTTTAATTTTCACAACTGATGATGGTACAAAAGTCGCTTTAAGACCAAGTGGAACTGAACCAAAAATTAAATTTTATATAAGTGTTAACGAAAAAGTTGATGATAAACAGAATTATCTTAATTTAGAAGATAAATTAGAAAATAAAATTAATCGTGTTATTACAGAACTTAAAATTAGTTAATGGGCTATTTTAAAAAAATATTAAAATATGCTATACCTTACAAGCACTTTGCATTTTTAAACATTATTGCAAATATCTTTTATGCTTTTTTTGGAACTTTATCTATGATTTCTTTGTTTCCAATGCTTAAGGTTCTTTTTAATCAAACGGAAACATTAAACACAGCTCCAGTGTGGAATGGAGTATCTAACATCGTAGATTATTCTGAAGCATACTTAAATTACTTTGTTACTCTAAAAAAAAATGAAGGAAGTGATGATGTATTAATTTTTATGATTTTAATTATTGTGAGTACATTTTTATTAAAAAACTTATTTAATTACTTGTCATTATTTTTTATTACTTATTTAAGAAATGGAGTCATTAGAGATGTAAGGAATGATCTTTATGACAAAATCACAGAACTATCTGTCTCCTATTATTCTGAAAAAAGAAAAGGGGATATACTATCACGAATTTCATCTGACGTAATCGAGCTTCAAGTTTCATTTCTTGGAATACTTGAGTTAATTGTAAAGGAACCATTAATGATAATTTTTACACTAGCGTCAATGATACTTATCAATAGTAAACTTGCTCTATTTGTATTTATATTTATTCCAATTTCAGGCCTAATAATTTCAGTCATTGGAAAATCATTAAAAAGAAAATCAAATAAAGTTCAAAAGGAACAAGGACTCTTTTTATCACTTGTTGATGAAACCTTGAATGGGTTGAAGATTATAAAAAGTTTTACCTCTGAAAAGTTATTTAAGCAAAAATTCAACGAGTCAACAAAAAAATATTATAATTTCTCTAACAGTTTACTAAACAGAACAAACCTAGCAGGTCCAATTAGTGAATTTTTAGGTATTTGTTCAATAACTATTTTGCTTTGGTATGGAGGACAAATGGTTTTAGAAGAAAACACACTAGACCCCAGCTCATTTATGGTGTTTTTAGGTCTTGCATACAATATTCTAACTCCATTTAAAGCAATTAGTAAAGCTAGTTATAAAGTAAAAAAAGGAAATGCTGCTGCCGAAAGAGTAATTCAAGTTTTAGAAAATAACTCGTTAATAAAGGACCCTGTTGATAGTTATGAGATTACAAACTTTAAAAAATCAATTCAATTTAAAAAAGTAAATTTTAGTTATAATGATGAAAATGCTATTAACGACTTTAGCTTTAATTTAAATAAAGGAGAAACTTTAGCGCTTGTAGGTCAATCTGGAAGTGGTAAATCAACACTAGCTAATCTTGTTAACAGATTTTATGACATAAATAGTGGAGAAATAATGATTGATGGTCTGAATATTAACAGAGTAACAAAAAGAAGTTTAAGAAAATTAATAGGTCTTGTTACCCAAGATTCAATATTATTTAACGATTCTATAAAAAACAACCTACTAGTCGCTAAAAACAAGGCTAGCGACGAAGAAATTATTGAAGCATTAAAAATAGCTAATGCCTGGGAATTTGTGAAAGATTTAAAAGATGGAATTTATCATATTGTTGGAGATTCGGGAAATAAGCTTTCAGGTGGACAGAAACAAAGAATTAGTATTGCGCGAGCAGTTTTAAAAAACCCTCCGATAATGGTGTTAGATGAAGCAACATCAGCATTAGATCCTGAAAGTGAAAAACTTGTTCAAGATGCTCTTGAAAAGATGACAAAAAACAGGACTTCAATTGTTATAGCCCATAGACTATCTACAGTCAAAAATGCTGACCACATAGCAGTACTAGATAAAGGTCAAATTATTGAAAAAGGCAATCACAATGAGTTGATGAAATTAAAAAGAGTATACTACAAATATGTTAACATGCAATCACTTGAAGAATGATAATGTTAATTAAATTTTTTATTTCTCTATTAATAGTTAATTTATATACACCAAGTTCAGAAAAAATAGACGTATTAATTCAATTAAATTATAATAATGAAAAAATTGTTTTAAATAAAGCATATCAAAACAATTACGCAGATAATTTTAGCATTAATAAACTACAATTCTATATTTCTGACTTAAGGTTTTACAGTCAAAATAAAGAAGTTCTAGAATATCACAAAAAATATATTTTGATCGATATTGAAAATGAAAATTCATTAAAAATTTCAATTCCAAGTAACCTAATGTTTGATCAAGTACTATTTAATATAGGAATAGATGAAGAGACAAATAAAACTGGCGCCAAGGGAGGTGATTTAGATCCAATTCACGGAATGTACTGGACTTGGAATAGCGGATATATAAATTTTAAACTAGAAGGTCTTTACAACAATAATAATGAGTTTATGTTCCATGTAGGTGGATTTATGAAACCATATAATACTCTTCAAAAAGTTAAAATAAATAAAGCTAAAGAACACAATAATAAACTTGAATTAAATTTTGATAGATTTTTAAATTCTTTAGATTTTAATTTAGATAAAATCTTATCTCCGGGTAAAAATGCTCTTAAATCTTCTAATATGTTGGCAAAATCGTTTAACTAAATGAAAAGATTTATATCACTTTTAATAATCTTTTTAATTATTAAATTAATATTTCATTTACATAAACAGAATAACTTTTTGAATTACCCAAACTATTTTCCAAAAATAGAATATGATTTTTCTAACAACCAACTAAGCAAAGAAAAAATTGAATTAGGTAAAATATTGTTCTATGATCCAATTTTATCTAAAAACAACCAGGTTTCTTGTGCTTCATGTCATTCATCTTATAATGCATTTGCTCATACTGACCATAAGTTAAGTCACGGTATATATGATCAAATTGGAGTTAGGAATGCTCCTTCATTGTTTAATCTAGCATGGCAGAGAGAATTTATGTGGGATGGTGCAATAAACCACTTAGATATGCAAGCATTAGCTCCAATAAATAGTAAAACAGAAATGGGAGAAACCACAAAAGGACTAATAAATAAATTGCAAAAAACTAATTATTATCCAAAGTTATTTCATGATGCCTTCAAGGATAGTATTATAAAAACTGAATATCTTTTAAAATCTTTATCACAATTTCAATTAACACTTATTTCGGCTAACTCAAAGTATGATTCTGTAATTAAAGGGGTTACTAAGTTCAACACGAAAGAGAAAAATGGTTATGAATTATTTAAAAATAATTGCAATAGTTGCCACACAGAACCTCTTTTTACCAGCTATGATTACAAAAATAATGGAATACAAGAAGATTCATTATTAAAAGATCTTGGTAGGTTTGAAATAACTCAAAATATCAAAGAAAAATATTTATTCAAAGTCCCTTCGTTAAGGAATCTAAAGTACTCCTACCCTTACATGCATGATGGTAGGATGAAAAAATTACAAACTGTAATTGAACATTATTCAGATATTGAGATTGATAATAAATTTATTAAATTAAATAGTAAAGAGAAAATTGATTTAATTGCTTTTCTTTTAACATTAAATGACAGAGAATTCACCTTAAATAAAGATCATAAGTTTCCATCAAAATTAATTAAAGTTTTATATCAATAGATATAAAATACTCATTATTGCTAGTTTTAAATTCAATATTCTTAAATTCAGATAAAGATTCAATTTATCTTTACAAAAAATAAATCTACTCTATGAAAATCAAATTATATTATTTACTAACTTTTTTTAGTTTATTTATTTACAGTCAAGATAACCCAGTTATAACTTCATGGCTTCAAAACACCTCAGAAACAGGTTCCTATTACTTTTCCGGAAATTCCACTCCAGTTTCTAATAATATACTTGTAAACTGTCAATCTGTAGAGTACTCAGAAGATTTTGCTTATATAACCACCCAAGGAATTCCTGCATATCCAACAGGACCTTTCTTAGACAACAATCCTTCAATTGCACAAGCACAAAATAATATTTATAAAATGCCTTTAAATCCTCAACCAAATAATGGCACTCCAACAAGTACAACAGGCGGAAATATTGGAGTTTTTATTAATGGAGTTGCATTATTTGATTACAGGGATGGTGTAGCATGGAATAACAACACTAATTATCTATGTGGTGGACCTGGCAACCCACCATGCCCAGGAGGCCCAATGGCAACTCAAAACTGGAATAGAGATGCAATTCCTGCAGAGATGGGTGGGTTTGATTGTTCCAAAGGTCATCCTGCACAGGGTAATTACCATCATCACCAAAATCCCTCTGCATTTAAATTAGATCTAGAAGTCGTCTCTGATGTGTGTAACCTTTATGATGCGGAAGGATTATATGCAATCAACCCTAATAGTCACTCACCTCTTATTGGTTATGCATATGATGGGTATCCTATTTATGGTGCGTATGGTTATAAAAATTCAGATGGATCTGGCGGAATAACTAGAATAAAATCTGGATATCAACTAAGAAATATTTCAACAAGAACAAATGGTCCTGAAATAAATCAAGTTATTACGCTAACTCAAGGGCCCAATTCTGGAAATCAAGAAACATTATTTTTAGGATATTTCAGAGAAGATTATGAGCATATTGAACATTCCGGTGAAGAAGATTATCTTGACATTCATAATGGTAGATATAGTGTAACGCCTGAATACCCAGAAGGTACATATGCTTATTTTGCTACAGTAGACGAGAATTGGAATTCAGCATATCCTTATGCTGTTGGACCTTCATTTTATGGAGTTTATGGAAATAGAATCGTTAATTCTATAAATGAATCTACAACTGAATACCTATCTAATAACAACTTTGAAATAAATCAAGTTGGAGTGAGTATTGTTCCAAATCCAGCTTCAGATTTAATAGCAGTTCAAATACAAGACTTGATAACTAGTGATCTAAAAATCACTTTATTTGATATTAACGGAAGGTCGATTAAAAGTAAAAAGATAAAAGCAGGTAGTACAATTGCTTATTTTAATACTGAAACTTTTTACGATGGAGTTTACTTATTAAATATATCTTCTGAGAATTATTCAATTACAAAAAGAGTTATTATTTCAAGATAATTGGCTTTTTTAATCACTTATTTATTAAAATTAAGCATACATTTGTGTGCTTAATTTTAACTAATGAGATTACACAGAAATTTATGTTTAGCCGTTATAGACGGGGTTTTATTGATTTTCAATGAAGAAAAATATGCTGATAAGGTTATTCAGAATTTATTAAAAAGAAATAAGACATGGGGAAGTAGAGACAGAGGGTTTATCGCAGAAACCACTTACGATATAGTTAGGTGGAAAAGACTGTACTCAAAAATAGCGGAAGTTAAATCACCCTTTTCAAGAGATGACGCTTGGCGATTATTAGCAGTTTGGATCGTTTTAAAAGGAATTAAGCTCCCCGACTGGAAGTATTTTGAAACCACACCAAACAGAAAAATTAAAGGAAGGTTTGATACCTTAATTAAAGAAAGAGTTTATCGTGAATCAATTCCTGATTGGATTGATGATATTGGAGTTAAAGAATTAGGATTAAAAAAATGGGAAAAAGAATTATCAAGCTTAAATAAACAAGCCCAAGTAGTACTAAGAACAAATACTTTAAAAATTGATAAAGAATTGCTTCAGTCAAAGTTGGAAGATGAGGGTGTTTTAACTACAATTAATAAAGACTATAGCGATGCATTAATTTTAGACGAAAGAAAAAATGTTTTCAGAACAGAAGCTTTTAAAAATGGATGGTTTGAAGTTCAAGATGCATCATCTCAATTAGTTGCAGAATTCCTTAATGTTGAACCTGGAATGATCGTAGTTGATTGCTGTGCTGGAGCAGGTGGAAAAACACTACACCTTTCCGCACTTATGAAAAATAAGGGCAAATTAGTGGCTATGGACATTTACGAGAGCAAATTAAAAAAATTAAAAATTAGAGCTAAAAGAAATGGTGCCCACAACATTAACATCAAAGTGATTGAGTCTACAAAACCAATAAAAAAACTACATAATTCTGCAGATAGGGTCTTGATTGACGCTCCTTGTTCAGGATTAGGTGTACTAAGACGAAATCCAGACTCAAAATGGAAGTTAAAAGAAGATTTTTTAACGGACATAAAAGTAACTCAACAAAAAATTCTTAGAGATTACTCAAAAATGGTCAAGCCAGGTGGAAAGTTAGTTTACGCAACTTGCTCTATACTAAATTCAGAAAATTCAAAACAAATAAAAGATTTCTTAAAATCTGAAAATGGTAAAGAATTTAAATTCGAGAGTGAAAAAATAATATTATCTCATGTACATGGGTTTGATGGTTTTTATATGGCATTATTATCAAGAAATAAATGAAAAAAAAGATAACATTAGCTCTATTTTTAACTATATCCCTAGTCCAATCTCAAATACCAAATGGATACTATGATTCTGCTAACGGATCTAACTATGAATTAAAAACACAATTATTTGAAATAATTAATAATCATATTGATCAGGGTTATAATGCTCTAGACGATTTTTATACTATTCATGATATTGACATTTATTATGAAAATGATAACACTATTTTGGACATTTATTCTGAAAATCCGTTAGGTACAGATCCATATAATTTTAGTCCTGACAATAGTTGTGGGAATTATTCTAGTGAGGGTGATTGCTATAATAAAGAGCATCTAGTTCCACAATCAATTTTTGGCAGCAATTACCCCATGAGGAGTGATGCACATCAAGTAATACCAACTGATGGAAGAGTAAATGGTTTTAGGAGTGCTTATCCATTTGGGGTAGTTGGACAAAATCTAGTTAGTCAAAGTGGAATATCTAATCCAACACAAAATGGGTCTAAACTTGGCAATAATTTAAATGAAGGATATTCAATTGGATATACTAATATTGTATTTGAACCAATTGATGAATTTAAAGGGGATATAGCTCGCATTTATTTTTATTTTATTACCCGGTACGAAAATTTAGTTTCTTCTTGGTCTTCATATGACATGTTTGATGGTAGCTCAGATAAAGTTTTACATGATGTATTCTTAAATATTTTAATAAACTGGCATTTAAATGACCCTGTTTCTCAAAAAGAAATTGACAGAAATAACCAAATCTATTTATTTCAAGGTAATCGAAACCCATTTATAGATCAACCAGAATATGTTGAAGAAATTTGGAGTTCTACCAACGATAATGAAAACCCTTCAACTCCTACAAATATTCAACTTTTTGACATAACGGACAATACATTTCAATTAAGCTGGGATAGCTCTTCGGATAATGTCTCTGTAGATTCCTATAATGTATATATTGACAATAATTTTTACGCGAATACAGAAAATACCAGCTATTTAATTTCAGGGCTATCAGCTAACACATATTACTGTATAACTATAACAGCGTTAGATCAGTCTGGAAACTCTTCTAATTTTAGTCAAGAAGAATGTGCTTCAACATTAAATCAAAGTACTACAACAGATGAATTATTCATTTCTGAATATATTGAAGGGTCTTCAAACAACAAAGCAATTGAAATTGCAAACTTTACAGGAGAGACCATAAATCTAAATAGCTATTCAATAGCTAGAAATATAAATAGTGGTGCAAACTGGGGAGAAATGCTACAATTAGAAGGTCAAATAACTAATGGAGATGTTCATGTAGTTTCAAGAGGAAATGCAGATCAACAAATATTAAACAACTCAGATCAGTTATCTAGCGCTGATGCAATCTCTTTTAATGGAGACGATCCAGTAGGCCTATTTAAAAACAATAATTTGATTGATGTCTTTGGATATTTTAACGGAGAAAATAATTATGCAAACAGTACTTACATAAGAAATGAGTCTATTGTAAATCCAAATATAAATTTTGACATTGAAGAATGGATTTTTTATCCAAACAACACATTTGAGTTTATTGGCTTTCATAATCAAAATCTATCATTAGATGAAAATATATTCACAGATATAAAAATCTACCCAATTCCAATAACTAATAATCTGCTATATATTAAATCAAATTTAAACTACTTCTATGAAATATTTAATATTAACGGAGTTAGACTTTTAAATGGGTTTAATAATAATAAACTAAATAGTGTGAAAACTATAAAGTTTAAGTCAGGAATCTATTTTTTAAAAATATCTAGAAAAGGTTCTTATTTTACAAAGAAAATAATAATTCAATAAGGTTGTTCAAAACATGGTGAATAACTAATAAATTATCCCATTAGTTTTGATATATTTTTAGGTTAAAAACAGTTAAATTTATTATCTAATTATTTATTTAAATTATGATTATTTTCTTTGGTGATAATACTAGAAATAAAATTTTTGCAGTACAATCAAATAAGGTTTTAACAGTACAAGACATTGATAAATTAATATGGGTTTTTGGTGAAAAGCCAATAATCAATAGTAAAAAGATAAATCACACTTATTTAGGTCCAAGAGCTGCTATGATAACTCCATGGAGTACAAATGCTGTTGAAATATGTCAAAACATGGGTGTAAACTCATTAATTAGAATTGAAGAATTTAATAAAGTAGATCTAGAGTTTTCTGATTTCGACTACATGGTTAATGAGAAATTTGAAAAATTACATCAAGATATATTTAGTGTTGAAATTAAGCCTAAAAAAATCCTTGCCATTGAAGATATTGAAAAGTATAATTTACAAGAAGGTTTGTCTTTAAATTCTGAAGAAATAGTTTACCTTAATAATATTTCAAAAAAGATTGGAAGAAAACTGACTGATTCAGAAGTTTTTGGATTTTCACAAGTAAATTCTGAACATTGTAGACATAAAATATTCAATGGAAAATTTATTATTGATGGGGAAGAAAAAAAGTCTTCATTATTTAAACTAATTAAAGAAACTTCAAAAAAAAATCCAAACTCTATTGTATCTGCATATAAAGATAATGTAGCATTTATCGAAGGTCCATCTATTAGCCTATTTTCACCTGAAAGATCTGATATTGCAGATTACTACAAAATAAAAGAAGTTAAATCTGTAATATCTATTAAAGCAGAGACTCATAATTTTCCAACTACTGTTGAACCTTTTAATGGAGCTGCTACAGGCTCTGGCGGAGAAATTAGAGATCGACTAGCTGGCGGAAAAGGCTCACTACCACTAGCTGGAACTGCGGTTTACATGACACCATATCCTAGAAATTCAAATGAAAAATTATGGGAAGAAAATATTCAAGCCAGAAAATGGCTATATCAATCTCCAATTGATATTCTAATTAAAGCTTCAAATGGCGCTTCAGATTTTGGTAACAAATTTGGACAACCTCTAATTACAGGCTCAGTACTCACATTTGAACATGAAGAGTTTAATAAAACTATTGGTTTTGATAAAGTTATAATGCAAGCTGGAGGAATTGGGTTTGGATTGTTTAATCAAGCAATTAAAGATACTCCTAGTGAGGGCGATAAAATCATTGTATTAGGTGGAGACAATTATAGAATTGGAATGGGTGGAGCTGCAGTTTCATCTGCTGACACAGGAGAATTTTCAAAAGGAATAGAATTAAATGCTGTACAAAGATCAAATCCTGAAATGCAAAAAAGAGTTGCAAATGCAATTCGAGGCATGGTTGAAAGTAATAATAATTCTATCGTTTCAATTCATGATCATGGTGCAGGTGGACATCTTAATTGTCTTTCAGAATTAGTAGAAGAAGTTGGTGGAGAAATAAATTTAGACATGCTTCCTGTTGGAGACCCAACTTTATCGGATAAAGAGATTATAGGTAATGAATCTCAGGAAAGGATGGGGTTAATAATAGACTCTCATGACTTAAATTTATTAAATAAAATTGCAGAAAGAGAAAGAGCACCAATTTACGAAGTAGGTACTATAACAAATAATAAAAGATTTACAATTAAATCAAAATCAAAAGGAAACACTCCTTTAGATTTATCTTTGGATAATTTTTTCGGTAGCTCCCCACAAACTGTGATGAAAGACAATAAAAAAATTATCAATTACAGCTCAATATCATACGATAATACAAAAACAAAGTATTACTTAAAAAAAGTTTTCAAGCTTGAAGCAGTTGGTTGTAAAGATTGGTTAACCAATAAAGTAGATCGCTGTGTTGGCGGTAAAGTCGCTAAACAACAATGTGTAGGCCCTCTACAATTACCTCTAAATAACTGTGGTGTAATGGCTTTAGATTTTAATAGTTCAAATGGAGTCGCAACATCAATAGGCCACTCCCCTATATCTGCTCTAATCGACCCTGTTGCTGGTAGTAGAAATAGTATAGTAGAAGCTTTAAGTAATATAATTTGGGCTCCGCTAAGCAAAGGACTTACAGGTATCTCACTTTCTGCAAATTGGATGTGGCCATGTAATAATGATGGAGAAGATAGCAGACTTTATGATGCAGTAGAATCTATATCAAAATTTGCAATTGAATTAGGGGTTAATGTACCTACTGGAAAAGATTCTTTATCGATGAAACAAAAATATTCTGATAAAGAAGTTCTAGCACCAGGTACAGTTATAATATCTGCTGCTGCTGAATGTAACAATATATCTAATGTTATTGAACCATTATTTAAGTTAAATCAAGGTAGTATATACTATATTAATTTATCTCAAGATCAATATAAGCTTGGCGGTAGCTCTTTTGCTCAGACATTAAACAAAATAGGAAATGAAACACCATCGGTTGTCAGCGCTGAATTTATTGTAAAGGTTTTTAATACAGTTCAAAGCTTAATCACTAAAAATATAATTGTAGCTGGACACGATATTTCAGCTGGAGGATTGATAACCACATTGTGTGAAATGTGTTTTTCTGATAACAATGTTGGAGCTGATTTAGTTTTTGATAGTTTAAATGAACAAGACTCGATAAAATTATTATTTTCAGAAAATGCAGGACTCGTAATTCAATCAAAAGACGATTCTATCGAAAGCTATTTCAAAAAAGATAATATTGAGTTTTTTAAAATTGGAAAAACTACAAAATCAAATAACTTAAATATTAAAAATTTCAATGAAAATATTGATTTAAACATTAGTGAGTTAAGAGATGAATGGTATAGCACCTCTGTTTTACTAGATAAAAAACAAACATCTAACAACTTAGCTATTGAAAGATTTAAAAACTTTAAAAAACAACCTTTGAAGTTTGTTTTTCCAAATCATTTCAAAGGAACAATACCTGTGATTAACCCTTCTATTAACAGACCCAAAGCAGCTATAATTAGAGAGAAAGGAAGTAATAGTGAAAGAGAAATGGCTAATGCTATGTATTTAGCAGGTTTTGATGTGAAAGATGTTCATATGACTGATCTAATTTCTGGAAGAGAAAACTTAGAAGATATTAGATTTATAGGTACTGTGGGAGGTTTTTCTAATTCAGATGTCCTTGGGTCTGCAAAAGGTTGGGCAGGAGCTTTTAGGTATAATGAAAAAGCTAAATCTTCATTAGAAAACTTCATGAAAAGAAAAGACACTCTATCGGTTGGTATTTGTAACGGTTGTCAGTTATTTATGGAGTTAGATTTAATTAATCCTGAACATGAAATTCATGGTAAAATGACATTTAATGATTCTAAGAAACATGAGAGTGCTTTTACTTCTGTAAAAATTCAAAAAAATAACTCCATAATGCTATCTACATTAGAAGGCTCAAATTTAGGGGTATGGATTAGTCATGGAGAAGGTAAATTTAAATTACCTCAAAAAGAAGAAAACTATAATATTGTAGCTAAATATAGTTATGACAACTACCCCTCTAATCCAAACGGATCTGACTATAATACAGCAATGTTGTGTGATATTTCAGGTAGACATTTAGTAACAATGCCACATATAGAAAGGTCTATTTTTAAATGGAACTGGGCAAACTATGTTGAAAATAGTAACGATGAAGTATCCCCATGGATAGAAGCTTTTACAAATGCTAGAGATTGGATAACAAGTAATTGATAATATTTATCATAAATTCGTAGTTTAAAATACTAATATGAAAAGATTTTTAATCATACTATTTACTCTATTTATTACTAACGCTTTTTCTAACAAAAAAGAGTTATATCATCGTGTTAAAATAGAATATAGTAGTAGTATTGAATTTAATAAACTTTTAAACTCAGGAGTTTGTATTGATCACGGCATACATAAAAAAAATGAATATTTTGAATCCGATTTTTCTGAAACTGAATTATTAATTTTAAATGAACTGAACTTTGAATATTCAATAATTATAAACGATGTTTCTGCTTTTTATAAGAACAGAAATAATCCTAATCATAAAGATTATATTTCTAACAATAACTCTAAGAACTTTAATTGTGATGACAATGGAGGTTATAATTACACAACCCCCCAAAACTATGACATAAAAGACGGAAATGACTTTGGTGGATTTTATACTTATTCTGAAATGCTCTCTGAGTTAGATCAAATGAAAGAACAATTTCCAAATCTTATTACCTCAAGGGATGATGTTAAAGATATTGACATTATTGCAGGAACCCACCCTCATCAAACATTTGAAGGTAGATTCTTACAATGGGTAAAAATTTCAGATAATCCAAATACAAACGAAGATGAACCAGAGATTTTATATACTGCAATTCATCATGCTAGAGAACCTGGCTCATTACAACAACTAATATTTTATATGTGGTACATATTAGAAAATTATGAAAGTGACCAAGAAATTAGAGATATTGTTGACAATACTGAGTTGTACTTTATTCCTTGTGTAAATCCAGATGGTTATATTTATAATGAAACAATTGAACCTGAAGGAGGTGGAATGTGGAGAAAAAACAAATTTAATTCACATGGTGTAGATAATAATAGAAATTACTCATACATAGATCCAAACGGCGATGAAGTATGGGATACTGCTGGAACGTCTAACAACACAGGTAATGATACTTACCCAGGAACAGAACCATTTTCAGAAGCTGAAAATAGAGCAATTAGATATTTTGTTGAGAATAATGATTTTAAATTAGCTCTTAATAATCATACCTACAGTAATCTATTATTGTATCCTTTTGGATATGATTATAATCAGCTAACAGAAGACAACGAAATTTTTGAAAGTATATCTGATTTATTAGTTCAAGAAAATGGATATGATAATATTCTTAGCTCAGAATTATATCCTGCAGCGGGGGATAGTGACGACTTTATGTATGGCCTATTAACAACTGAAGAGGGAAATACTAGAGATAAAATATATGCAATGACACCTGAAATTGGTTCATCTTTTTGGCCAGCAGCTTCAACAATTGAGGATTTATGTAAAGAGATGATTTTTTTAAACCTTAATGCAGCTCGCTTAGTTAATAACTATGCTATACTTAATGAAAATACTCCTTACACTATTGAGAATGTATCTTTTAATACTGACTACAACTTACAAAGATTAGGAATAACTGAACCTGGTGATTTTAGTGTAACATTTTTACCTATTTCAGAAAATATTATCTCTAGTGAAAACACTAATTATTACAGCGGTTTAGAGCTAGGACAAACTACTGAAGGTTCATTTTCAATTGATTTGAATAATAATATAAATACTGGCGACGATGTATCTTACAAACTTATTTTAAATAATGGAGTATTTGATAAAGAATATACAATAACAAAAATATTTGGAAATTACCTAGATATATTTACTGACTCAGACAATACATTTTCAAATAATTGGAGTAGTAACTCAAACGAATGGGACGAAACTAATGAGGATTATTTTAGTCCAAGTACATCAATTACTGATTCACCAAACAGCAATTACAGTAACAATGAAAACTCTGTATTAGAAATTAGTAATGAAATTGACTTAACAAACTATTCTTACGCAGAGGTGACATATAATGCTAAATGGGAAATTCAAAATAATTTTGATTATGTCCAATTTGAAGTGTCCACTAATAATGGTGAAAGCTGGGCTCCTCAATGTGGTTTATTCACACAGATTGGTAGTAATAGCTTTCAAAATGCTAATAACGAACCTCTTTACACAGGAAATCAAAATTCATGGGTTCAAGAAAAAATTTCTCTCTCAGATTATTTAGGAGAAACCATTTTAATAAGGTTTAAAATCGTAACAAATAGTTTTGGAAGAAGAGATGGATTTTATTTTGATGATTTTGAAATAAGTGGAGTTTCAAATCAACTTAATATTGAAAATAATTTTAAAGACAATACTTACATATATCCAAATCCTGTAGATAACATTTTAAATATCAACACAACACTTAATGATTATACTATAGAAATTTATACTATTTCAGGACAATTATTATCAATAAGTAAAAATATTAGAACTTTTGATTTTAGTAACTATAATAAAGGGATATATCTACTAAAATTAATGACTGATAAAACTTCTAAAATATTTAAAGTTTTAAAATAGCCTACAAACTTCATTTAGTTTTTTCCAATAAATTTACTATGCATGCATAATATTTACTATTTACTATGCATGCATAGTAGATTTTACTTATATTTGATTTACTATCATTTGTGATTAATTATGAAAGAAAAAACAATAGATTATGTATTGAGAACTACTTGGTTAGCAGTAAAAAAGATGTATAATGAAGAGGCAACAAATTATAATTCGACAATGGCTACAGGCTTTACTCTGTTGAGTATAGATCCTGAAAAAGGTACTCCATCTACATCTCTTGGTCCTAAGATGGGAATTGGTGTGAATAGCTTATCTAGAATTTTATCTGCTATGGAGCTTGAAGGATTAATTAAGAGAAAACCAAATCCTAATGACGGAAGAGGTGTGTTAGTTCATTTAACAAAATTTGGCGTAGCTAGTCGAGAAAAGGCAAGAGATCGTGTTCTAATGTTTAATGATTCAATAAATAGTAATATTAGTAAGGAAAAAATCAATTCATTTTTTGAAGTTTCTGAATTAATAAATAATTTAATAGGTAATAAATTAATATTTACAGAAAACAAAGAAAATGCAAAATAGAAAAATAAATAAAATTGCAATAATAGGATCTGGTATTATGGGTAGTGGTATCGCTTGTCATTTTGCAAATATTGGAGTAGAAGTTCTTTTATTGGATATTATTCCGTTTGAACTTAATGATATAGAAAAAACAAAAAAACTAACATTAGATAGTAAAATTGTTCGAAATAGATTAGTTAATGATGCATTAAAAACATCATTAAAATCAAAACCTTCACCCATATACAATAAAAAATTTGCAAATAGAATAACAACAGGCAACTTGGAAGATGATCTACATTTAATTGAAGGGGTTGACTGGATAATGGAGGTTGTTGTAGAACGATTAGATATTAAAAAAACAGTTTTTGAAAAAATTGAAAAATTCAGAACACCTGGCACATTAATTACCTCAAATACGTCTGGGATTCCTATTAAATTCATGAATGAAGGAAGAAGTGAAGATTTTCAAAAAAACTTTGCTGTAACTCACTTTTTTAACCCTCCTAGATATTTAAAATTATTTGAAGTTATCCCTGGGCCAAACTGCGATAAATCAGTAATCGATTTTTTAATGATTTATGGGGAAAAATTCTTAGGTAAGACTTCTGTACTTGCAAAAGATACTCCCGCTTTTATTGGAAACAGAATTGGGATATTCAGTATTATGAATTTATTTAATGTTGTTAAAGAAATGAATTTGACTGTTGAAGAGGTAGATAAATTAACAGGTCCGGTAATAGGAAGACCTAAGTCTGCTACATTTAGAACAATTGATGTCGTCGGTTTGGATACCTTAGTTCATACTGCTAATGGAGTTAAAGACAATTGCCCTGACGATGAAATGAGGCATGAATTTGAAATTCCTGCATTTGTAAATCAAATGATGGAAAATAAATGGCTTGGAAGTAAGACTAAACAAGGGTTTTATAAGAAAGAGATAAATTCAAATGGAAAAAAAGAAATATTGTGTTTAGACTTAAACACTCTGAAATACAGATCAAAAAATCGTGTTAATTTTAAAACATTAGAATTAACAAAATCTATTTCAAATGTAGGTGATCGTTTTGAAGTATTAATTAAGGGTGAAGACCTAGCCGGAAAATTCTACAGAAAATGTTTCTCGGCATTATTTGCTTATGTTCAAAATAGAATTCCAGAAATATCTGATGAAATTTACAGAATTGATGATGGTCTTAGAGCTGGATTTGGCTGGGAACATGGACCATTTGAAATTTGGAATGAAATTGGTGTGGCTGCTGGAGTAGAACTAATGAAATCTGAAGGTAAAAAACCAGCTAAATGGGTTGAAGAAATGTTATCAGAAGGACAAGAATCATTTTACACAGTCAAAAACGGAGCTACTTATTATTATGATATTCCTTCAAAAAATCAACTAAAAAAACCAGGTCAAGAATCCTTTATAATATTAGATAACATTAGAGAATCTTCAGAAATTTTCAAAAACTCTGGGGTTTCTTTACAGGACATTGGAGATGGGATATTAAATCTTGAATTTAGATCCAAAATGAATACGATTGGTGAAGATGTGTTGTTAGGCTTGAATAAAGCAATTGATATCGCCGAAAAAGATTTTCAAGGACTAATTATTGGAAATCAAGCTCCTCATTTTTCTGTAGGTGCTAATATTGGAATGATACTTTTAATGGCCGCTGAACAAGAATATGAAGAATTAAACAAGGCTATTAAGTTTTTTCAGGACTCTATGATGCGAATGCGATACTCTTCAATTCCAACTATTTCTGCTCCTCATGGAATGGCTTTAGGAGGTGGATGTGAAATTTCTTTACACGCAGATAAAATAGTTGCAGCAGCAGAAACCTATATGGGTTTAGTTGAATTTGGAGTTGGTGTAATCCCTGGCGGGGGTGGCTCAAAAGAAATGGCCTTAAGAGCATCTGATGCATTTCAAAAAGGCGACGTTGAACTTAACATCTTACAAGAAAATTTCTTAACAATAGGTATGGCAAAAGTATCTACTTCGGCATATGAAGCATTTGATTTGGGATTACTTCAAAAAGGAAAAGATGTAGTTGTTGTAAACAAGGAAAGACAAATTGCAATAGCTAAATCCCACGCAAAATTAATGGCTGAGACCGGATATACTCCGCCTATTAAACGCAAAGATGTAAGAGTCTTAGGAAAACAAGCTTTAGGAATGTTTTTGGTTGGAACAGATTCAATGGAACATTCTAGATATATTTCTGCTCATGATAAAAAAATAGCTGATAAACTAGCTTACGTAATGGCTGGAGGAGATTTATCTGAACCTACATTGGTGAGTGAACAATACTTATTAGATATTGAAAGAGAGGCGTTCTTATCTCTCTGTTCAGAAAGAAAAACTATCGAACGTATTGAGCACATGTTAAAAACTGGTAAACCATTAAGAAATTAAAATATTATGAAAACAGCATATATAGTAAAAGCATATAGAACTGCAGTTGGAAAAGCACCAAGAGGTGTATTTCGTTTTAAGCGTGCAGACGAATTAGGTGCCGAAACAATTCAACACATGATGAAAGAATTGCCAAATTTAGATGTAAAGCGAATTGATGACGTAATTGTTGGAAACGCAATGCCTGAGGGTGCACAAGGATTAAATATGGGACGTTTTATTTCATTAATTGGATTAAATTCTGTTGATGTTCCCGGTGTAACTGTAAATCGCTTTTGTTCCTCAGGAATAGAGACCATCGGTATGGCAACAGCAAAAATTCAAGCAGGAATGGCAGATTGTATTATTGCAGGTGGAGCTGAAAGTATGAGTTCAGTACCAATGACTGGATTTAAACCTGAACTAAACTATAACACAATTAATGCAGGACACGCTGATTATTATTGGGGAATGGGGAATACTGCAGAAGCAGTTGCTAATCAATTCAATATTTCAAGGGAGGATCAAGATGAATTTGCATATCAATCTCATATAAAAGCTTTGAAGGCACTATCAGAAAATCGTTTTCAAGATCAAATTGCTCCAATTAAAGTTGAAGAAACCTATTTGGATTCAAATGGTAAAAAAGTTGACAGAAACTATATGGTTACTAAAGATGAAGGGCCAAGAAAAGGAACTAGCATATCTGCACTTAGTAAATTAAGAGCAGTATTTGCAAACAACGGCAGTGTAACTGCAGGAAATTCTTCACAAATGAGTGATGGAGCAGCTTTTGTTATGGTGATGAGTGAAGATATGATTAAAGAATTAAACATTGAACCAATAGCAAGAATGGTTAATTATGCCGCTGCAGGTGTAGAACCAAAAATTATGGGTATTGGTCCAGTAGCAGCAGTACCTAAAGTGTTAAAACAATCAGGACTAAAACAAGATGATGTCGAACTAATAGAACTAAATGAAGCTTTTGCATCACAATCTTTAGCTGTAATGCGTGAGTTAAATTTAAACCATGAAATTGTAAATGTAAACGGAGGCGCAATCGCATTAGGTCATCCTTTGGGTTGTACGGGTGCTAAGTTGTCTGTTCAACTTTTTGATGAAATGAGAAAAAGGAATATGAAAGGTAAATTTGGTATGGTGACAATGTGTGTTGGAACTGGTCAAGGAGCAGCAGGAATATTTGAATTTTTAAATTAATTATTATGAAAAATAAAGAAAACTTAATTAGCGGATCAGAATTTATTACTCATCAAACAAATTATTCAAACATCTTCACACCTGAGGATTTCACAGAAGAACACATTATGATGAGAGATTCTGTAAAAGAGTTCAACGAACGTGAAGTTATTCCATTTAGATCAAGATTTGAAAAAAAGGATTATAAGTTAACCGAAGATATTATGAGAAAAGCTGGTGATATGGGGTTTCTTAGTATTGCTGTTCCTGAAAAATATGGAGGTTTAGGTATGGGTTTTGTTTCAACAATGTTAGTTTGTGAGTATATTTCAAGTGGTAGTGGGTCTTTTAGTACAGCTTTTGGTGCTCATACAGGCATAGGAACAATGCCAATAACATTGTATGGAACAGAAAAACAAAAGTTAGAATATGTACCAAAGTTAGCATCTGGTGAATGGTTTGGAGCGTATTGTTTAACTGAACCAGGTGCTGGGAGTGACGCTAATTCTGGAAAAACAACTGCTACCCTTTCAGATGATGGAGAAAGTTATAAAATTAATGGGCAAAAAATGTGGATTTCTAATGCAGGATTCTGTAGTATATTTATTGTTTTTGCAAGAATTAAAGATGATAAAAACATAACAGCTTTTATAGTTGAAAACAATTCTGAAAATGGAATTACATTAGGAGAAGAAGAGCATAAGTTAGGAATTAGAGCCTCTTCAACTAGACAGGTCTTTTTTAATGATACAATCGTTTCAAAAGAAAATATGTTAGCAAACAGAGGTGAAGGATTTAAAATTGCAATGAACTCCTTAAATGTAGGAAGAATTAAACTTGGTGCTGCTGGAATAGATTCTCAAAGGAGATTAACTACAACATCAATTGAATACGCTAATGAAAGAAAACAATTTAATACTAGTATTTCCAATTTTGGAGCTATTAAATATAAAATTGCTGAAATGATAACTAATACTTATGTGGGAGAATCTGCATGCTACCGTGCCGCAAAAGATATTGAAGACAATATTAACAGACTCGTAAGTGAAGGAATGACCCATCAAGAAGCAGAGTTAAAAGGAGTTGAAGATTTTGCTGTGGAATGTTCAATTTTAAAAGTTGCTGTTTCTGAAGATGTTCAAAATGCTGCAGATGAAGGCTTGCAAATTTATGGTGGAATGGGTTTCTCCGAAGAAGCTCCAATGGAGTCTTATTGGAGGGATGCAAGGATTGCGAGAATTTATGAAGGAACAAATGAAATTAACAGAATGGTCTCAGTAGGACATTTACTTAAAAAAGCGTTCAAAAAAGAAATTAACCTTAAAAAAGCCATTACTGATTCAACAATTAATTCAAAGTTTTCTTTTTTAAAAAATAAAAAACAAAATGGAATATTTAAAATTGAGAAAGAAACAGTAAATAATTATAAAGATATTTTTCTAACGCTTCTTGGTCACTGTTTGCAAGACAAAATTGATCTTGAAAAAAATCAACAACTTTTATTGGGTTTATCTAATATTCTAATTGAAATTTACATGTCTGAGTCAGCAGTTTTGAGGACAGAAAAAAATACAATTAACAATGAAGATAATTTTAAGATTAAAGCTGACTTAACAAGTATTTATTTATCAAATGCTAATGATTTAATACATAAAAATGCAAAAGAGGTAATCAATTTAATTTCTATAGGGTCAAAGAGAAAAAAATTTCATAATTATTTATATAGAAAAACAAGATCTTACTCAGATATTAACATAATTGAACTACGTAATAGAGTTTCAGAACAATTTACAAATGAAGGGAAATATTTTATTTAAGTTAGTACTAAATTTAATCGTATTATTTAATTACACTAATATTATTTCTCAGCCAAATACTGAAATATTTCTTTTAGATATTAAATTCAAACTAGATAAAATTGAAATTTATAATGTAAAAAAAATATCAAATAATAAAGGATACAATAATCAACCAATATTTGTGTCAAATGATAAAATTTTATTCACTTCCGAAAGAAATTTTCAAAATGATATAGTTCAATATGACAGTTCAAAAAATAGTTTAAAGTATTTAACTAATACACTAACAAGCGAGTACTCCCCCATTAGATATAAAAAAAATAAAGTTACAGCGGTTAGTTTAGATAAAAAAGGGGAGCAATATTTACGTATCTATAATGTAAAAGATAACACATTCAAAATTCCTTTTACAGATAAAATAGTTGGGTATTATAATTACTCTAAGAAAATAAAAAACCAAATTATATCATCTGTTTTAGAAAATAATGAACTAGTCTTATATACTTCAAATTTAAAAACAAAAAAACATACATATATTGATAATAATACAGGAAGATCTATTCATAACATTCCTAAAAATAAATTTGGAGAAGAAAAAATCAGTTACATTTCAAAAAAAGATTCTATCTGGAATATAAACTATGCAGATTTAAGTAGTTATAAAACTAAAACCATAACCACAACTTTGAATAATAACGAAGATATTTGCTGGTTTAAAGACGGCTCAATTTTGACTTCTAATAAGAATAATCTATACATCTTTAACAGTAAACTTTCAAAAGATTGGAAATTATTATGCTCTCTGGAAGAATACGGAATTACTAATATTTCTCGTATAGCCATAAATCCTAACAATGATAAATTAGCATTAGTTAATTCTAAATAATATATTTATAAAAAATATTTTTTAATCTAATTTATCATAATGAAAAGAAGAATCTATACACTATTTACGTTTGTTTTAACATTTACAATATCAGCTTTATCACAAGATTTTACGATGGATCTAATAAAAGATTTAAATCCAAGAAATATTGGTCCAGCAGGAATGTCTGGTAGGGTAACTTCCATAGATGTAGAACTAAACAATACTGACATCATCTATGCTGGTACGGCGTCTGGTGGATTATGGAAATCTGAATCAGGTGGAATAAATTGGACACCAATCTTTGATAACGAATTAACAGCTTCAGTTGGAGCAGTAAAGATTCAACAATCTAACCCTAGTGTTATTTGGGTTGGAACAGGGGAAGGAAATCCTAGAAATAGTTTAAATGGAGGATTTGGTATCTATAAATCCATTGACGGGGGAAAAACTTGGATGGAAAAAGGATTAAAAGAAACTAGACATATTCACAGAATTGTGATTGACCCTACCAATCCAGATATTATATATGTTGGTGCAATTG
>CAXYEG010000015.1:0-86228 GCA_964275995.1 uncultured Flavobacteriaceae bacterium
CATTATATTTGGATAAGAACTTCTTTGTCCTTCAAAAAACAAAGCTCCATCAGTGTATCCAGCAGTTATAGATGCTCCAATCGAAACAAAGTTGTCAAAATTAGCATTTCCAGATCTGATTTCTACTATTTCTTGAACCATCATTCCAGCATCCTCCTGATCCTCTTCACAGGAATTAAATACTATCAATGTTATTGATAGAAATAAATATTTAAGATTTTTTAATTTCATAATTAATTGATTTAGGGTTAGTACTTAAAAAAAAACCTGCAGAATAACTACAGGTTTTTTAAAATATTTTAATTTAAATGACCTATTTCTACATTGAAGGAGGATAGTTTGTTGGATAGTCTCCAATTTCTAATCCAGAATCTAATAGATTAGAGCCCCACGTAGCATCAATTGCTTCCATCATTCTTTTAGAAATTGCAGCACTTCCTCTAGATGTAGGATGTATTCCATCTAATCCAAAGAAACCTCCAAAAACTAAATCTCCAGTCATGGTATAATCATCTACTTGTAAGCCTGTTGTTACAACTTCGTTATACAAACCGTGCAAATCAAATAATGCCCATCCATTTGGTACACTTGCTGCAATAGCAGCATTGGCAGTTGCAAGTTTAGTTTGTATTTCATCAATTTCTGTAGCTGTTAAGATTGCAGCATCAGGCATAGGTATAGTAACTCCTACAATACCTAGTGGATTAGTAGGATCAGGGACTACTCCAATATTTGCTGCAGATAATAAAGAAACTCTATCATTTGCATTTGTTAATCTAAAACTTGGTAATCCAAGAGCAGATAAGTCTGTTAAATCGAAATCAACAATTAGAAGTCCATTTAGTCCTTCTACTGCGTTAAGTGTTCTTAATGCAACTTCTTCTGCAGAAATTAAACCAAATGCTTGCGCTGCAGCTAAACCACCATTATAAGGAGCTGCTAACTGTGCATTTAACAGTCCGGCAGTAGCCGCATCTAGTGGAATCGGATTCCAATCTACGGAATTAAATGTTGCAGTGTTAGTAGGGTCTGGTAAATTAGTTATAACTCCATTTGGAACTGATGCACTTAATGCTTGTAATGTTCCAACAACTCCAGCTAGCATACCGGTTGGGCCTTCTAGTTCAAGTGGTGAAACAAATCTACCCGTCAAAGCATAATTAAAAAAGTCATTCCCAGGCTCAAAAGTGACAAAAGTTGGTTGTTGCGTAAGAGCATCCCCTACCATCGAAGCATTATTATTTGAGGCTGCTCTAACAAACCAAGGGTTTGCAAGTCCTGCAGCTAAACCTTCTAAGCTACCTACTCCGGGAGCAACGTAACTAATTGCTGAAGCAAATGGAAAGGCTAAGTTTGAATATGGTCCAGGCACTACATTAGTAGCTTCTGTACTTGGTGTTCCAGAGACTTGTGCTGGGCCAGCTCCATCAAAGAAGAATCTTGGTCCCCAAAACTGATTGCCACCAACATTAATTCCTCCAACATTATCATCAACGTAAGGCTGAGTAAACGCTCCACCTGTTTCAGTTTGAGACATAACGCTAGCCATTATATTTGGGTATGAGCCCATCTGACCAGCTATGAATAATGAACCATCTGTTACACCAGCTGTTATTGAACCACCCATAGCTACATAACTACTAAAGTCAGCATCACCTGAGTTAACTTGTGTAAATTCAAAATCGGATGAATTTGGTTCTTCCGTATCTGTATCACACGCCGTAATGGCTAAAAACAATACAGACATAAATAAGTATTTAATTTTCATAATTTAATTATTTAGATTAATAAAATTATAATAAAGCTTGTAACGAAAGTTAAAAGCTTTATTATAAAATTGTTTTTTTTATAGGTTGTTTATAGTTAATGAAACGTAGTATTGAGAACCTATTAAACCAGAACCGAATGCTGTAAAGTATTCGTTACCACCAAGATTGGCAGCACCAGCTTTTAATACAGTATTAAGTTTAGGTAATGTTAAGCTAACTTGCGCGTCAAACACATGTTCAGCAGGAACATCTCCTTCACCGAAAGTTGCTTCCCAATAGAATTCACTATTATATCTCCAAGCTACATTGAAACCAAAGTTTTTGAAAAGTTCAGTTTTTCCAAACTGACCTTTTATTTTATGCTCTGGAGTATTCCAGTTAGTAGCAAAATCAGGATTAGCTTCTTCGTCAAAATCTAATATAGATTTAGTGTAGTTAGCGCTTACATCAAAACCAAGAATCTTAGTAGTAACGCCTATAGCTCCACCCCAAGATTTAATTTCTGCAGTAGAGTTTGTATAAACACTCCAAGTTTCATAATCTCCATTAGCAATAGCTAACACAGATAAAGCTCCATCTCCAACACTACCATAAAGTGGCGTTAAAACCACTTGAGTATTAATAAAGTTAGAATACTCATTTTGGTAAACACTCATGTCTATAGAAAAGTTTCTTGATAATCTACCTCTATATCCAAGCTCAATAGATTTAACCTCTTCAGGTTTAACTATTTCTACTCCAGAAGCTTCTATCAAAGCAGGGTTTCCTGTAGCAGCAAAAGCTTCAACTGAAGCAGCAGAAAAAGAGTTGTTAAATGCACTATTACCATCTAAAGTAACTGTTGCAGGAAGGCCTAACGCTTGTCCGTTAGCACTTACACCATAATCTCTAACATACGCATCTAAACTCGCTGGAGAAGAACCTAGTAATCTAGCTCTACCTACATCAAGACCTATAAATAAATCCTGTGTAGATGGGTTTCTAAATCCAGTTTGAAATCCTACTCTAAAGTTATGATTTTTATATTCACCAGCTTGGTATGATAACGAAACTCTAGGAGTAACTTGTCCATCAAAGAACTCGTTTTTGTCATATCTTGCAGCAGCAGTTAATGTCAATCTTTCTTCATTCAAAAAGCCTTTTACAAGTTGAGTGTAAATACCTGTTTCTGAGTAGTCAATAGCTCCATCATAATCTGTGTAAATTGTACCAGATGAGTTAAGTGAATATTGTCTAAAAGAACCACCAACTTGAAGATCAGCCCAATCTACTTGGTCTTGAAAGTTATAATTCCAATCGCTATGGTATATTTTTGAGTTATCTTGAAATTTAGCACCTGTTGTTAAATCAGGATCGTTAACAACCTCTTGAAAAAGTCTGTCAAATTCTTCTGTTCCAGGTAGTACCCTGTTTGCATCAGCAACAGATCTACCTGCAGCGTGAGCTTGGGCTTCTGTAGCACCTCCAAGAGTTGCACCAGCAAATCCATTTACATAATTTCCAAACCACACATTATCACCATCCCCGTTACGTATTCCTTGGCTGTAACCTGAATCACTCCAAATTCTATTAATATTAATAGCAGTAAAATTCATATCATAAGAATCACCAGCATTATCTTCAGTAACATAAGCTCTAACAAAGAAATTATCATCCTTTACTTCAAGTTTATGTTGACTCATTGTGAAGTTTTCGATTCCATATCTATTAGTTCCTTGGTAAACTGTTTGTCCAGTTCCCCATTTCCCAACATATGAAATTTCAAAATTATTTTCAAAAGGTCTGTAGTATATACCCCAATCTGCTTTCTTACTCTCCGCAACGTGATCCGTTAAGGCTACTTCTCTATATCCAGTTCTACTTACTACCTGGCTTGGGACTAAAGCTTCTATCCCAGCTGGAGCTAGTCCTAGATCTACTAATAATTCCGCAACTCCTTTAATATCTGTAGCAACTTCATCACCATAGATGTTAATACCATCATGGTCGTAATCTGCTCTAGTTAGACCTCTACCAAATTTATCTTCTTCACTATCAGCTATCCAATCAGTACCAAGTAAGTATCCAAAGTTTGCTTTAATAGCAAGCTTGTCACTAAACTTATGTCCAAAACGAATACTTAAATCTCTGTAAGTATTGTCTCCGGCAGCTTCTTGTGAAGTTATTCCTTGTTTATATTGCCCACTTAACCCTGTATGGTCAAATGGATTTTTACTTGTCATTAAAAGAATACCATTAAATGCATTTGCTCCATAAAGGGCAGATGATGCACCAGGTAATAATTCAACGCTTAATACATCCGTTTCAGTCATCCCAAGTAAATTACCTAATGGGAAATTTAAAGCAGGAGCAGAATTGTCCATTCCATCTACTAATTGTACAAATCTAGTGTTTGCAAATGTTGCAAACCCTCTTGTGTTAATCGCTTTAAAAGTTAAACTGTTAACGTTAATGTCAACTCCTTTCATGTTTTCTAGTCCATCATAAAAATCAGCAGATGCAGTGTTTGCAATTTCTTTAACACCAAATCTTTCAATTGTTACTGGAGATTCGAATATTCTCTGTGGAGTTCTAGATGCCGAAACAACAACCTCATCTAAAAAAGTTCCATCTTCCAGTTCAAAATTAACTGTTCCTGAAGAATCAACATTTTGTGATGATGATTGAAACCCTACCATACTTGCTGTTACTGAAACTGTTCCTTCAGAATCAACTGTAAAAGAATAGTTTCCATCAAAGTCAGTTTGAGCTCCAGAAGAAGTTCCATCAGCAATGACATTAGCGCCAGTAAGTGGTTGACCATTTTGATCAGTTACGTTTCCGTTAATTGTGGTTTGTGCATATGAAATGACACAAAAACACATCATAAAAATTTTAAGAATTGTTCTCATAATTATTAGTTAGTTTGTTTTATAAGTACACAATATATGTATATAATCTGTTAACTCAATGTAAATTTGGCAAAAAAAGACATTTAAATCATTATAATATTTAATAATTATATTATAAAAATGTCAATTTTATAATAAATTCATATTTATTATAAATTTTTGTAGTAATTAATTCATATTTTTAACATAATAGTTAAATTATCCAAGATTGGTTAAATTAACCTTAAAAACTCCATCAAATCCCTCTGAAAATGCTAAAAATTGTAAAAATGGAGATAGCAAAAATATCTCTGTTAACATGATTTTTGGGTATTATGGTTTTAAAAATTACTGTATAATATAAAATAAAACCAAAAAATAATGACTTGCGCTTCCGCCTAAAACAAACATATGCCATATTGCATGAGAATACTTCATTTTCTCAAGTCGATAAAAAATAATTCCAAAGGAATAAAAGAGACCACTTATAATAAGTAGAATTATTGCATTAGTTTCTAAGGACTCAATAATGCTTTTAAAGTCTAAAACCACTAACCAGCCCATGGCTAAATATAAAAACAGTGAAAATTTTTCAAACTTTCCAGTAAAAAGTAGTTTAAATACAGTTCCAATTAAAGCAATTATTAAAACTGCAGTAAAAATTTTTATTCCCGAGTCTGCGTATAATGTTATTAAACAAACTGGCGCATAGGAGCCTGCTATCAAATAGAAAATACTTACGTGATCAAATATTCTAAATTTTCGTTTTAAATTTAAATTAGTTGAATAATGATATAGTGTAGAAGCAGAGTAAAGACAAATCATACCAAATTCAAAAAGTAAGATACTTTCAAAACTAAAATCCGTAAGGTTTTTGTTGTTGTAGAGTAGAATAGGTAATCCAATTATACTAAGAATCAGTCCAATAAAATGAGTTAGAGTATTCCAATACTCTTCTTCTTTTGTTTCTTCCATGAGTTAGTCTTTATGTGAGCCGTCACAAAATGGTAATGTCTTTGATTTTGTACATCCACATAAGGTAAATCTACCTCTATGCTTAATTTTATTGCCGTCTAAGTCTGTTAAATCTACCTCACCCTCTACAACTATTTGCCCTTTATCCTTTCTGTAAATACGTGGTATTTTTCTTTCCATTACTATAAGTTAGATGTGTATTCCATTAAATATGTACAAATCATTGCTCCATATGTTCCGACAACATAACCAAAAACAGCCAATAGAACTCCTACTGTAGCCAAGGATGGGTGAAAAGCAGCTGCAACTACAGGAGCAGATGCTGCGCCACCAACATTTGCTTGACTTCCCACTGCAAGAAAAAAATATGGTGCTTTAATAATCTTTGCAGTAATAATTAATAATAAAGCATGAATAGCCATCCATATTAAACCAATCAACATTAATTTTGGCTCATCAAGAATTGATCCTAAATCCATTTTCATACCAATTGTAGCAACAAGAATATAGATAAACACACTACCTATTTTACTAGCTCCAATTCCTTCAAAATTTCGTGCTTTAGTAAAAGAGAGTCCTATCCCTACAAATGTTGCAATAGTAATCATCCAAAAGAATTTAGATCCAAATGATGATAGACCTGAAGATTTATCTGCTACTGAATCAAAGTTGTTAATTAAAAAATTTGATATAATTTCTGCACCTAAATGAGATAGTCCAACTGTTCCAAAACCAATAGATAGTAAAACCATGTAATCAGTTAAAGATGGATTTCTTTGGTTACTATTAGTGAATGATATCACTTTTTCTTTTAATTTTTCAATCGCTGTTGTATCTGCTTTTAGCCATTTGTTAATAGCGTCTTTCTTACCAATCCCAAGTAGTATAATAGCCATCCAAATATTAGCAACAACAATATCAACAAGTACCATACCTCCATATTTTTGGGGGTTATATTCAAAGATTTCTAACATTGCTGCTTGATTAGCACCACCACCTATCCAGCTTCCAGCAAGTGTAGAAAGACCCCTCCATATTGCGTCTGGTCCAGCTCCGTTAAAAAGTTCAGGAAAAAAACTTGATAATATCAATATAGCTATAGGCCCACCAATAATTATTCCTATTGTTCCTGTAAAAAACATTATTAATGCTTTGTAGCCAAGATTGTAAATTGCTTTTAAATCAATACTTAAAGTCATAAGTACTAATGAAGCAGGAAGTAAGTATCTACTTGCAATGTAATAGGTTTGAGAATCCTCAGAAGAAATAACGCCTAAGGAATTAAAGATTGCTGGGATGAAATAGCACATCAAGTAGTCCTGGAACAACTTTGTAAAATTTATTCCAAAACCCATTTTTTTTGGATTCTGTAAAAAAAACAAAACCAAGTGAAATCATTAAAATTCCGAAAACAATAGCATCATTTGTAAAAGGCATATTCTGTGAATTTAATTTTCAATGAATATAGTAAAACAATATATTTGCAGCATTATTTATTAGATGAAAAAATCATTAATTATATTAATATTTATAGTAAGCTCTAGTGTTAGCTCACAGTCCATTTCTGTTCAAGTTAAAGGATTCACTTTCTTTATCTCCAGTCCCTTTCTCAACAGTTTCTTTTTCTAATAATAAAGGATTAATTTCTGACGAAAATGGAATCTTTCAATTAATTACATCAGAATTAATTAATCAAGATTCTTTATTTGTTTCATCTATGGGTTATGAAAAAGTATCCTACCCATTGTCACAATTTAGAGATAGTATTATTTACCTAATGCCCTAAGCCTGTTGTTTTAAATGACGTGATCTTAACTAATAAAAGGCTTAGCTCTATTGAAATAGTACAAGAGGTATATAAAAATATTGATAAAAATTATGAAAAGGGTCTTACCAAAAATAAAATATTTTTAAGCAAAAGATCTAACTCAAAAACAAAAAGATTTAACACTAGTAAATTTAAATCATCTATTAAAGAAATAAATAGATCTTTACTAGACAGTATTTCAAATAACCTTTCGAAAGAGAATAAAAACGCTTTAGAAACTTTGTGTTATCAATTTGGAAGTATTCAACAAGACATGCAAAAAATTAGCTTAATTAAGGCTAGAGAAACATACAACAAAGAGGATGAAATATTAGAATCTTTAAATACTAAGCTAGAGTTGTATTTAAAGGAAAACATATCAAGTCTGATTCTTATTTTAAAATTAAATCTGGTTTTTTTGGGGGTGAACTTGAAATTGATGGTTTACACGACGTTGACAGTACAGATTTAGAAGTGATTAGCTAAAAAAATGGAAGAGGATTTAAAACGGAAAAAGAACTTTGCAGGGTATCAAAAAAATACTATTAATAATTTTTATTCGACTCTTTTTTTTAATGAAGATTCTGATTTTAATTTTATTTTAAAACCTAATAAATACACTTTTTCCGAACCTGAACTTAATTTTATTGGCGAGGACTTGATTTATGTAATTGAGTGTACGCCCTAAAGGAAGCTCTAAGTATAAAGGCACTTTATATATTAATTCTGAGGATTTTGCACTAATAAGATTGGATTTTGAAAACACTAAACCCTTATTTAAGTTTAAATTACTTGGAGTTGCATTTAATCAATATTTAAGATCGGGAAAATTACTTTTATCAAAATTTGATAATGAAAAGTATAATTTATCTTATGCCCAAATTACATCCAAACGAACCTTTTCAATCGATAGGCCAATTAGGCTTATTGAAAAAAATAAAAATGTTAAAGGTCGTCGTAAGCAAAATGAAATCTCTTTTAGAATAGGTATGGCTTTTGATCTTGAAAATAAAACCGAAATTCAGGTATTTGAATCTTCAACAATCAGTGCTGGATGAATTTGAAAAAATTGAACAGACAAACAAGGTTCTCCCAGAGTTCTTAGATGAATTTACATCCAATTTTGGGAGGAATTCTAATCTGTGGATCTCCTCTACAAATTACTCCACCGTGATGAAGTACTCTACTGTGTTCAAAGTTGTAACTCCCTGTTACTTTCCCACATCAACTTTCAAGAAAAAACAAATCATCTAACCGACAATCCAATTCTTTAGAAAGTTTCAAACACAATAGTATTGAGGGATGAAATCTGTTATTTTCAATAGAGTTTATTGTTTGTCTAGAAACACCTATTTTTTTTGAAATATCTTCGTAAATTTTTGTAACCCCATATGATACAAGAGGTTTTCTTACAATTGTTAAAATAGTTTTTAGTATTTTACTATCGTGGAAATAGTAATAGTATTAATCTCAATAGTAATTGTTTTTTTATTAATCTCAAGTATTTCTGAATCAAATCGTAGAAAAAGAGAAAGAGAACTAATAAGTTCAGTTACATCATTAAATCGTGGAACGAGTTCAGAGAAAAGTTTGATATTACAATTATTGAAGAGTGGAATTCCACCTGTGACCATTTACCACGATTTAATCATTAAAAAAGATAATGACAAATTTTCTCAAATTGATTTGGTTTTAGTAACCTCTGAAGGAATTATTGTTTTTGAAGTAAAGAATTATAGTGGATGGATATTCGGAAGTGGAAACAACACGAATTGGACTCAAGTTCTTTCATATGGAAAAAGAAAGTATAAGTTCTACAATCCAATAAAACAAAATAATAACCACATTACACAGTTGAGGAAATCCCTAAAACAATTTGATAACATTCCTTTTTTCTCTGTAATTGTATTCTTTGGTGATTGTGAGTTAAAGGAAATAAACTATGTTCCAAAAGGAACTTATTTAGTTAAATCCCATAGAGTATTTGAAGTTCTTCACCTTATTAAATTTGAGAATGAACCAACTCGATACTCTAACAAAAGAGAAGTTGTGGATAAACTTAAAGAATTGGTTTCATTGGGTGAGAATGTTGAATGTCAGAAACAACACATTGAGAACATAAAGGATATGGTTGGGAAAGATAGAATCTTCAAATAAGATTTGAAGATATAAATGTCATGATAGTAAATTTAACGGAACAACAGTAAAGGTTTTTAAAATGAAAATAATAAATTATGAAATACTGGGAATTATTAGGACTTGGGAGTGAACCAAAAGGGACTGGAAAGATCATGTCCATATGTATGTTTATCGTAATTATAAACGGTTACTTTCTTGAAGGTTTGATTGAACACGTGATAATGGATATAATAACTTACACCTGTGTTATCGTGTTTTTTGTACTTCTAATGTACAATTTATTTAAAAAATAAAGAGTTCAGAAATCGACCTAAGTACTTGATAATCAAGTAGTTAGCTACTCGACGGTAACAGATTTTGCTAGATTTCTTGGTTGATCTACATTCTTTCCAAGTTTTACAGCTATATGGTATGATAATAGTTGTAATGGAATCGTAGTAAGTAAAGGAGTTAGTGATTCAATTGTTTCAGGAACTTCAATATAGTAATCAGCGATCTCTTTCACATCTTTATCTCCTTCCGTAATAATTGCTATAATTTTTCCTTTTCTAGACTGAATTTCTCTAATATTACTTACCACTTTATCATAATGACCTTTTGCGGTTGCTATAACAACGGTTGGCATATTTTCATCTATTAAAGCGATAGGTCCATGTTTCATTTCGGCAGCAGGATAACCTTCTGCATGTATGTAGGAAATTTCTTTAAGTTTTAAAGCACCTTCTAAAGCTACTGGGAAATTAAATCCTCTACCTAAATAAAGACAGTTTGTAGAGTTTTTAATTTGTTCTGCTATTTCTTCAATTTTATTATTAATACTTAGTGATTTTTCAATCTTTCCAGGAATGAGATTTAACTCTGTTAGATATTCATTAAATATAGTTGCTGAAATAATTCCTTTTGCTTTACCTATTTTTAATGCCATTAAATATAATACAGTAATTTGAGTTGTAAAAGCTTTAGTTGAAGCGACACCAATTTCAGGTCCCGCATGAGTATAAGTTCCAGAATGAGACTCCCTAGTAATGGACGAACCTACTACATTACAAATACCAAATACAAATGCTCCTTTTTCCTTAGCTAATTTCATTGCTGCTAAAGTATCGGCAGTTTCACCTGACTGAGAAATTGCAATAACAATATCATTTGGATTAATTATTGGATCCCTATATCTAAATTCAGAAGCATATTCAACTTCAACAGGAATTCTAGATATTTTTTCAAACACATATTCTCCTACTAATCCAGCATGCCAGGAAGTACCACAGCCAATAATAGTTATTTTATTTGCAGAAGTAAATTTATTTAAATTATTATCTATTCCAGAGAGTTTAATTATTCCTTTGTTTAATTTTAACCTTCCACGAAGAGTATCAATTATTGCCTTAGGTTGTTCGTGAATTTCTTTAAGCATAAAATGATCAAATCCACCTTTTTCAATTTCAGATAATTCTAATTCTAAAGTTTCAATAGTTGGAGATATAATTGAATCATTAGAAATATCATAAAATTTTGTCTCTTTGTGATTTCTTAAAACTCCGACTTGACCTTCTTCGAGGTAAATTACTTTTCTAGTGAAGTCTAAAAATGGAGTAACATCACTACCAATAAACATTTCACCCTCACCAATTCCGATAGCTAATGGACTTCCTAGTCTAGCAACAACAATTTCATCTGGTTTCTTTTTGTCAAATACTGCTATTGCGTACGCGCCAACTACTTGAGATAATGCTAACTGCACCGCCTTACCTAGTTTTACTTTTTCAGTTTCTTGAACATATTCAATTAAATTAACTAGCACTTCAGTGTCAGTTTCAGATTCAAACTTGTAACCTTTAGAAATTAATTCATTTTTTATTGTAGCATAATTTTCTATGATACCATTATGAACAATTACAAGCGATTCATTATTTGAAAGAATTGGATGAGCATTTACATCATTAGGTTCTCCATGAGTAGCCCATCTTGTATGACCTATTCCAATATTTCCGTCAAGAGAAATTCTTTTTTTAGCTTTTTTAACTAATTTTTCAACTTTACCTTTAGTCTTACAAACATTCAAATCTGAATTATATAATGCTACTCCAGAACTGTCGTAACCTCTATATTCTAGTCTTTTTAAACCATTGATAACAATTTCGTAAGCATTTTTATCTCCGATGTAACCTACTATTCCACACATATAATATAAATGTATTAATTATTAAATTTGTAAGTAAAAATTATTAACTGAAATAACAATTACTGGCATTATTCATCGGGGTCGGTATAATATATTTTAATTCTAGGTCTTTTATCAATATTTTCAGATTGACTTCCATGCAGTACAGTTCCTTTGGGGGTTAAAATTGCACCTGAAGGAAAATCTCGGTCTTCTTCACCACTATTTAATATAGAAAAGTTATCTATTGAGCCTACATTTGCAGTAACAACAAGCGCTAGTTTAGCATTGGTTGAATCTCTAAGAATTAAATTGTTTAGGTGTTCTGTTATTCTAATTTTGTATTTAACACCCTCACCAGTAATTGAATCTCCATCTCTAGTTAGGGGTTCTAAATGATTTATTTTCGCATTAATGGTGGTAGAACTGACTGACTGGTCTAGAAAATAATCAATAAGCGCAGTGTTCTGTTCAAAATTATATAGATAAATCCTGTTTGGTTCATCTTGAATGTTTTGGGCCTGATCTACAAAAAATTCAATGTATGCTTCATTGATTATTTTATTAGCAATTTCGTTTTCCTCATTGTAGAAGGAATTTTTGAAATGGTCAAAAGCATCTACCATTTCACCATTCTCATCTTGAATGTCTCCACCAAATAAATCTATTGTAGACATGTAACCTTCACCACCTTTTAAATATAGTCTTTCATCACCTTCTACTGTATTTGGAGTTGAAACATCTACTTGGAAATTATTTTCATAAACATTTATCAAATTATCTGTGAAGTTCAAGACATATTCATTTTGACTGGTTATAGTTTCAGTTGTAGTACCGCCTGAATCTGTATCGCTGTCTGAACTAGTTTCAGAGGTGTAATGAATGGTAAGTTTAGTATTAGATGAAGCAAAATTTAACATCATCATTGAGCCTTCTGAATTAACTCCATCTGCCTTTATGTAAAGTCCTCTAAAAAACTCTTTAAAAGTATTAGGGTTAACTAGTGCAGGATTACCCTCATTTTCAAAAAATACACTTTGCCAAAAATTATCATTTGGATTATTTAATTTTAATCTAATTGCCGGGGCTATACTACTAGAAACATAACTTTCACCAAGAGAATCCAATAGAGTTAAGTCAATTCTTTCAGAGCTAGGAGTGAAATCATCCGATCCATCCCCTATTACTCCAGATTCGTAAAGTAACTCTGCCTCAACTTCTGATTGATTTATATATTCAGAATTAGATAATGCTCCATTCGAATAATAGTTTTGAGCATCACTAAAATCTCCACTTGGATCAAAATCCCTTAAATAAAAATTACTTTTATAGACATAAAGCTTTGTCGGTGAATTTCCATAAATAGAATCAATTTCATATGAAATATCTCCTTCCTCGCTTGTTTCAACTGCTCTGCTATAGTATGGTATAGTTAATACAACGGAATCTAAAACTACATTCTCTCCAAAAGAAGGACTAAATTCAGTAGGAATTACTTGCCCTAAAAAACTCGCTTTACTTTCGCCAAAAACAGGATTATTATTATACCCAAGCATAAATGAGGGTAGGTTGTTAGACTTAACTGGATTTAACCTCAAGTTAGAAGCAACCAAAGGGTAATCGATTGAAGATGTACTAAAATTTATAGCATTTTCAGAGCTAATTACATCTGAATCTATACTAGTAAAATCTTTATCACATGAAAAAATTAAAAAGATAAAGAAAACGGATACTAATTTAATATATTTCATTTATTGATTTAAAACTTCGTTTTTATAAAATTCTGTGTATGTCTCAGAAAAAGTTTCTCTAGTTTGATAATCTAAAACAGGTTTTTTTGATGCATTTAAATGATCAGAAACTTCCTTTGGAATTTCCTGAGAACCTAAAATGATAGCATCTGAAAAATCTATTGCATTTTTCATTAAGTTGTTGTAGGAGGGATCTTTTAATCCTTTTATTAAATCTTCGTTTATTTCATCAAATAATATTTTATCCACTAATTTTTTATTTAAACTCTCATCAAATGATTTATCATATACAGAAGTAACTATTTTGCTGTTTTCAAAAACAGGTTCATCTTTATAGTAAGTCTTAAGGTATAGTGGAAATAGTGATGCCATCCATCCATGAACATGAATTATATCTGGCGCCCAGTTCAATTTTTTTACCGTTTCAATAACTCCTTTGGCAAAAAAGATTGCTCTTTCGTCGTTATCTTCATGAAGTTTGCCATTCTCATCTGAAAAAGTAGACTTTCTTTTAAAATATTCTTCATTATCAATAAAATAAACTTGTATTCTCTCTTTTGGAATAGAAGCAACCTTTATAATTAACGGCATATCTAAATCATCAATAACCAGGTTTATACCCGATAATCTAATAACTTCGTGCAGTTGGTGCCTTCTTTCATTAATATTGCCGTATCTAGGCATGAATATTCTAATTTGTCCACCTTGCTTATTTATCATTTTAGGAATTTCAAAGGACATTGATGAAATCTCATTTTCAGGAAGATAAGGTACAACCTCTGATGATACGTATAATATTTTTTTCTCTTTCATTTCCTTGTATTAAATTATTAACTGCAAAAAGTAGCAAAATTACAAAAATTATGCAGATTAATAGTAATATATTAAATTTGCATGCTGTTAAAGTTTTATTAAAATGAATATATTTTATAAAAAATTAGATCTAATAGGACACTTAAATCATTTAAAAGATTCAGGTTCATCCATAGGTTTTGTACCCACCATGGGAGCTTTACATCAAGGACATTTGTCATTACTCAATAAATCTTGTTTAAACAATGAAGTAACTGTTGTTAGTATTTTTATAAATCCTACTCAGTTCAATAGCTCTTCAGATTTGTTAAATTATCCAAAAAATTTAAAGCAAGATTGTAGTTTATTAAAAAACATTTCTGACGAAATTTTAGTCTTTGTTCCAGATTCTAATGAAATATATGGAGATCAAATGCATACAAAGTCATATGATTTTAATGGACTCGATAAATACATGGAGGGAAAATTTAGAACTAGTCACTTTGAAGGAGTTGCAACAGTTGTGGAATTACTTCTTGATATTGTAAAGCCTGATAAAGCATATTTTGGAGAAAAAGATTTCCAACAATTACAAATAATTAGAAATTTAAAAACCAATGTTAAAATTGTTGGTTGTGAAACTCAAAGAGAAAAAAGTGGCTTGGCACTAAGTTCAAGAAATAATAAACTTACTTCAAACTCCAAAGAATTAGCTTCTAATATTTTTAAAAATCTAACTTTTATAAAGTCTAACATCTCTAATTATACTGTTGATGATTTAATAAAAACTGCCAGTCATAATATTAATTCTTTTGATCAAATGAATATTGAGTATTTAATGATTGCAGATGAAGATAAATTAGTCCCCACTAACTCCATAAAATTTAAAAAAAAATATAGAGCTTTTATATCTGTTTTTGTTGATGGAATCAGATTAATTGATAATATTGCACTTAATTAAATTTTTTAGATGAAAATTCAGATTTTAAAATCAAAAATTCACCGAGTTAAAGTAACCGGTGCTGATTTAAATTACATAGGTAGTATTACTATTGATGAAGATTTGATGGATGCTGCAAATATAATTCAAGGAGAAAAAATCCAAATTGTTAATAATAACAACGGGGAAAGATTTGACACTTACGTAATTCCAGGTAAAAGAAATTCTGGAGAAATAACAGTTAATGGTGCCGCTGCAAGAAAGGTCCAGGTTGATGATGTTCTTATTCTAATTACATATGCTTTTATGTCTTTGAAGAAAGCAAAATCTTTTAACCCTGCTATTGTATTTCCTAATGAAAAAACCAACTTATTAAAATAGCTTTTGAATAAAACAATAATCAAGTATATAAAAATCCTTCTACCTATATCAATTGGGTTACTACTTGTAATTTATTCATTTTCAAAAATCTCCATTAATCAAATTCTTTTTTATCTACAAAAATCTAATCCATATTGGATTTTACTTGGTATTTTTTTTGGTACATTAAGTCATATTTCAAGATCTTACCGATGGAATTATTTACTAAATCCTTTAGGCTATAAAATTACTTTCTTAAATAGCTTTTTTGCTGTATTTTCTGCTTATTTAATAAATTTGACAGTACCAAGAGCTGGAGATGTAGCAAGAGCAACGATAATTTCTAAATACGAAAACATCCCTTTTGACAAAACCCTAGGGACTGTTATAGCCGAAAGAATTGCAGATCTGATTTGTGCTTTCGCTATTGTATGTTTAGCAGTCTTTTTAAAAAAAGAATTTATAACAAATTTGATTTTAGAGAAATTTAATTCCATGAGTATGTTTTCATTGTTTTTTGTTTTAAGTATAATTATTTTACTCATTATTGGATTAAATTATATTTTCCCATCCTTGTTAATCAAGATCAAAGTATTTTTAAAAGGAATTTTTGAAGGAGTTTTAACAATAACTAAAATGAAACATAGATGGGCATTTATTTTTCATACCATTTTTATATGGGTTATGTATGTCTTAATGTTTTATGTTACATCTTTATCAATGCAGGAAATTAATGGTATATCTTTTGCTCCAATTTTAATAGGTTTTATATTAGGAATGTTCTCAATTGGAGCAACTAATGGAGGAATTGGAACTTATCCAGAAGCTGTAGTAATTGCATTTTCACTTTTTAGTATTGCCGAAGACCCAAGCCGTGCATTTGGATGGATTATGTGGTCTTCTCAAACATTAATGATAATTATTTTTGGCGGAATCTCACTTTTATTACTACCTGTTTACAACAATCACAGAAATAAGACAAATTAGCAATTAATTTTTTACATATTTTACTACCTTCACAATGATTAAAAATATTTAAATAAATATGTTAAAAATTAAGATTGTAATACTGCTTTTTTTTATAAATATATCTTTCTCACAAACCATTTATGATAGTTTTGAATCAAAATTTTTGAATGACTCTCGTGAGTTGAAAATACAACTACCTAGAAACTATGATGATAAGCTTGACAAAGACTATCCGCTAGTTATTGTATTGGATGGAGATTATATGTTTGAAGCTGTTTCTGGAAGTGTTGATTATTTGTCTTACTGGGGAAATATTCCAGAATCTATCATTGTTGGAATCAATCAAATTGACTCCAGATTTGATGACTGTAGTGTTTTGGATAATATAGACTTTATACCAATATCTTCTAGTGCAAATTTCTTCGACTTTATATCACAAGAATTGATTCCTTTTTTTGATAAAAACTACAGAACTACTAAATTTAAAATAGCTGTTGGTCACGAGGCAACTGCAAATTATATCAATTATTTTTTGTTAAATAATAAAACTTCAATTTCTGGTTTTATTGCCATTAGTCCAAAGTTTTCTTACAATATGGAAAATTATATAATCAAAAGGTTTGACAAAATTAAAAGTAATGTTTTCTACTATTTAGTTAGTTCAAATACTGACTTTAAATCAATTGATGAAAGGACTAAAATGTTATCTGAAAACCTTCTGACTTTAAATAATGATTTGGTATCGTTTAAGTATAAACAACATGAAAACCTTACTCATTATAATTTACCAATACACTCAATTTCAGAGGGATTTGAACATGTCTTCGCCACCTATTCTGCTATTAATTCAATAGAATATGACTCAGTTTTAAGTAAAATCCAAACCTCCCCGGTCAAATATTTGGTTAATAAATATGAAAATATTGCTAATTATTATGGTGTAAATAAAGAGATCTTAATAAATGATTTTAGAGCTGTTGAAAAATATATTGAAGATAGTGAGCAGTTCAAATACTACAAAGACCTTTCAAAATTAGCTATTGACAAATACCCTAAAACTATATTAGGAAGCTATTTTATGGGTCTTTTTCATGAAAGAAATGGAGATATAAGAAAAGCAATGCATATTTATAGATCTGCTTACACCCTTGAGGATGTTGAAGGGATTACTAAAGATGAATTATTAGAAAGAGCAGATTTAATTAATCAGGATTTACAGTAATAATGAGTAAAGTTAAAACAACTTTTGTTTGTAATAATTGTGGAAGTAATTTTCCAAAATGGCAAGGTCAGTGTACGTCTTGTAAAAGCTGGAATTCCATTTCTGAAGAAGTTGTTTTAAAACCTAAAAATAATACTTGGGAGACGCAAAGCGTTAAAAATATTAAATCATCTACACCACAAAAAATCTCTAATATTGTCTACAAAGAAGAGGATAGGTTAGTAACGTCAGACACAGAGTTTAATAGAGTTTTAGGTGGGGGTGTAGTTCCTGGATCACTAATTTTATTAGGCGGTGAACCAGGGATAGGTAAAAGTACATTATTACTACAGATAGCCATTAGACTTCCATATTCAACCCTTTATGTTTCTGGAGAGGAAAGTCAAAGTCAAATAAAAATGAGGGCCAATAGAATGGATCATGAAAGTGATGATTGCTATGTTTTAACTGAGATTAGTTTGGAAAGTATATTTAAACAAATTGAAAAAAACAAAACCTCAAATATTAATTATAGATTCTATTCAAACACTAAAAACTGAGCTTGTAGATTCTGCCCCTGGAAGTGTATCGCAAATTAAAACTTGCACTTCAGAACTAATCAATTTTGCAAAAAAAAACATCCACTCCGGTAATTATTATTGGACATATCACAAAAGACGGTAATATTGCAGGTCCAAAAATATTAGAGCATATGGTAGATACTGTGCTTCAATTTGAAGGAGACAGGAATCATGTTTATAGAATTTTAAGAGTAAATAAAAATAGATTTGGATCAACAAATGAGATTGGAGTTTATGAGATGAATGTTAAAGGATTAAAAGAAATCACTAATCCATCAGAGATTTTGATTTCTAAAAAAAACCAAGAACTTAGCGGGAATGCTATATCAGCAACTATAGAAGGAATGAGACCTTTTATGATTGAGGTTCAAGCGTTAGTTAGTACCGCTGTTTATGGCACTCCACAGAGAAGTTCAACTGGATATAACTCAAAAAGATTAAACATGCTCCTGGCTGTATTGGAAAAAAGAGTTGGATTTAGACTTGCTTCAAAAGATGTGTTTTTAAATATTACAGGGGGAATTTCTGTAGATGATACTGCACTTGATCTTGCAGTTGTAGCTGCAGTAATATCATCCAATGAGGATTTAGTTTTAAATGAAAAATATTGTTTTGCTGCTGAAGTTGGTCTCTCAGGTGAAATAAGACCAGTTCAAAGGTTAGAGCAAAGAATTACCGAAGCAGAAAAACTAGGATTTTCAAAAATATTTATTTCAAAATTTAGTAAGCTTAACATCTCCCCTAAATCTATCAAAATTATATATTTATCAAAGATTGAAGATTTAATCAATAATTTAAATTAATTAATTTCAATAGATACTTCTAACAAGAATATAACTAAATTTAGTATTTTCGCAACTAGTTTAAAAAACATGATATTTCCTGATTATAATAATTTAAATCTTTCTAAAATAGGCGAAGAAATTTTATCCTATTGGGAGGATAATAATATTTTTGAAAAATCAGTTCAATCAAGAGAAGGCGCAAAGCCATATATATTTTTTGAAGGTCCACCCTCTGCAAATGGTCTTCCTGGTATTCATCATGTGTTAGCGAGAACAATCAAAGATATTTTTCCTAGGTATAAAACCATGAAAGGCTTTCAAGTAAATAGAAAGGCTGGATGGGATACTCATGGTTTGCCTATTGAGCTTGGGGTTGAAAAGAAATTAGGAATTACTAAGGAAGATATCGGTTCAAAAATTTCTGTTGAAGAGTATAACTCTGAATGTAAAAAAGAGGTGATGAAGTACACCCACATTTGGAATGATTTGACTTCAAAAATGGGCTATTGGGTAAATATGAATGACCCATACATTACATATGAATCTAAATATATGGAAAGCGTATGGTGGCTTTTAAAACAAATTTTTAATAAAAATTTACTTTACAAAGGATACACAATACAACCATATTCTCCTAAAGCAGGAACAGGGTTAAGTTCTCATGAATTGAATCAGCCAGGCACTTACCAGGATGTTACCGATACTACAGTCACTGCTCAATTTAAGGCAGTTGAAAATTCTTTACCAAGCTTTTTGCAAATAAAGTCACCTGTATATTTTTTAGCTTGGACTACTACCCCTTGGACTCTTCCAAGTAATACTGCATTAACTGTTGGTTTGAAGATTGAATATGTATTGGTTCAGTCTTATAATCAATACACTTTTGAATTTACAAATGTAATTTTAGCTAAAGCTTTGGTTGCAAAACAATTTAGTGGTAAATACTATGAAGTTGATAATAGAGTTGAATTGGATAGTTTTTCTAAGGAAGATAAAAAAATTCCTTATTTCGTTCATAATTCATTTAAAGGTAAATACCTTGTAAATATTAAATATGAGCAACTTTTAAGTTATGCATTGCCTTATAATAATCCAGAAAATGCATTTAGAGTAATTGCTGGAGATTTTGTTACTACGGAAGACGGAACAGGCATTGTTCATACAGCTCCAACTTTTGGGGCTGATGATGCTTTAGTTGCAAAACAAGCTATCCCTGAAATACCTCCACTTCTTGTAAAAGATGAAAATGATAATTTGGTTCCCTTAGTAGATTTACAGGGTAAGTTTAGACCGGAAATGAAAGAATTTGCTGGCAAATTTGTAAAAAATGAATATTATAGTGATAATAATATTCCAGACAAATCCATTGATGTAGAGCTAGCTATCAAATTAAAAATTGAAAATAAGGCATTTAAAGTTGAAAAATACAAGCATAGTTATCCAAATTGTTGGAGAACTGATAAGCCAATTTTATACTATCCACTAGACTCATGGTTCATTAAAGTTTCAGAGTTTAAAGAGACTATGTATGATTTAAATAAAAGTATTAATTGGAAACCAAAATCCACTGGTGAAGGAAGATTTGGCAATTGGTTAGAAAATGCTAATGATTGGAATTTATCTAGGTCAAGATTTTGGGGAATTCCATTACCTATATGGAGAACTGATGATGGGAAAGAGGTTATCTGTATTGGTTCAATAGAAGAGTTAAAAAATGAAATGCAAAAATCTATAGCTGCTGGGTTTATGCAAGAAGATATATACAATGAATTTGTTGTAAATGACTTCTCAAAGACAAATTATGATAAAGTTGATTTACATAAAAATATTGTGGATGAGATTATCTTATGTTCAGAAAGTGGTAAAAAAATGTTTAGAGAATCAGACTTAATTGATGTTTGGTTTGACTCTGGAAGTATGCCTTACGCTCAATGGCATTACCCTTTTGAAAACAAAACCTTAATCGATGACAACAAGGCATTTCCTGCAGACTTTATTGCTGAAGGTGTAGATCAGACAAGAGGCTGGTTTTATACTCTTCATGCAATAGGAACTTCAGTTTTTAATTCTATCGCTTACAAAAATGTAGTATCTAATGGATTAGTTTTAGATAAAAATGGGCAAAAGATGTCTAAAAGATTAGGAAATGCTGTTGATCCATTTTCAACAATAGCTGATTTTGGGCCCGATGCCACCAGATGGTACATGATATCAAATTCTAACCCATGGGATAATTTAAAATTTGATATTAATGGAATTGAAGAAGTGAAGAGAAAGTTTTTTGGCACCTTATATAATACATACTCTTTCTTTGTTCTCTATGCCAATATTGATAAATTTAATTATACTGAAAATGAAATAGAAACTGGTACTAGACCTGAAATTGATCGATGGATATTATCAGAATTAAATACTTTGATTAAAAATGTAGATAAATTTTATTCAGAGTATGAGCCTACAAAAGTAGCTAGGGCTATTTCTGAATTCACAGTTGAAATATTAAGTAATTGGTATGTAAGATTGTCCAGACGAAGATTTTGGAAAGGAGATTATGAATTAGATAAAATATCGGCTTACCAAACGCTATATACATGTCTTATCACTATTTCAAAATTAGCAGCTCCAATAGCTCCATTTTTTATGGACAAGCTATTTCTGGATTTAACTAATAATATTTCAAAAATAAATGAAGAGAGTGTGCACTTAACTACTTTCCCTAGTTCAAATGAGCTACTAATTGACTCTAACTTAGAGCGAAAGATGAAATATGCTCAAAAAATATCCTCTTTGACTCTTTCCCTTAGAGCAAAAGAAAAAATTAAAGTCAGACAACCATTAAATAAAATTATGATTCCTGTCTCTAGTGCAGATCAAAAAAATGAAATTGAAGCAGTTTCAGACCTTATTAAAAATGAGGTTAATGTAAAAGAGATTCAATTATTACAAGGTGAATCTGACATTTTAGTTAAAAATATCAAACCAAATTTTAAAACACTTGGTCCTAAGCACGGAAGACTAATGAAAGATATTTCTAATGTTGTTAGTAATCTTAATGCAGAGGATATAAAAAAATTAGAACAAACTGGTAATATTGAACTTGTCATTAATGAAAAAAGTATTATTTTCGAGATAAATGATTTTGAAATAGTTTCACAGGATATTGAAGGATGGCTTGTAGCTCATGAAGGTTCACTTACAGTTGCATTAGATATTGTAATAGACAAGGCTTTAAAAGATGAAGGTATTTCTAGAGAGTTTGTTAGTAAAATTCAAACTATGAGAAAGAACTCAGGCTTTGAGGTTACCGATAGAATAAATATTATTATTAAAAGTGATTCTAATATTACAGATGCTATAAATAATAATAAGAATTATATAAAATCAGAGACTTTAGCTCAGGATTTACAAATTGTGGAAGAATTAGAAGATGGAGATGAAATAAACTTTGATAACATACAAACAAAAATAAGTATTAATAAAATTTAAAAACATGTCTGCAGAAACCAAATATAAATACTCTGATAAGGATTTAGCAAGTTTTAAAAAGTTAATTACAGAAAAAATTAATAAAGCTAATCATGATTTAGAATTAATTAAGAGTGCTTATTTGAATGATCATAATAATGGCACTGAAGACACTTCACCTACTTTCAAAGCATTTGATGAAGGTAGTGCTGTTATGAGTAAAGAATCTAATTCTCAATTAGCTATTCGTCAAGAAAAATTTATTAGAGATTTGAAAACTGCTCTTATTAGAATAGAAAATAAGACTTTCGGAATATGTAGAGTTACGGGAAAATTAATTAATAAAAAAAGATTGGAATTAGTTCCACATGCAACGCTTAGTATTGAAGCTAAAAATATGCAAAAGTAATTTCTACTTTTAAATATTAGATCACAGATATCTTGAACTGACACTCAATAAATAATCCAATTAGATTTTTCTTTTAAACGAATTCCTTCTTTTTCGTGAATATCCCTTGAACGAAAATATATTGGCTAGGCCAGAAAGAAAGATAGACAAAAATGATTTTTTTGTTCTCATATCCTAATATAAACAATTTTTACAATATTATTAAATAATATACCTTTGGGAAATGACCACAATTGAATTAAACAATATTGTTAAACATCTTCCCAATAGCCCTGGTGTATATCAGTTTTTAAATTCAGAGGAGGTTATTATTTATGTTGGTAAGGCCAAAAGTTTAAAAAAAAGAGTAAGCTCCTACTTTAAACAAAAACATAAAGATGGCAAAACTAATTCTTTAGTCAAGAATATAAATAACATTAAACATGTTGTAGTAAAAACAGAGTCTGATGCTTTATTACTAGAAAATAGTTTAATTAAAAAATTCCAACCTAAATACAATATATTACTAAAAGACGACAAATCTTATCCATGGATATGTATAAAAAACGAAAGGTTTCCTAGAGTATTTTATACAAGGAAAATGATAAAAGATGGATCTGACTATTTTGGCCCTTATACTAGTCTAAGGGTTGTAAAAACAATTTTAAATATTATTACTAGTTTGTATAAATTACGTACATGCTCTTATGATCTCAATGAAAAAAAAGTTGAGGATAAAAAGTATAAGGTTTGCTTAGAATTTCATATCGGCAATTGTCTTGGACCTTGTGAAGCTTTACATGAAGAAGAAGATTACAATCAAAACATTTTAGATATTAAAGACATACTTAAAGGGAACTTTAAAAACTCTCTTTATTCATTTAAAAGAGAAATGAAAGAATTATCGAAGAATTTAAAATTTGAAGAAGCTGATTTGATTAAATCAAAAATAAAAGCATTAGAAAATTACCAATATAAATCTACTGTGGTAAGTCCTAAAATATCTAATGTTGACGTCTTTTCTTATATAGAGGATGAAAATTTTGTTTATGTGAACTTTTTACAAATATCCCACGGGTCTATAGTTAGATCTTTTAATCTTGAAATTAAATCAAAAATTGATGAAGGAATAAAAAAAATTATAGAGCTAGCTGCTGTTGAAATAAGATTAAAGTTTAAATCTGATTCACCAATTGTATATTCAATCATAACCTTAGATCTTGGAGAAAACATTAAAATAGAAATTCCTTTAATTGGAGACAAAAGAAAAATTTTAGATTTATCTCTTAAAAATGCTATTCAATTTAAGTTTGATAGATTAAAACAAATTAAGATTGTTGATCCTGAGAGACATCAAAATAGAATTTTAAAACGCCTAAAAGAGGACCTTAGTTTAGATACTACTCCTATTCATATTGAATGTTTTGATAATTCAAATACTCAAGGGACAAATCCTACATCCGCTTGCGTAGTTTTTAAAAATGCCAAACCTAGTAAAAAAGATTACAGACATTTTAACATCAAAACAGTAGATGGCCCAGATGATTATGCATCAATGGAAGAAGTTGTATTTAGAAGGTATCGCAGATTATTAGAAGAGAATAAAAGCTTGCCACAACTTATTGTTATCGATGGAGGTAAAGGACAGCTTTCAGCAGCTTTAAAGAGTTTAATTAAATTAAAATTAGAAAATACAATTTCAATTATAGGAATCGCTAAAAGGTTAGAGGAAATTTATTTTGTTAATGATTCAACTCCTTTGTTTTTAGATAAAAAATCAGAAAGTCTTATTTTAATACAAAAGTTAAGAAATGAAGCCCATCGATTTAGTTTAAAGCTCCATAGAAATAAACGAAGTGAAAATGCTTTCACAAATGAGTTAGATAATATTAAAGGCATTGGAGACTTAACCAGAATTAAATTATTGAAAACTTTCAAATCAAATATTAATATTTCTAAACTTTCAATTAAAGAACTTCAAAAAACTATCGGCAATTCTAAAGCAAAATTAGTTTTTGATTATTATAATGACTTAAATGTTTTGTAAGTTTATTATTTTTATCTGAATACTTTACAATGAAAAAAATAATAATATTAATCTTCCTCTTTTCAAATTTATGTTTTGGACAAGATCAATCTCCATATAAGAGCGGCGAATGGTTAAATTTTAAGCTTTCATATAGTGGTTGGATTAAAGCTGGAAAAGCATCTTTAAAACTTAAAGAAGATAAACTCACTGGACTTTATCACGTCAAAGCAATTGGAAAAACTACAGGACCTATAAAGTGGTTTTTTAAAGTAGAAGATTATTACCAAAGTTATTTCTCAAACAAAACAGGTCTACCCAAAAAATTTATTAGAAAAATTAATGAAGGGGGTCATACCAAAAACTTAACTATTGATTTTGACCAAATCTCTAATAAAGCTATTGTAAATAATATCAAAAAAAGTTCTGTAAAAGAATTTCGTACCAAGGCTAATGTACATGACATGTTATCTGTTTTTTACTTTTTAAGAAACAACTATAATTTAGATCAAATTAAAAAAGCCAAAGATTTATCGGTGGATATGTTTTTTGATTCAGAAAATTATGAATTTAAAATGAAGTTTTTGGGCATAGAAACTATAAATACTAAATTTGGCAAAATTAAATGTATTAAACTTAGACCATTTGTTCAGTCAGGAAGAGTATTTAAAGAAAAAGAAAGTTTAACTTTGTGGATAAGTGCTGACAAAAATAAAATTCCTATTAGAATCAAAGCAGATTTAGTTGTTGGCTCTATAAGAGTAGATTTAGATGAATTTAGTGGACTAAATCATCCCTTTGAAATAAATTTTTAAATATGGCTAAAAAATCAAAACTAGACTCTGTAATTTTTGAACTAAAAGAAAAGCACCAAGCTTTATCTCAGGACACTAATTTATTCTTAGAAGGTTTTTTGCATTCCAAGCAATTAACTTACTGGGATTATATTAATACAGACGCTCTTTTAAACCTCCAAATTCAAAGAACAGATTTTCCAGATGAAATGGTGTTTATTACATATCACCAAATCAATGAATTAATTTTTAAAATGATTTTATGGGAGATACAGCAAGTAGCTGATTCAAAAAATATTAGTGTAGATCTTTTTGAAGATAAAATAATGCGAGTGAGTAGATATTTTGATATGCTGACTACTTCATTTAACATTATGTTAAAAGGAATGTCTGTTGAGCAGTATAATAAATTTAGACTCTCTCTCAGCCCAGCAAGTGGCTTCCAAAGTTTTCAATATAGGTTAATTGAGTTTGCATCAACAGAACTAATAAACTTAATCGATATTAGGTTTAGAAAGACTATTGATAGAAACACCCCTTTTGAACATGCTTTCGACCACTTATACTGGCAGGCTGCAGGAAAAGATTTTAAAACTGGAAAAAAGTCTCAGCTATTGTTAAGTTTTGAAAAACAATATAAGGAAAGGTTTATAACCTTTATGAAGGTTTATAATACTAGAAACTTATGGTCTACTTACAAATCTTTTTCAAAGAAGAACCAGGCTAATAAAAGTTTAATTAAAGCAATGAGGCATCTTGATTACACTATCAATATCACGTGGGTAATGGCTCACTACAATACTGCTAAATTTTATATTGAATCTAAATCAGGTAATTCAATTTCAACTGGAGGTAGTGATTGGCATAAATATATGCACCCTAAATATCAGAAAAGAATATTTTTCCCAGACCTGTGGTCTAAAGAGGAACTTGAAAAATGGGGGGAAAATGAATAGACAAAAATTACCAATTCTATTTTATTTATTTATAGCCTTATTGTTTCTACTTTCCGTGTTATCTTTTTTTACTTCGAGTGAAGAAAAAAATATAGAAAAAGAACCTGAGCCTAAGAATTTAGAGTTTGGCTTTGACATAGACAAATTCAAAGTCAAAAGAGATACTATTCAATTTGGGGACAGTTTTGGCGAAATAATGGAAAAAAATAAAATTGGCTATCCCAAAATTTATCAAATCTCCAACAAAATAAAAGATACTTTTGATGTCAGATGGCTTACCGCTGGAAAACCATATACAATATTAAGTTCAAAAGACTCATTAGAAAACCCTCTTGTATTTATTTATCAACCCAACAAAGTTAACTATGTAGTTATACATATTGGGGATTCAGTTTATGCATATAACAGTAAAAAGCCTATAAAAATCGTAAAAAAATATGCTTCTGGGACCATTTCAAGTAGTTTATCAGAAACAATGGACAGCCAAGGACTTCCTTATCAACTAATCAATGATATGTCCGATATTTATGCTTGGACGATTGATTTTTTTAGATTGCAAAAAGGAGATAAATTTAAAATAATATATAACGAAAGGTTTATTGAAGATTCTATTTATGCTGGAATTAAAAGTATCGATGCAGCTTATTTTGAGCATAATAATGAGTTGTTTTATGCCTTTAATTACAAAGTAGATAGTTCAAAAAGAACTACAGAATATTATGATGAAAAGACTCAAAGTTTACAAAGGACCTTTTTAAGAGCTCCTGTTCAGTTTAGTAATGTTTCTTCAAGGTACAATTTAAAAAGAAGAATTGCTCTTTATGGAAACAGAGTTAAAGCGCATAAAGGAACTGATTTTGCGGCACCTGTTGGAACAGAAATTTTAGCTACTGCTGATGGTAGAGTGATTGAATCAAGAAGAAAAGGTGGAAATGGGAATTATGTAAAAATAAGACATAACTCAACTTACTCCACACAATACCTGCACATGAAAAAAAGACTTGTTAAAGTTGGTCAATATGTAAATCAAGGAGATGTAATAGGTCTAGTGGGTATGACTGGTAATACATCTGGGCCACATGTTTGTTACAGGTTTTGGAAAAACGGAAAACAAGTAGACCCATTTAAACAGAAGCTACCAGCAGGGAAACCTGTTCCTGAATCTCATAAAATTAAATACGAAGAATTTATTTTACCTTTAAAGGTAGATTTAGATAATATTAAATTTAACATAATTACCAATTAAATAAATTTAAAATGAGTTTAAAAAGTCAAAATCCAACCAAAACAACTTCCTGGGAAAAGTTAAAGAATCATTTTAATGAAATTAAGGACCATAAAATGCTTGATTTTTTTAATGAAAATAAACTAAGATCTGAAGAGCTATCGATCAAGTGGAATGACTTTTACGTAGATTACTCTAAAAATAGAATTAACAAGAAAACTATAAAATTATTTAGTGAATTATTGGATGAGATAGATTTAAAAGACTCGATTAGCAAGTATTTTAATGGAGAATTAATTAATAAAACTGAAAACAGAGCAGTATTACATACCGCCCTAAGATCTAAAGTTAATACAGATATTAATGATAACGGTGTTGATATACACAAAAAAATCAAGGATGTAAATAATAAAATTAAGCAGTTTTCAGATTCAATTATTTCAGGATCAAAAAAAGGTTACACTGGTAAATCATTCACAGATATTGTAAATATAGGAATTGGTGGTTCTGACTTAGGACCGTCAATGGTCGTTGATTCATTAAAATTTTATAAGAATCATTTAAATACCCATTTTGTAAGCAATGTTGATGGAGATCATGTTAATGAGGTTTTAAAAACCTTAAACCCTGAAACAACATTATTTATAATAGTTTCCAAAACCTTTACAACCCAAGAAACACTTTCTAATGCAAATACAATTAGAAGTTGGTTTTTAGAAGAAGGAGCTACAAATAAAGATATTACAAAACATTTCATTGCTGTATCAACAAACATAGAAAAGGTAAGCTCATTTGGGATTGATAAAAACAACATATTTCCTATGTGGAACTGGGTGGGTGGTAGATTTTCTCTTTGGAGTGCTGTAGGTATTTCTATTAGTTTATCTGTCGGTTTTGATAATTTTAATAAATTATTAAATGGAGCTAGTGAAATGGACACTCATTTTAAAGACACAAAGTTTGAGAATAATATCCCAGTTATTTTAGCCTGCTTGGGAGTTTGGTATAATAATTTTTTTAAATGTGAAAGTGAATCTGTAATTACGTATTCTCAATATTTAAATCAATTTGCTACATACCTTCAACAAGCCTCAATGGAGAGTAACGGCAAAAGTGTTGATAGAGACGGAAAAGAAGTAAACTATTCAACGGGTCAAATAGTTTGGGGTGAGCCTGGTACAAATTCACAACATGCTTTTTTTCAGCTAATACACCAAGGAACAAAATTAATCCCAACAGATTTTATTGGATTTGCAAAAAGCTTGCACGGAAACGTAGATCATCAAAACAAGCTTATTTCAAATTTCATTGCTCAAACAGAAGCTTTGATGAAAGGAAAGTCTTTATCAGAACTAGAATCCTCTGTAAAGAGTTCTTTTACAGCCCCTTTTAAAGTTTTCAAGGGCAACAAACCAACCAATACAATCTTAATCGATAAGCTTACTCCCGAAAGTTTAGGCAAGTTAATTGCACTTTATGAACATAAAATCTTTGTCCAGGGAGTTATTTGGAACATATTTAGTTATGATCAGTTTGGAGTTGAATTAGGAAAAAAACTTGCAAATACTATTTTAGAGGAAATTGAAAGTAATTTATCCAATAATCACGATGATTCAACAATTAATTTGATTGAACATTATAACTCTCTAAATAGAAAGTAAAACTCTGTAAACCAATTACTTAACCTTATTGTTGGTGTTAATTTTTTTTTAATTATCTTAGGGTATTAATAATTTATTAACATTTAGATGTCTATATCTGGATATTAATATTTATTTTTGCAGTAAATACAAACTAAATAAATTAAATCATGAAAAAAATTACTCAAAATTTAATAGTTGCTTTGACTATTTTTAGTTCTATGGCAATTGTTTCTCAAACAGAAGTAGAGGATACTACTCTTCAAGAATTAGAAGAGGTGGTACTTATGGGTAGTGGGGTTATTGACCTTGCTGCTGATAGAGTTACTCCAGTAGCAGCTTCTACAATTAAGGGGAGTGAAATCCAAAAAAAGATTGGAACTCAAGATATCACAATGACTCTTGTTAATACTCCTTCTGTATATGTAGCTGGTCAATCCGGTGGATATGGTGATTCAAGAATTGCTGTACGTGGTTTTGAACAAGATAATACTGCTTACATGTTAAACGGTCAACCAATCAACGGAATGGAAGATGGTAAAATGTACTGGTCAAACTGGTCTGGAATGAACGATGTAGCGAGTGTTGTTGAAATTCAAAGAGGACTTGGGGCTTCTAAATTAGCTATATCATCTGTTGGTGGTACTGTAAATTTTGTAATGAATTCTAATAACGTTAGACAAGGTGGATTTATGTACGCTGGTTTCGCTAATGATGACTATTTAAAAACTACTTACTCTTACAATACTGGTAAGTCTGACGATGGATGGGCAACGAGTTTCTTGTTAACACACTGGCAAGGAGATGGATATAACGAAGGTTCGTTTGGTCAAGGTCAAACTTATTTCTTTTCTGTAGGAAAAGAAATTAACGAAAAGCACAGTCTTAATTTTTTATTAACTGGAGCTCCTCAATGGCATGATCAGAATTTTTCTAAGAGTATTTCTACATACTTAGAAAAAGGAAGAAAATACAACAATAACTGGGGTATGTATGGTGATAAGTATTTAACTGAAAGAAGAAACTTTTACCATAAACCGGTAATGAATTTAAACTGGGATTACAAAATCAGTGATGATTCAAGTTTATCTACTGTATTCTATGTTTCTACTGGAAACGGTGGTGGAACTGGAGGTAGAGGATCTCGTCCAAGAACTGAAGATGGTTATGTAGATTATGATGCAATTTATGCATACAATTTAGGTACTTCAGGAGCTGGTGGTAATTATGCTGCTGATGGTGGTTACATTACTCGTGCTTCAATGAATATGCACAACTGGGTTGGATTAGTTTCTAACTACGAAAAGCAACTTAATGAGAATTTATCTCTTAATGTTGGAGTTGATTTTAGAACTTACTATGGTGAGCATTTTAGAATCGTTGAAAACTTCCACGGATTAACTTCATGGCAAGAAAACATTAGATTAAGAGACCCAAATAACGGTCACCAGATTTATGGAAGTTATGGAACATATAAAAATGTTATAGCTACTGAAGATATGTCAGCGAATCCTTGGACTGCGCTAACTGCAAGTTTTGATGAAGATCAAAAAATTGCATATAGCAATGACGAAAGAATTACTTACGGGGGATTATTTTCTCAATTAGAATATTCTAATGATAAAATGTCTGCTTTCTTTCAAGGAGCAGTTTCACAACAATCTCATCAAAGATTTGATCACTACCAATATGCTGATCAATCTTTAATTGACGGAACTTCATCTCAAGCTACAGGAGCACTTCCTGCAGGAACTGTAGACGGAGTTGATTCTGAAAAAGTTGACAATATGGGGTATAATGTTAAAGCTGGAGCTGGTTTCAATGTAGGAGATAATTCAAAAGTATTTTTTAATACTGGAATGTACTCACGTCAACCGTACCATGATAACATTTATTTAAATTATTCAAATCAAATTAACCCATTAACTGAAAACGAAAAGATTTTCGGTTTAGAAGCTGGATATTCCTATTCAACTCCTAATTTCTCAGCTAATGTAAATGCATACAGAACATCTTGGAAAGATAGAGTTGTTACTTCTTCATTCGTAGATAATGATGTAGTATTTTTTAATACTAATGAAGGCGTTGAGCAACTTCACCAAGGGATAGAGATTGACTTTAGAGCGAAGCCTCAGCCAGATCTTCCTTACACTTTAACAGGATTCCTTTCTATTGGAGACTGGCAATATGTTGGTGAAGCTAGATCTAGAATTACTGATGAAGATCAAAACGTAATTTCTACGGAAACAAATGATGTTGATGGAGGAAAAGTTGGTGATGCAGCTCAGTTTACAGCTGGATTAGGTATAGATATGAAATTAGCGGAGAACGTATCTTTTGATACGGATATAAGGTTTTACGATGAATTATATTCAGATGTAGGGGCTGTTAAGGAAAACTTACTTTTACCATCTTTCCACGTTTGGGATGCTGGATTATCTTATAAAATGTACTTAGGTGCTGATGATGAAAAGTCTCTTAACATTAGAGTTAATGTAAATAATGTTTCAGATGCAGTTTACCTTTCTGAATTAAGAACAAATATAGCTGCCGGAGAAGGTGACGAAACGTTCAGAGGAATTAATACTGCTAACCAAGGTTACTTTGGTTTAGGTAGAACATGGAATGTTGGATTAAGATATAAATTCTAATTCCACAATTTAATTTTTAAAAAAACCTGCTTATTAATTTAAGCAGGTTTTTTTTGCTTTTATTTGTACTATGTTAAAGTTTATACACTCTTATTTTGCTTATTTGGTAATAACTCTACTAGTTGTATCTACGATTCGTTTTTTGGTCAGATATTTATTATCCAAAGATTATACTCCCACTGATTTTAGGATAGCATTAATAACTTTTATTGTATCACACACACAGTTATTAATTGGACTATTTTTATATTTTATATCTGATAAATTTTCTCTTTGGTACGAACTAAGTTTTAACGAAATTATAAATAGCCCAATTAATCGACTATATTTAATAGAGCACCCTATAGTTAACATAATAGCGATTGTGTTTATTACAAGAGGTTATAGTCTTCACAAAAAGAGAAGAGTTTCAAACTCTAAATTTAAAGCTATTGGATTTAACTACTTATTAGGACTAGTGTTATTGTTGTCTAGAATACCTTGGGATAACTGGATTTAATAAGGTTTCTTAATTATTTAGTTTCCTTTATTAAATAAACAAAAGAAGGATAATGATCGCTGTATCCATTGGTGAATTTACCCCAAGAAAAACTTCTAAAAGGTTGGCCTTTATATCTTCCTTCTTTTTGAGTTAAATATGGCTTGTTGAACACTCCAGCTTTGTAAAACTTATAACTAGAAAAATCATCTCCTAATAACCCTTTAGAAACTATAACTTGATCAAAAAGAAACCATACATCTCTATAGGAATTTGAACCAATACCTTCATTGGTTAAAATTTTCTCCATTGGATTATACATTTCCTTAATTTTTACATCCTCCTTATTTTTCTTGGCCCCAATAATTCCTTTAATACTGTTGTTCATTGGATTATCGTTAAAATCTCCCATAGTAATTATCTTGGCATTTCTATCCAACTTATGCAACGAATCAATTATTTTTTTATTTAATCTTGCTGCACTTTCTCTTTTAGATATGCTTCTTGCTTCTCCACCAGATCTGGATGGCCAATGATTTACTATAATATGAATTAAATCACCATCAAGATTCCCGCTTACTAATAATTGATCTCTAGTATATATTCTTTTGTTTGTCTGATCATCATAGATTAACAATTCTAATGACTTTGTAGATACAGGCTTAAAAATACTTTCATCATAAATCATAGCTACATCAATTCCTCTTTTATCTGGGGAGTCATAATGGATTATATTATAGTTTTTATCAGTCAAGGAAGAATCATTAATTAAATCGATTATTACTTGCTTATTTTCAACTTCTGATAAACCAACTATAGCTGGATGTCTTTTTGTGTTTTCCGTACCAATATCAGAAATCACTCTGGCCATATTTTTTACTTTTTGCTTATAAATATTTCCACGATTATAATTAATTTCCATCATTGGACTTGCTTCATCATTTTTATTCGGATCATTTATTGTGTCAAATAAATTTTCAACATTATAAAATGCTAGTGTATGAATTTTAAATTTTCTTTCATTTTGTGCAAATAAAGAATTAATGAAAAAGGAAGAAACTATTATTAACTTAAAAGTAAAATTATTCATTTTTGTTATTTTAGTATTTTATCTAATATTTAGATGGTTAAAAATATTAAATATGTACAAATAATACATTAAATTTACTTTTTATTTAATAATTATATTTAAACTCTTATTATGCTAAATATGAAAAACAATTTATCATTCTTTTTCGTTTTCATTTTTTCATTTTTTAGTGCTTTTTCTCAAAATGGCACTATAACAGGTAGTGTACAAGATGACAAAAGCAATGAGGCTATCTCTGAGGTTAAAGTGCTTATTCAAAATTTAGACATGCAAGTACTTTCAAATAGCGACGGTGTGTTTAATTTCAAAAACAATGTTCCATCTGGAAGTCAAACTTTGATTTTCTCTAAGTATGGATATGAAAACAAGTCTTTTAAAGTAATCGTCCCTGACAATGGGGCTGTAAGTATTGATAAACTTAAATTAAAATATAAAATACAGATAAGTACAATTACAGCTGATGTACAACCGGTTCCAGAACTAATTTCTGTTGCTGAGGTTTCTCAATTAGAAGAGGAACCTAAAGAAGAAGCAAAAGCAATGGATGCACCAATAAATGACCAATTCACAATTTCTATAAGTGACGATGAATTAAGCGATGATACTTCGGGTTCTGATAATATCTCTGGTTTATTGCAATCTTCTAAGGATGTATTTTTTAGAACCGCTGCTTATGAATTTAGTTCATCATTTTTTAAAGTTAGAGGTTTAGATTCTGATAATGGAATGGTACATATAAACGGCATTGAAATGAATAAGCTATACAATGGTAGGCCTCAATGGGGTAACTGGGGAGGATTAAACGATGTGCTTCGAAACCAAGATTTTACTGATGGTATCACTCCTTCTACCTATAGTTTTGGTGGACTTTTAGGAGCTAATAATATTAACGTACGCGCATCTGAGTATAGTGAAGGTGGAAGGATTACTTATTCTTCATCTAATAGAAGTTATACAAATAGATTAATGGCAACGTATTCATCTGGAATTATTGAAGGAGGGTGGGCATACGCACTTTCTATGGGAAGAAGATGGGGGGATGAAGGTTATCAAGATGCTACATTTTACGATTCCAATTCTTTATTTGTTTCTGTAGAAAAGAAAATTAGTAACAAACATAGTATTAATTTTACTGGGATTTATGCACCAAATAGAAGAGGTAAATCGTCTCCAAATACACAAGAAGTTTATGATTTAAAGAATATACGCTATAATGACTATTGGGGTTGGCATGATGGTAAGAAAAGAAACTCCCGTGTTAAAAGAGTTGTAGAGCCAATCATTATGTTAAATCACTATTGGGATATTGACGACAGAACTTCTCTAAATACCAATATCGGATATCAATTTGGTGAGTTAGGTAATAGTAGGTTGGATTATGCCGGAGGAGCTAACCCAAGTCCTTCTTATTATCAAGATTTACCAAGCTATTATTTAGCAGACAATAATGGTCCAGACTATGAAGGTGCATATTTAGCACAACAAAACTTTGAGAATGATGGCCAAATCAATTGGAACAGAATTTATGATGCTAATTTAACGAACACTATTGCAAATGAAAACGCTGCATATGTTCAATATGAAGATAGAAGCGATGATAAACAATTGACTATTAATACAATCTTCAAGAAAGAATTTAACGATAACATTTCTTTTAATTCAACATTAAATTATAAAAAGTTAGTTTCAAATAATTTTGCTCAAATAACCGACATGTTAGGAGGGTCAGGATATTCTAATATTGATTCATTTGATAATCTACAATACGATTTATTAAATCCTAATTCAATTGTAGGAGAGGGCGATAAGTTTAAATACAATTACAATTTGTTTGCAGACGTAATTAATGCTTATTCACAAGTTGTTTTTAAATACAATAAGTTAGATTTTTATTTAGCAGCAAGCTACACTGATACGAATTATCAAAGAGAAGGGCTCTTTGATAATGAGGCAAATACAGGAAATTCTTTCGGAAAAGGTGAAAAAATTAACTTTTCAGGGATAGGAACAAAAGCAGGATTTACCTATAAGTTTTCTGGGAAACACATATTTGACTTTAATTCTGCATATATAACTAAAGCACCATCATTTAGAAATACATTTACTAACTCTAGAGTGAATCACAATGTGGTTGGAGTTGATGCTAATGGTTTAATAAATAATAACCCAATTAGTGAAGAAAAGATTACTGCATTTGATGCTAATTACATATATAGATCTCCAATTATAAATGCTAGGCTTACCGGTTTTTATACAAATATTAAGGATGCTAACGAAATTTCATTCTACTACGCTGATGGTTTAGTAGGTTTTGAAGAAACTAATGAGTTTGTTCAAGAGATATTACAAGGTATTGATAAAAAATATTTTGGAGCAGAGTTAGGTATTGAAGCTCAAATAACATCTACAGTTAAGTTAAAAGGTGCTGCCTCAGTTGGACAATATACTTATGATAATAATCCTAATTTATATCTAGCATCTGACAATAATACAGTTTCAATGGGAGAGTCAAATCTTAAAAATTATAAGTTAGCTGGAGGCCCTCAAAGAGCCTATTCAGCAGGCTTTGAATATAGAGATCCTAATTACTGGTGGTTCGGAGCTACTGCGAATTTTTTCACTAACACTTATTTAGATATTAGTCCATTAACTAGAACTCAAAACTTTTACTTGGCACAAGATGGGTTACCATTTAATGATTATGATACATCAACAGCAAGAGAGTTGTTAAAACAAGAAAAATTTGAGGATTATATGGTTGTAAATGCTGTAGGTGGAAAATCATGGAAAATTGATGATTATTATATAGGGCTTTTTGCAACTATAAATAACATTTTAAATCATGAGTATAAAACTGGTGGATTTGAGCAAGGAAGAAATGCAAATTACCAAGAACTTAGTGCAGATGTAAATAAACCTCGAAGAGTTTTCGGACCAAAGTACTGGTACGGTAGAGGGACAAACTACTTTTTAAACTTATATTTTAGATTTTAATAAAGACAAACATTATATATTATGAAGAATATTAAAACTTTTAGATTATTAACACTTTTATTTTTATTACTAACATTTAACTCTTGTGTAGAAGATGATGATTATTCAATACCTACTAGTATTGGACTTGAAGAAAATCAGTCTTTAAATCTACTGCTAGACGAAATTAATTCTAATGAAGTAGATTTATTAACTATAGGTCAAGTTAAAAACCTTTTTGTAAGCGGTCAGGCTGTTAATATAGAGTCAAGTATTGCCGTTAAAGGATATGTGGTTTCCTCTGATTTAACTGGAAATTTCTATAAAGAATTTTATATACAAGATGAACCGTCAAACCCTACAGCAGGGTTAAAAGTTGTTATAAATCAGGTTGACTCTTACAACCAATTCAATATTGGAAGAGAAGTATATATAAGATTGCAAAACCTATATATAGGAGAAACTAATTCTGGAGATGGTGTAATTGCTATTGGAGGTAGAGCAGACGGAAATGAAGTTGGCCAAATTACAGAAAATATGATGGCCGATTATTTATTTAGATCGAATATTACAGAAACGATAATTCCATTTGAAGTAACCTTGGGTCAAATTAATGATTCTCATATTGGTTTATTTATACAAGCTAATGACACTCAATTCCCTGTGGCATATAGTGGTCTTACTTTTGTAGATCCTACTGATGATTATGATTCATTAAGAGATTTAGAAAGTTGTGAAGATTCAGGGTCTATTAAAGTTGAAACTAGTGCATTTGCTAGTTTTCAAGATCGATTATTACCAACAGATGGAAAAGGATCTATTTCAGGAGTAGTAACAAAAAGCTATAACGGAGATGACAGAGTCTTGGCCTTAAATAATATTGATGACATTAACTTCGATGGAGCTAGATGTGATCCATTATTTTCAGACAATTTTTCTTCTAATAATTTAGATAACTGGACTCAGTTTAGTGTTGAGGGAGAGCAAGTATGGGATATTACACCATATGGTAATCCTGCCCCGAGTGCTAGAATTTCTGGATATGCTGGCGGAAATGTAGTTAATGAAGATTGGCTTATCTCAAACCCTATTGATTTATCTGGACTTACTGATATTAAACTTAATTTTCAAACAGTAGTAAGATATGGAGGCCCTGCATTAGAAGTGTATATGACTACTGATTATGTCGGAGGTGACCCTACAGACTCTTCTTGGACTCAATTAGATGCTGTTATTGACACGGACAACGGCAGTTGGACCTCTTGGACTGACTCTGGAGATTTAGACGTTTCTGCAGCAGCTGGGCAAAATTTATATATTGCTTTTAAATACAGATCTACATCATCTGGATCAGCAACTTACGAGTTGGATAATGTTTTAGTGTCTGGTGAGTAAATTTATTTATATACTCTTAGGTTTAAGTCTTATTAGTCTTAGTTGTTCTGACAATGATAATGACGATAATTTTTTGTGTATAGATGAAACATTGCTAAACTTGGATTCACCATGCCCTTTAGTTGTTATCCCAGTCTGTGGTTGTGATGGAGTAACTTATAATAATAGTTGCGAGGCTGTTTCCTATGGGGGCGTGACTGATTATGTGGAAGGCGATTGTGATTAATTAATTTTTTTAACTATATATTGTGTTGAAATATTGACATACAATAATCATGTCTTCAGAAAATTTTTCTTTATAACCTTGCATTTCTCTTTTATAGTAGGCTTTGTGAACTTTTTTCCAATAAGCTAAAGACTTATCTCCTTCTCCTTCTCTTTGAGCAAATTTTGCTGTTATTTCATTGAATTTAATTAACTCAATTTTAGTTGTTAAAATTATTGCTTGGGGTACTTTATTCCAATCTGTAATTATATTTAAATCTCCTTGAGCAGTAAGTTTTTCATTATTTATTTCGAAAGACCATAGCGATGGTGCGGTTGCTTGTTTAATATTTTTAACCACAAGTTTTGCGCAATCATTTGCATCTTTCTCATTATCACAGAAATAAAATGACTCTGGTATTTTTTCATTTTCATGACTTGTATTATCAGTAACAAAATTCTTCCAGAATAGTTCAATATCTTTTCCCATTGCATTAAATTTTAAGCAAAAAAAAACCTTCAATAAGAAGGTTTTTTTTATTAAATAATTCTAAACTATTCACCTGGATTTCCAGCCGTTATAATAAATTCAGATCTTCTGTTTAACTGATCTTCTTCTTTGCTACAGTTTGTACAATCCACCACAGGACTTGACTCCCCTTTACCAGCAGATGATAGTCTTGAAGAATCAATACCTTTAGATATCACATATTGAGATGTAGTTTTAGCTCTTCTTTCAGATAATCTTTGATTATATGAAGATGGCCCCTTACTATCTGTATGAGACTCAATACTAACAGTCATTTCTGGATATTTATTCATTATTTGAACTAATTTATCTAGCTCAAAAGCAGCTTCAGCTTTGATGTTTGATTTATCAAAATCAAAATAAATTGCGTTAAGTTCAATTTTTTCAGCAACAATAATTTTTTCTATTGGATCTAACATTACATCTATAGATGTAAATTCTTCATTAGACATTTTCAAATCTACTATTTTACTGTTATATCCTTCTTTAGATACTATAAGTTTTCCAGCTTCATCACAAACTAGCATAAACTCAGTTACACCCTCCGTAGAACTTGTTTTAGTACTTGCTATATTTCCTTCTTTGTCTGAAACAGATGTTGTCGCAGAGTCTATACCTAATTTAGTTTTAGCATCCATTACGTTAGCTGTTAACAATACATCGCAAATAGGGATCAATCTTTTTATTGAATATATGTCATCACCCCCTTTACCACCACTTCTGTTGGAGGAGACAAAACCCTCTCCAGTTGCTTCATTCATATTAAAAGCAAAATCGTCAGCATTACTATTAACCGGTATCCCTACGTTACGTACTGAGGCCCATTTTCCATCGACCTCTTTTGTAAAGAAGATATCTAAGCCACCTAGACCCAATTGTGAATCCGAAGAAAAGTATAAATTGTTTTTATCCCCTATAAAAGGGAACATTTCTTGACCTTCAGTATTTACCTTTTGACCTAAATTCTCTACATTATTTATATTTCCTTCTTCATCAATATCCCCTTTGTAGATATCGAAATTTCCAAATCCTCCAGGCATATCTGATGAAAAGTATATTGTTTTACCATCAGAACTTACTGATGGATTTTTTACAGAATACTCTACACTATTTATATTTAGGGCAACAACATTTTTCTCTCCTTTACTTATTTTATATATACCAATAAGACTAGTTATATTATTAGATTCTGGGTCTTTTACATATTCATTTTCATAAAAACTTTCTCTGGAAATATACATGTTTCCTTCACTATCAAAACTAGCTAAACCCTCATGATATTTTGTATTAACATTAGATCCTAAGTTGTCTTCATTTAAATAGCTACCGCTTTCGGTAACATCAAAACTGTATATATCTAGGTATGGCTCGTTATTCCATCCATAATTAATTCTTTGCGTAATCCAACGACCAAAATCAAATAAGCCTACAGTATTTCTTGAAGACGTTATGTATAATTTATTATCATTTAACGACCCTCCAAAATCTGAGTACTCACTGTTAATATCTAAATTTTGGACATTAAACCTTTTCCCTTTAGAAATAATTTTAGGTAGGTAGTTAGGGTTTTTCAAGAATGAAGTAGCTCGATTATCTGCCGGTCTTAACTCAACAAATTTATTCATCCATTTATTTGATAATTTGTATTTCCCATTTGCTTTTAACATTTGTGAATACTTGAAAATAATATCTGCATTTGAGCTTTCTTCAGCCAAAGTTGCATACCATTTTTCTGCTTCCACAGTATTAAATATATTGTAATAGCATTCAGCTAGTTGAGCAACTACATAATCTGAAGACTTTCCATTATTAATTAGTTTTTTATAACTCTCAGCAGCTTTAACAAATTCAAGTTTTGAAAATTGTTTATCTGCTTTTTTCGAACTTTTATCTTGAGCATCAATTGTTGTGATGCTTAGAAAAGTTAATGCGATAAATGTAAATATGTTTTTCATAATAATTTTAGCTTAGCTTATTAAAAATATCTTGGTGATTTTGAAACTTTGGTATTGAAATTTAAGTCGAAATTGATGAAGACTTCGTGAGAAGACTTAGCAATAAAATTTAATTCTGATTGGACACTATCATAAGAGTACCCAATTCTACAGCTTGGACTAACTCTAAAATTTACCATTGCTGTCATTGCTGCATCTAATCTATATCCTACTCCTAATTCAACGATGTCATACATAAATAAATTTGCGTTTAAATCTAAACTTGTAGGACTTTCAGATGTGTATTTTAAAAATGCGTGTGGTTTTAATTTAAAATCATTTGATAAATCAAACACATAACCAGTTGCTGCAAATAAATGTTGAGTTTCTGATCCAATATTATAATCATCCGCATCTAAGTGAACAGAATTTAAAATATTTGGCATAGAAACTGAAACATAATATTTGTTTGGTTTATAAAAATACATACCAGCTCCAATATTTGGGGTCATTTCACTTATATCATTCGCAAAAAATGGATCATTAGGATCGATCAATGTTAAGTCTACCAATCCAATATCATGAGAAGTAACTCCAGCCTTTAACCCAAATGCAAGTCTGTTTTCTTTTGCTAGATTTAGTGTATATGAAAAATCTATATATGCATTAGTTTCCTTAACAGGACCAATCTGATCAGAAATAATAGACATCCCAAGCCCTACATTGTTTCCAATTGGAGTATGAATATTTATTGTACTGGTTTCTGGAGCACCATCAAGACCTTCCCATTGACTTCTATATAATATACCAACTCCTAGGCCTTCACTAGATCCAGCGTAGGCAGGGTTAATTACATTCATATTATACATGTATTGTGTATACTGAGGATCTTGTTGAGCATTCGATGAGAATGCGTAAAGAAAAATTAAAAGTATTAGATAACGTTTTTTCATTTTTGTTTAATTAAAGTTGTTAGTAATTCAAGTAGATCCAACTTGTTATTGGGTCCTTACCTGAGTTAAAATAAATAATATAAAAATATGTTCCTACAGGCAGAATATCTCCATCCTGATTCGTACCGCACCACTGATCAACATAATCGTTTAGTTCGTATACTTTAGATCCATATCGGTTAAACACTTCTGCTTTTTCAATATCTTCCCTATCTTCTAAATGGTCTAATATTAAACAGTCATTTATTCCATCACCATTAGGAGATAAACCTTGCGGTTGATCTACACAATAGCTATTTTGATAAAATTCAACTTGTATTGTTGTTGAGCTCCAACAAGATGTATTATCATCAAATACGCTTACAGTAAATTCTCCTGACTCTTCAGAAATATCATCTAAATTATAAGTAGAATCTGGCCCTACTTGAACGTCAATTCCGTCTAATGACCAATAATATGTTAAAGAATTTAGCTCGTTAGCATTTGTAACTTCTACTTCAAGAATATAATCTTCATTTGCACATTTTATAATGTTTTCGTCAACGGCGATTACATCAGGAACTGGGAAGAATTCAACTAAAATTTCATCGGTAAATGTACAGTCTGTATCATTAATTACAATATTAGCACTGTAAAACGCTGTTTCACTTACTGCTAAAGTAACATCGCTAGCTCCTTCTATTAAATTTCCATCCATATACCAGCTAATTGTTGAGTTATTAGGTAGTCCACCTGCATCTAAAACCATTTCTTGTCCTTGGCATAAAGCATCTCCTGAATCTAGTAGAATATCCTCGCCTAAATCTAAGTCGCCAATATTAAAACTACCTGCAGCAATAAATACAGCAGAATCATATACAGTATCTCCGTCATCCGCAACGACTAATTTGATATGGTATAGTTCATTAGGAATTACATTAGCTTCTGCTGTCATCGGAATAGTATGTCCTAAGAAGTTAGTTGGACTAGTTAAAGTTGGAAGACCTCCTGGCCCATAATAATTTCCAAAAAATTCTGGATTTACTGACTCACAATTTGCATTATATTGTTCATCTCTTACTGTAAGAACTGAAATAGGATCTACTGTTCCAGGAACTATAGCTAGATTTGTAGTTACACCTTGAGTGTCCGTTAATAAGAATGCAAAAGCATCAGTAAATGTACACTGGAATGTTCCATATTCTTCAGCTGCAAATATGAAATCAAAACTCATAAAATCTGTAACAGGAACAAAATCAAATTCTAAAATAGAAGCATTGTTGGTATCTCCAGCATTTAAACCAGGAATTACAGACTCTAAGTCAGCATCACCAGGCCAGTCATATGTCCCGTCTGCTAAAACACCTGTTTCAGGACCTACTGCGTTAATCACATCTCCAGAAGTCATAATTAAGCCACTTTCAAAAGGCCAAGAAGATCCGTTAGCTTCGAAATAGCCAATGCCATTAGTACTACCAAAATTAGAACCTGTGCTGTAGGTAACATTAAAAGCTTGAGAACATTCTGAGTCAATTAATACATCAGTCACCAATTCACTAACAGTGTATAATTCAGTATCTGTAGTGATAGCTGGAGGTACCGTGAATATACATATGTCAAAGGTTAGGTTTTGCAATTCATTAGCAGTAAAAGAATAAACTCTAATTCTATATGTTTCTCCAACAGTTAAACCTGATGCAACACTTTCATTTGCATCGCTACAGTATATTTGAGACAAATCGTTACAATCATCTCCTTGGTAAAGAACATGATATAAATCAGTGGTGTCTCCATTAATGTTATATAGACTAATTGCATGATTTTCTGAAACTGCTGTAAATTCAAACCACACATCATCATCATCTGATCCTCCACATGCATTTGGCTCACTAGAAGCAGTAGCTGCAACTAAAGTTCCACTTCCAGATTCTGTACAGTTTTCATCTGGATTAGCTATTAGTGTTGTTGCACCACTACAATTATCATTAGCAGGTGGGCAAGCAAATAGTTGAATAGCATTACTATTTATAACACAATTTACGTCTTGGTCATTAGCAACTGAAATAACGATATCTGTTAGGAAAGGGTAAGGACCAAAAGTATACACTCCTGTTGCAGTTGCAGCTTGAGTAGCTCCACCTTGATTGTCGGATATTGTTAAAGATTCAGCATCTCCTAAACTTGTTATATCGACATCAATTAAGAACTGATCTCCGTTATCGCAATCATCAATTACAGTATAGGTAGCTTGAGGGTTTATACAAGTAGCACAAGCTACTGTATAATTTATCGGAGTTATACTTCCAGACCCACAACTTATGGATCCATCAGAGACCACCACAAAAGATATTGTATCTCCAGTTGATTGGAAAGTTAGACCAGATAAATCTCCTCCATTTCCATAGTAAGGTTGCGCAGGAGTTAATTCAGTAACTCCATCGGAGTCGTAAACAATAAATTCATCCCATCCACTTTCTACGTTTCCTGAGTTAATAGTTAAATTAACAGGTACTCCATCAGAGCTAGTATAGGTAAAGTCTGTAGTATTATTATTGTCATAACAATAGTCTAAGGTGATTGGTCCTAAAGTACAATCCACTAGAGTTGTAGTACAGAATTCTTGAGTAATAGAACTACTACTAATAGAGCAGTTTGCATCATCATCATTGGTTACAGAAATAACTACCCCTGTATTATTATCATAAGGTCCAAAAGTAAACATTCCTGTTGCAGTTGCATTTTGAGTAGCTGTACCTTGGTTATCAGAAAGTGTAACTGAAGAAGCAGATCCAATATCAGTTAAATCAACATCGACAAAAAACTGAGGTCCGTTAAGACAGTCTGTTACCATTGTATAACTAGCAATAGGATTTACACAAGTAGCACAAGCTACAGTAAAATCTATAGGATTATATCCACTACTTACACAGCTTATACTTCCATCTTCTTGAACGATAAGAGTTATATTATCTCCAGAGGACTGGAAAGTCAATCCAGAAACATCTCCGCCGGCACCGTATCCGTTGTAAAGTTCAGTTCCATCAGAGTCAAGAATTATTAATTCATCCCATCCATTTTCTACTTGTCCAGAATTAATAGTAAGATTCATTGGACTTCCGTCAAGACTAGTAAAGGAATAAGAGTTGTCTAATCCGGTATCATAACAAAAGCTAGTATTTATTGGTCCAGCAGTACAATCTACATATGTATTAGGATCAGTAACTGTCGTAAAGCTAGAAGAACTACACGTGTCGGTAGCAGACCCAGACCCGTTATAAGGTAAAATAGTTACGTAATAAGTTGTGCTGTAAGCTAACCCAGATAGCGGATAACTATTAGAGTTGCCTGTATCTACATTGTCTAAAATATCATTACCACCATCAGTAGTTCCTACTGAAATATAATATCCCTCAGGAAAACCACTAGCAGAAGACCACGTTACATTTGGAGTTTGTACAACTCCCGTTTCTCCATCTGCAGGAGAAGTTACAGTTGCATCACAACCAGGAACGGCGGAACCGCCAGAGACTATAGATGCATCTTTGATACACCATCCCCATTGCCATCCGTCAGCATCGTCATAAGAAATTCTATATTTAAAGTTTGAAAGTTGTGTAGAAGTAAAATTGGTTATGTCTAAACCAGATTCAAAATACACTAAAGAAGTACAATTTGGATATGTTTGGGTAGTAGCTCCATCAGAGCCACCCAATTCTTGTATAGAAACCCATGAACTACCGTCATAATCCCAATAATCTACGGATAAAGTACCTCCAATATCGTAATGTGTATAGTTTCCACTAATTAACATAAGTGTTTCTCCGGCATCAAATGCAGCTGTTAAATCAATAATTGGAGATTCAGAGGCTACGTCATCATCAGAAGTAGAGCCTGCAGCATCATCATCAAAAGTGAACGAGTCAGCGGAAGTAGGATCAGCAAGTAATCCAGCTTCAGCATAAGTACCTGATGTAGTCCAGTTAGCGTTTGGCCAGTTTGCAGGTTGATTAAGTACTTGAGCGTTTCCGATTTGAAAGGAAAATAGGACCAGTATAGATAGTATAATTTTTTTCATACTTTTTTTAAGATTGTATTTGAAAATGATTCTTTAAAATAAGATTGTTAGAAATTTCAAGAATGTTTATTTCAGTTAGTTAAGCTAAATCTAACGTATATTTTAATAAATTACAAATTCAATATATATTTTATTTAATAATTAATAATTTAAATAAACCCAGTCTACCTTAGTTTTATTTTCTTCATAATTCATTACATAGAAATATGTTCCTACTGGAAGTAATTCCCCTTCATTAGATTGACCTCTCCATTCATTTAAATAATTGTTTTTTGAATATACCAAATCACCCCATCTATTAAACACTCTCAATGAACTTACATTATAACTGCTTAGATCAAAAGAATCATTGAACCCATCATCATTTGGAGATATTCCATTAGGAATAACACAAGACTCAACTTCTGTAACATTGATGCCCCTTGTAAAACTACATTCGCCAGTTTCAGTTGAAGTTAATGTAACTTCATAAAGACCAGCATATAAAACCCCAAGTGTTAAAGAATTTTCATTTTCTAAAATATCACCATTGTAAGTCCAGCTTACTTCAAAAGAATCAGGATTATCATCATATGTAGGAATAACATTAACATCAATTGGGATAGTAGCGTTAGGACATACTTCATAAGTTTCGTTTTCAAAAGTTGCTACAGGTAATTCTTGTGCACATAAAGTAAAACTAACTGTATTAAAACAGCCTTCAAAGTTTGGATCAGTGACTCTAGCAAAGATTTCTCTACAATCTGTTCCTACGAGAATTAGTTCGCCTGTTTCAATAGGATCGGTATTAAGTACACATTCTTCAAAGGATTGATGATAGCTAACAAAATAATCTGTAATTGGTTGATCTTCTCCAAGTATTGTTTCAACAAGAGTTGATAAATCAAATCCTTCAACTCCATCACCAGGGTTGTTTATATTACAAACAATTACATCTCCTGGGCTATTCGCTTCAGGTAAAGTATAAGTCACATTTACTGAATCTTGAGCAAAAGAATCACATTGATTATCATAAACTATTACTGTGTAATTGTCACTTTCTGTAACAACTAAAGTTGGACTGTCTGATCCATCTATATAAATCCCATTTTGATACCACTCGTATGAATCTGCAAAAGGGGAATTTGCAACCAGCTCGTAACTTGCAGTACCACATATTTCTATATCATTTCCTAAATCAACTTCAATTTCAGCTACCGTAGATCCAGCACCTTCATTTCCATTATTTGTTTGTTCAATTTGAATTGTACCAGCATTATTGGAATAATTAGTTACAAGTAATACATAAATTTCACCACTTTGAGCATCATCAATCGTTAAATTCTCTACATTATTTGCAGAATAACTACAGTCTACAATGTTTCCAGATGGATAAAAGTTAGGGTTTGTAGTATTGTTAGGACAATCTGTAGGATCTGGGCATCCTTGGTCTAAAACTCCATCTGCACAAAAATTCTGTTCTGAATCAAAAGGGCCCCATAATACAAAATCAACATCTAAACCATTTCCTGTTGGATTACCATTTTCATCAAATTCAGTATTTTGAACAATTTGAATATCAATGGTTCCAGTGTCTCCAATCTGAATTATATTCCATGAAGGATTCGGGGTAGAATATAAACAAGCAATTTGCCCTAAACTAGGGTAATCAAAAATATTTGAACCATATAAAGCTCCATCTTGACCACAAAAATTGGCTGCATTTTCACATACAGTATTGTCAGGGGCATCTTTTATGCATAAATCAAAATCAACATTTTCACTATTATTGCCAGAAGAAAATACTTTTACAAAGTAGTTGTTTCCTATGGTAAGGGCCGTAGTTACACTTGAGTTGTCAGCACTACAATATAGTTCTGTTAATTCTCCGCATACACCTTCGTATAGCCCGTGTCCAAGATTTGTTGTAGTACCTGAAATATTAACTAGTGAAATCAATTGAACTTCGCTTAGAGCCGTAAACTCAAACCAAACATCATCATCATCTCCTGTACAAGAACTGGAATCAGGGGAAGCTGATGCCGCAGTAATTGTACCTGGATTTAATAGAGTGCAAGACTCATCTATATTTACAACTGCTTCTTCTGCACCACTACAATTATCATTAGCAGGTGGGCAAGCAAATAGTTGAATAGCATTACTATTTATAACACAATTTACGTCTTGGTCATTAGCAACTGAAATAACGATATCTGTTAGGAAAGGGTAAGGACCAAAAGTATACACTCCTGTTGCAGTTGCAGCTTGAGTAGCTCCACCTTGATTGTCGGATATTGTTAAAGATTCAGCATCTCCTAAACTTGTTATATCGACATCAATTAAGAACTGATCTCCGTTATCGCAATCATCAATTACAGTATAGGTAGCTTGAGGGTTTATACAAGTAGCACAAGCTACTGTATAATTTATCGGAGTTATACTTCCAGACCCACAACTTATGGATCCATCAGAGACCACCACAAAAGATATTGTATCTCCAGTTGATTGGAAAGTTAGACCAGATAAATCTCCTCCATTTCCATAGTAAGGTTGCGCAGGAGTTAATTCAGTAACTCCATCGGAGTCGTAAACAATAAATTCATCCCATCCACTTTCTACGTTTCCTGAGTTAATAGTTAAATTAACAGGTACTCCATCAGAGCTAGTATAGGTAAAGTCTGTAGTATTATTATTGTCATAACAATAGTCTAAGGTGATTGGTCCTAAAGTACAATCCACTAGAGTTGTAGTACAGAATTCTTGAGTAATAGAACTACTACTAATAGAGCAGTTTGCATCATCATCATTGGTTACAGAAATAACTACCCCTGTATTATTATCATAAGGTCCAAAAGTAAACATTCCTGTTGCAGTTGCATTTTGAGTAGCTGTACCTTGGTTATCAGAAAGTGTAACTGAAGAAGCAGATCCAATATCAGTTAAATCAACATCGACAAAAAACTGAGGTCCGTTAAGACAGTCTGTTACCATTGTATAACTAGCAATAGGATTTACACAAGTAGCACAAGCTACAGTAAAATCTATAGGGTTGTATCCACTACTTACACAGCTTATACTTCCATCTTCTTGAACGATAAGAGTTATATTATCTCCAGAGGACTGGAAAGTCAATCCAGAAACATCTCCGCCGGCACCGTATCCGTTGTAAAGTTCAGTTCCATCAGAGTCAAGAATTATTAATTCATCCCATCCATTTTCTACTTGTCCAGAATTAATAGTAAGATTCATTGGACTTCCATCAAGACTAGTAAAGGAATAAGAGTTGTCTAATCCGGTATCATAACAAAAGCTAGTAGTTGTTGGTCCAGCAGTACAATCTATTTCAGTTGACGTTTGAGAGTTAATAGTAAAACTTAGTATTAAAAAACAAAAGAATAATAACTTTTTCATATATATAAAATTATAGATTTTTAAAGATAATAAATACATATTATAAAGTGTATAGATTTTTAATTCATATTTGTACATTTACTCTAGAATATTTAAACTTTGGAAAATACCATTTTAATTGGAGTTATAACTCGTGATCAAGACAAAGAAAAGTCTAAAGAATATCTTGATGAGTTAGAGTTTTTAACAACTACTGCAGGCGGCGCTGTTGTAAAGCGCTTTACACAAAATTTAGATACTCCAAATCCAAAAACATTTTTAGGTAGTGGAAAAATAAAAGAGGTTCTTGATTTTATTGAGGTTGTAAAAGTTCAGACTGTTATATTCGATGACGAATTATCCCCAGCACAAGAAAGAAATATTAGTAAAATATTTAATTGTAAAATACTAGATAGAACAAATCTAATTCTAGATATTTTTGCCCAAAGAGCAACAACTAGTTATGCTAGAACTCAGGTTGAATTAGCTCAATGTCAATACTTATTACCTAGACTAAAAGGTATGTGGACTCATCTCGAAAGACAAAAAGGAGGTATTGGAATGAGAGGTCCAGGGGAAACAGAAATTGAAACAGACAGAAGAATAGTTAGAGATAAAATCTCATTACTAAAAAAGAAAATCAAGACGATAGACAAACAAATGCATGTACAAAGAGGTAACAGAGGCAAGATGATAAGGGTTGCTTTAGTAGGCTATACAAATGTTGGTAAGTCAACCTTGATGAATGTTTTAAGCAAATCAAAAGTGTTCGCAGAAGATAAGCTGTTTGCCACTTTAGACACTACGGTAAGAAAGGTAGTTGTTAAAAACCTTCCTTTTTTAATGAGTGATACAGTAGGTTTTATAAGAAAACTACCAACCCAATTAATAGAATCCTTTAAAAGTACTTTGGACGAAGTAAGAGAAGCAGACTTGCTAATTCATGTTGTGGACATTTCACATTCAAATTTTGAGGAGCATGTAGAATCGGTGAATAAGATACTAGAAGAGATCAAAAGTTCTGACAAGCCAACTATTATGGTATTTAATAAAATTGACAATTACTCTTTTGAAGAGTTTGATGAAGAAGATTTAATTGCAATCAGGGGTAAGTCTAATTATAATTTAGATGACTGGAAAAATACTTGGATGAGTAATAGTGATAATGAGGTTAGATTTATTTCTGCTTTAAATAAAGAAAATATGGATGATTTAAAAAGTTGTTTATATTCAGAAGTCAGAAAAATTCATATTACTAGGTTCCCATACAACAAGTTTTTATACCCAGATTGTTAATTTACTTTTTATACAATGGGACAGTAGAACACGCTTCTCCAAACATAATTCTTTGAGCGACTGGTTTCAATTGGTTTATTAATTGTGTGTAAGCATCAAGAGGGATGTTTTTTTTCGAACACCCTTTTATAACTACAGACTTACCGTTAAAGTTGGAAAAATCAATTGAGTTTACAATATCTAAAAAAATACATTTTTCTAAATAATCCAAATCACCAACAATATTTATAATACAATTGTCTTTTAATTTGGTAGCTATCAGTAAATATGCCCAAGTTGGAATTATAGCTCCGCTGCTACAATAAACAGAAACATATCCTTTATTAAATTTAGTCCAGTCAAAATTATCAACTGACACTCTAAACTCTTTTTCTTTTAAAACCAAACCTTCATGAAGCCAGTTTTTAATATCTAATAAGTGTCTTTGACCCTTTGGATAATAATCTTCAAGATCAATTGTAATTATTTTACTATTTGCGACTCTATTTATAATTTCTTTTGACATTTTTATTAACGAGAGTATTTATAAAATCCCTATTTCTAATTTTGCTTCATCGCTCATTAAATCTTGAGACCAGGGAGGATCAAAAGTAATCTCTACCTCAGCTTCGTTTACTTCCTCCATGGATTTTACTTTATTTTCAACATCTAGCGGCAACGATTCTGCAACAGGACAATTAGGGGTAGTTAAAGTCATTAGAATTTTAACATCCCTATCTTCATTAATCATTACATCATAGATTAGGCCTAATTCATAAATGTCAACAGGAATTTCTGGATCAAAAACTGTTTTTAAAACCATAACAATTTTTTCTCCTAAAATCTTTGGATCAAAATCTTCTTTATTCATTATTTATTTTTGTTTGATAAGCTAAAGCATAAATTTTTAATTGTTTAATCATACTTGAAAGACCATTTGCTCTATTTGGTGAAAGGTGATCTTTTAGTCCAATCTTATCTATAAAATCGGTTTTAGCTTCTATTATTTCATTAGGTTCGTGATTAGAAAAAACTCTAATTAAAATGGCAATAATACCCTTGCTAATAATTGCATCACTATCCGCCTTGAACACTATTTGTTTATCAACAAGTTCGGCTCTAACCCAAACTTTACTCTGACAACCATTAACTAGGTAGTCATCTGTTTTGTATTTACTATCAATTAAAGGTAACGATTTGCCTAAATCAATCATATATTCATACCTCTGCATCCAATCATCAAACATTGCAAACTCGTCTATTATCTCCTCTTGTATTTTTTTTATTTTCAAGTTTATAATTTTAGTAAAAATACGATAACAAAAAGATTATTCAATTTAAAGTATTGAATTTTGTACTATTTATTATTTAAGATAGCATTAAAATAGCTTTGTGAAGTGCTTTAATAAATTCATCAATTTCTTCCTTTGTGTTATAAAAACTAAAAGAAACTCTTATTGTGCCAGGGATTTTAAAATAATCCATTATTGGTTGAGCACAGAGTTGTCCAGTTCTTGTTGCTATCCCAAATTTATCTAGAATAGAGCCAATGTCGTAAGGGTGTATATTGCCAACATTAAAGGATATCACAGATGTTTTTTTTATAGAAAACCCGTAAATCTTTAAATCTTTGATTAATAGTAGCTCCCTAGTCGCATAATCTAGTAATTCTTTTTCGTATTTATAAATCTCTTCTAGGCCAATTGAATTTAAATAATCAATCCCAATTCCAGATGCTATTACGCCACTTATATTAGGAGTACCAGCTTCAAATTTATTTGGAAGACCAGCATAAGTTGATTTTTCAAAAGTAACTTGATCGATCATTTCTCCACCACCTAAAAAAGGAGGGATTTTATTAAGCCACTTTTCCTTACCATATAGGATTCCAACACCTGTTGGACCACAAATTTTATGGGTAGAAGTAACATAAAAATCTACATCTAAATCAATAACATCAATTTTCATATGTGGAGTTGCTTGAGCTCCATCTACTAGAACAATTGCATTAAATTCATGTGCTTTTTTTATTATGTGTTTAATAGGATTTACTATTCCAAGTGCATTTGAAACATGATTTACGAAAACTAATTTAGTTTTTGAATTTAGAAGCTTTTCGAATTCATCAATAATTAATTCACCATTATTATCAATTGGGATAACTTTTATTTTTGCTCCAGTTTCTTCGCAGAGCATTTGCCAAGGAACAATGTTACTATGATGCTCTAATTGAGAGATAATAATCTCATCATTTTTTTTCAGTATCTTTTTAAAACCGTTAGCAACTAGGTTAATACTGTGTGTTGTTCCAGAAGTAAATATTATTTCAAAAGAATTATGAGCATTGAAGTGTTTTTGAAATTTAACTCTAGACTTCTCATAAGCATCAGTAGCTTCTTGACTTAAAAAGTGAACACCTCTATGTATATTTGAATTGTAGTTAGAATAATAATCAACAATTGAATCAATTACTATTTTTGGAGTTTGTGAAGTAGCAGCATTATCAAAATATATTAAATTTTTACCATTTACTTTTCTTTTAAGAATGGGAAAATCATTTCGTATTTGATCAATATCTATTTGTTTATTTTTTTTCATTTATAAATTAAATCCAATATTAACTCCTAATTTTCCAGCAATTATATTTGTTATTCTCTTTTTTAGTTCTGGAATTTTTACACTTTGCATAACATTATTTGCAAAACCATACATTAATAAAGCTTTTGCTTCTTTTTCAGGTATCCCTCTTGATTTTAAATAGAAAAGAGCATTTTTATCTAATTGGCCGATGGTGCATCCGTGTGAACACTTTACATCATCTGCAAAAATCTCAAGCTGTGGCTTTGTATTAATAGAGGCTTTATCACTAAGTAGCACATTATTATTTGCTTGAAATGCATTTGTTTTTTGAGCTTCTTTCTCCACTACAACTGTACCATTAAACACCCCTGTAGAACTATCATCAAAAATACCTTTATAGTCTTGATGACTTTCACAATTTGGTTTAATATGGTGAACTAGAGTATTGTGATCTACATGTTGTTTTTCTTCAATAATAGTAATTCCTTTCATTATTGATTCAACGTGCTCTCCTTTTTGAGAGAAAGTAAGATTATTTCTTGTAAGTTTTCCGCCAAAAGAAAAAGTATGTAATGTACAAACACTATTATTTTCTTGAATAATTGATGTAGTATCTATTAAAGATGCTTGCTTGTTGTCATTTTGAATTTTATAATAATCTACTATAGATTTTGGGTTCACAAAAATTTCTGTAACAGAATTTGTCAAAACTTCATTTTCATTTAAATTTTGATGTCTTTCAATAATCTGCAGTTGAGAGTTTTCGTCAACAATAATTAAATTTCTTGGTTGAAGCATTAATGAGCTTTCATTACCACTACTAAAGTGAATAATTTGAATCGGCTTTTCTACAAGTTTATTTTTAGGAATGTGTATGAATGCACCTTCTTTTGAAAAAGCAGTATTTAAGTCAGTTATACCGTCTTTTTTTAATGCTTTATTAAAATAGTTTTCAATAATTGGAGCATATTTTGGTTTATTTAAAACAGAGGACATTAAACAAATATCCATTCCCTCATGGGTAGTTTCTGACAAATGAGAAGAATATATACCATCGACAAAAATAATTTTATAACTATCTATATCATCAATAAGATATTTTTCAATTTTCGAATAAACAAGAGCTGTATTTTTGCTTGGGAAAATACTGTAATCAGTATCTAAAACCTGTTTTAGAGAAGTGTATTTCCAGGATTCATTTTTTTTTGTCGGGAAGCCTGAATTCTCAAAATTTTTAATAGCCTCGGTTCTTATGTCATGCACATAACTATCTATGTCTACTTGATTTTCAAAAGCGATGAAGGAGGAGACTAGTTTTTCTTTTAAATCCATTTAATTAGTTTTTTACTTCTTCTTTAATCCAATCATAACCTTTTGCTTCTAGCTCCAGCGCTAAATCTTTAGTGCCTGATTTCACAATTTTTCCATTGTATAAAACGTGAACATAATCTGGAACTATGTAGTCCAGTAATCTCTGATAATGCGTTATTAGGATTACTGCATTTTCAGAACTTTTTAATTTATTAACACCATTAGCAACAATTCTTAGGGCATCTATATCTAATCCTGAATCTGTTTCGTCTAATATCGCTACACTTGGTTCTAGCATTGCCATTTGAAAAATTTCATTTCTCTTTTTTTCGCCTCCCGAAAAACCATCATTTATGGATCTAGACAAAAACTTTCTATCAATTTCTAAAAGACTAGATTTATCTTTTAAAAGTTTTAACATTTCTTTAGCGGGCATTTCGTCCTGTCCTTTAGCTTTTCTTGTCTCGTTAATTGCTGTTTTTATAAAGTTAGTAACCGATACTCCAGGTATTTCAACCGGATATTGAAATGAAAGAAAAATACCTTTATGAGCTCTTTCCTCAGCAGATAATTCTTCAATAGATTCTCCATTTAAGTCAATATCACCACTTGTAATTTCATATTCTTCTTTTCCTGCAATAATGGATGCTAGAGTACTTTTTCCAGAACCATTAGGTCCCATTATAGCATGTACCTCACCTGCTTTTACTTCTAAATTTATGCCATTTAAAATATCTTTATCCTCAACTTTGGCATGTAAATTCTTAATGCTTAACATATCTATTTTTCTTTATTAATAATTTCAACTATTTCTGTAATTTCTAATTTCACTGACCAACCTTCTTCATCTTCGTTTTTGTTTTGCAATTTACCTTTAAGAATAACTGGAATGAAATCAAATTCATCCTTTTTGATTAAAGACAGTTTTTGATTTAATTCCTTTACTTTTTCATTAATTATAATTCCATAAACATTTTTGTTCGTCTGCAATACTGCTGCATTATTGTAAAAAACATAATCCCCAGATAAAATTATCTGTTCATTATTTTTTGTTTCAACAACTTCATTTGAAACAACTTTATTTTGTTTTTTATCACAACTAAATGAAAAAAGTGCAATAAATATTAATATTCTATATATTTTCATTTTAACAAATTTTAACCAACAGAACCTTCAAGCGAAATTTCTAACAATTTTTGTGCTTCAACAGCAAATTCCATTGGTAATTTATTTAATACATCTTTACTAAAACCATTAACTATTAATGCAATTGCCTTTTCAGTACCAATTCCTCTTTGATTACAATAGAAAATTTGGTCTTCACCAATTTTACTCGTTGTAGCCTCATGTTCAATTTGTGCAGTTTTATTTTTAGCTTCAATATAGGGGAATGTGTGAGCTCCACATTCATTACCCATTAATAAACTGTCGCATTGAGAGAAATTCCTAGCATTATCAGCCCTAGAATTAATTTTTACTAAACCTCGATAACTATTTTGTGACTTTCCAGCAGATATACCTTTTGATATGATTGTTGACTTGGTATTTTTTCCAATATGAATCATTTTTGTTCCTGTGTCAGCTTGTTGATAATTGTTGGTTACTGCTATTGAATAAAACTCTCCTATGGAATTGTCTCCTTTTAAAATGCAAGAAGGGTATTTCCATGTTACAGCACTACCAGTTTCAACTTGTGTCCAAGATATTTTAGCATTTTTTTCACATAGACCTCTCTTTGTAACAAAATTAAAAACTCCCCCTTTACCATCTGGGCTTCCAGGAAACCAGTTTTGTACTGTACTATATTTAATTTCTGAATCATCCAATGCTATCAATTCAACTACAGCGGCATGCAGTTGATTTTCATCCCTACTTGGAGCTGTACATCCTTCAAGATAACTTACATAACTTTCTTTGTCTGCAATAACAAGAGTTCTTTCAAACTGACCTGTACCAGCTTGGTTAATTCTAAAATAAGTAGAAAGTTCCATAGGGCACCTAACCCCTTTAGGGATATAACAAAATGAGCCATCACTAAAGACAGCTGAGTTTAAGGCAGCGTAATAATTGTCTTTTACAGGAACTACTGATCCAATATACTTTTTTACTAAATCCGGATGGTTTTTTATAGCCTCACTAATTGAACAAAAAATTATTCCTTTTTCAGAAAGAGTTTTTTTAAAGGTAGTTGCAACTGATACTGAATCAATTACAACATCCATTGCAACACCACTCAATTTTTTTTGTTCGTCAATCGAGATTCCTAGTTTTTTAAATGTAGCCAGCAATTCAGGATCAACTTCACTTAAATCATTGTATTTAGGGGTATTTGATGGAGCTGAGTAGTAAGATATTGCTTGAAAATCAGGCTTATTATATTTAACATTGGCCCAATCTGGCTCCTTCATTTTTTCCCATTCCCTATAGGCTTTTAATCTCCAATCTGTCATCCAGTTGGGTTCATCTTTCTTTTTAGAGATTGCTCTTACAATATTTTCATTAAGTCCAACAGGAAATGTGTCCGAGTCCATCTCAGTGTAAAAACCATACTCGTATTCTTTTGTTTTTAACTCTTCTCTTAGATCGTCTTCAGTGTATTTAGCCATATCTTTTTTTATTTATAGTGAAAAACTTTCTCCACAACCACATGTTCTATTAGCGTTGGGATTGGAAAAAACAAAACCAGTGCCATTAAGACCACCAGAATATTCTAAAGTAGTTCCAATTAGGTATAAAAAACTTTTCTTGTCAACTACTATCTTTATATTTTTATCTTCAAACATTTTATCATCTTCATTTATATTTTTATCAAATTTCAAATCATAGGATAGCCCAGAGCACCCTCCGCTTTTCACGCCAACTCTAATAAAGTCTTCTTGAGGACTAAATCCATCGTTAGACATTAATTCAATGACTTTGCTTTTTGCTAAATCTGATATTTTTATCATAAATATATATATAAAATATATTAGCATACAAATATACAATATAACTCTTATTTTTGCATACTATTTAGTCTATTTATATGATAGAATTAGAGACTATGTTCTAAAAGAATGTTAGATTTGTAATATGATTGAAGATAAAAATATAAGTAAAACTAGTTTGAAAGACTTGGGGGAGTTTAAATTAATTGAAAAATTGACAGAAAATTTTGAGATTAAAAATTCAAGTACATTTAAGGGTATTGGAGATGATGCTGCTGTTTTATCATTTACTAAAAAAAAAGTAGTTGTTTCTACAGATTTACTTGTTGAAGGTGTTCATTTTAATCTTGCTTACACCCCCTTAAAGCATCTTGGGTATAAAGCTGTAATGGTCAATTTATCAGATATTAATGCCATGAATGCTATTGGGACACAGATTACAGTTTCTATTGCAGTTTCAAATAGATTTACTCTTGAATCTTTAGAAGAACTTTACTCAGGAATTCGATTGGCAACTAAAGCTTATGATGTTGATCTAGTTGGTGGAGACACTACTTCATCTACATCTGGATTGACAATTTCGGTCACTGCAATTGGTGAAGTTGATGAAAAAGATATTGTATATAGAAATGGAGCTAAGGAAAACGATTTATTAGTTGTTACAGGAGATCTAGGAAGCGCATATATGGGTTTAAAGGTTCTGGAGCGCGAGAATGAAGTGTTTAAGGTTAATCCTAATAATCAGCCTGAGCTAGACCAGTATACATATCTTGTTGAGAGGCAACTAAAACCAGAGTCAAGAAAAGATATAGTCAAATTATTAAAAGATTTAGATGTCAAACCTACTTCAATGATTGATATAAGTGATGGTCTTTCCTCTGAAATTATACACATCTGTAGTCAAAGTAGTGTTGGGTGTGATCTGTATGAAGAAAAAATCCCAATAGATCCTCAATTAATTTCTACATGTGAAGAATTCAATATTGATAGTACTACAATTGCATTAAATGGAGGAGAGGATTACGAGTTATTGTTCACAATTTCTCAGCAAGATTATTTAAAAATTAAAGCGAATCCAAATTTTACAGTTATTGGTCATATAAACGATAAAAATTCTACGCCAAGTCTTGTAACAAGATCTAATTCAAAAATACCTTTAAAAGCACAAGGGTGGAATTCAATTAATTAGAATTCATTAAACTTTCAATTTCATCAATTTCGATAGGGATTTTTTTCATCAAATTTATTGGATCACCAGTTTTTTGTATAACCACATCATCTTCCAGTCTAATGCCAAATCCTTCCTTTGGTAAGTAAATTCCAGGTTCAACTGTAAAAACCATGTTTTCTTGCATTGGCTCTTCTAATAAACCATAGTCATGAGTATCTAGACCCATATGATGTGATGTACCATGCATAAAGTATTTTTTATATGCAGGCTTTTCTTTAGTTTGATTTTGAATATCTACTTTATTTAATAACTTTAAATCAAGTAATTCAGACGTCATTAGCTTTCCTACTTCAATATGATACTCAGCCCAGTCTGTCCCAGGAACTAGTAGTTTAGTGGCTTCATTTTTTACTCTTAAAACTGCATTGTAAACAGCTTTTTGTCTTTTATTGAATCTTCCATTTACAGGGATAGTTCGTGTCATATCACTAGAATAATTAGCGTATTCAGCTCCTACATCTAAAAGAATCAAATCACCATCTCTACACTGCATATTATTTTCAATATAATGAAGAATGTTTGCATTATTTCCAGACGCAATAATAGGAGTATATGCGAATTTTTTGGATCTATTAATCAAAAACTCGTGAATAAATTCTGCTTCGATTTCATATTCCCAAATTCCTGGCTTTACAAAACCTAAAATTCTTCTAAACCCTTTATTTGTTATATCACAGGCTTGTTGTATGAGATTTATTTCTATGGGATCTTTTAATGACCTCAATCTTTGTAAAATTGGATTACTTCTTTCTTTATTTTTTTTTGAATATTTCTTTTCGAGCCAACAATTGAATCTAGCTTCTCTAGTTTCAGTTTCAATTTTTGCTCGGTAGTGTTCGTTTTTATTGATGTATATATTTTGACAATTACTAATCAACTCATCAACAACTTTTTCTAAATCGTTTAGCCAAAAGACAGTTTTAATTCCACTTATTTTGAACGCTTGACTTTTATTTATTTTTGGTCCTTCCCAAACTGCTATATGATCATTGGTTTCTTTTAAAAATAATATTTCTCTTAAATCTGGGTTGGGATTATCTGGACATAATACAAGTATGCTTTCCTCTTGGTCAATCCCACTTAAGTAGAAGATATCTCTATGCTGCTCAAACGGTAAAGTTGAATCTGCACTAACTGGATATATGTCATTTGAATTAAAAAAAGCAATGCTATTTTTTTTCATTTCTTTAGAAAAGTTTGCTCTATTTTTTATAAATAGCTTACTGTCAATTGATTCGTACTTCATATTTAAATTTTTATATTTCAAATGTAATAATATTCTTTTTGATTTATTTTAAAATCATTCTAAATAGATCTTTTTTCTTGTGTAACATTTTTTTCAGTGTTACTTTTGTAATGAATTATTAATTATATAACTGATGTCACTATTTTTTGATTCATCAATTGCGAGAAAAATCTCTATGGCTCTTTCAGCTATTTTCTTAATGGTTTTTCTGTTACAACATTTTGCAATTAATCTGACCTCCGTGTTTAGCGCAGATATTTTTAATGAAATATCTCATTTTATGGGTACCAATCCATTAGTTCAATTTGTTCTTCAACCTATTTTGATTTTTGGTGTTATTTTTCATTTTGTAATGGGTTTTATTTTAGAGATTAGAAACAATAGATCTTCTAAAGTTAAATATGCATACAACAATGGTAGTGCAAACTCTACATGGATGAGTAGAAATATGATTTGGAGTGGATTAGCTATATTATCGTTCATGGTTTTACATTTTATCGATTTCTGGTTTCCAGAAATTAATACTAAGTTTATTCAGAACGATTGGTCTGGTTTACACAACGGAGAATTCAGATATTTTACAGAATTGCAGCACAAGTTTGCATACGCTCCTAGAGTAATATTTTATTGTATTGCTTTTTGCTTTTTATCTCTGCATTTAATGCATGGATTTACATCTGCGTTTCAATCAATGGGCTCTACAGTTGGCAGAAAAAAGCTTCTAAAAAATATAAGTTATTTCTATTCAATTTGTATTCCACTCGGTTTTGTTTTTATTGCTTTATTTCATTTTTTTAATCACCAATAAATTATTTAACTAATAGTCAATATAATTTTACAACTATGCACGTGTTATCATTATTTTAATTAATTTTGTAACACTTAATCAAATCAATCTATGAATAAAATCACTTATTCTTTAAATTATAGAAAACCTAAAGAAGAATACACGCCAGACGAAGAACTACTTGTCTGTGTTAGGTATTACCATAAAGTGAATAATGCAGCACCCAAAATTATCAAAAAAAGTACTGGTGTAAAATGTAAATTAAAAGACTGGGATACAAGCTGGCATAAAAAGGATTGTAGGTCGCCAATTATGAAATCTGACAAAGACTTTAAATCTAAAAATTCATTAATTCAACAAAGTGCTAAAAATTTTGAACAATACTTAAAGAAGTTACAATCTAGACCTGAACTAAAATTTAGCCCAAAATTAATATCTAGCGAACCTAAAGGAGTTATCAAAGATAAATGGACAAATCATAAAAACACTATTAACCTAGTCAATCCTGCTAACAAAAGACTCATTGATATTATTGTTGTTGGAACTGGACTCGCTGGTGGTTCTGCTGCTGCTACTTTAGCTGAACTTGGTTATAATGTGAAAGCTTTTTGTTTTCAAGATTCTCCACGTAGAGCACATTCTATTGCCGCACAAGGTGGTATTAATGCAGCAAAAAACTATCAAGGCGACGGAGATTCAACTTATAGACTTTTTTACGATACCGTCAAAGGAGGTGATTACAGATCAAGAGAGTCTAATGTTTACAGATTAGCGGAAGTTTCAACAAATATTATTGATCAATGTGTCGCTCAAGGAGTTCCTTTTGCAAGAGACTATGGTGGTTTACTAGATAATAGATCTTTTGGGGGAGTATTAGTTTCTCGAACTTTTTATGCTAAAGGTCAAACAGGACAGCAATTATTATTGGGCGCTTATTCTGCTATGAACAGACAAATTAGTAGAGGTAAAATTAAAATGTATAATAGACATGAAATGCTTGATGTTGTTTTGGTTGATGGAAAGGCTAGAGGAATTATTACTAGAAATTTAATAACTGGAGACGTTGAAAGACACTCTGCTCACGCTGTTGTCCTTGGCTCTGGAGGATATGGAAATGTCTTTTATTTATCTACAAATGCAATGGGTAGCAATGTAACTGCTGCATGGAAAGCACACAAACGTGGTGCCTATTTTGCAAACCCATGTTTTACTCAAATTCATCCAACTTGTATTCCAGTTTCTGGAGATCACCAGTCTAAACTTACATTAATGTCTGAGTCTCTGAGAAATGATGGTAGAATATGGGTTCCAAAAATCAATAAAGATGCAGTCTCTATTCGTGAAGGTAAAATATCGCCTTTGGAAATCTCTGAAGAAAATAGGGATTATTTTCTTGAAAGAAGATACCCGGCCTTTGGCAATTTAGTTCCTCGTGACGTAGCTTCTAGGGCTGCGAAAGAAAGATGTGATGCAGGGTTTGGTGTTAATGCAACTGGTGAAGCTGTGTACTTAGACTTTGCAGCTGCGATTATTAGGTATGGAAAAGAACAAGCTCATATTAAGGGAGAAGACGAGTCAAATGAAGATTTAGTCAATAAACTTGGGACATCGGTTATAAAAAAGAAATATGGAAATCTATTTCAGATGTATGAAAAGATAGTTGATCAAAACCCTTACAAAACTCCTATGATGATATACCCTGCTGTACACTACACTATGGGTGGAATTTGGGTTGATTACAACTTAATGACCACAGTACCTGGATTATATGCCATTGGAGAAGCTAATTTCTCTGATCATGGTGCAAATAGATTAGGCGCTTCTGCGTTAATGCAAGGTTTAGCGGATGGATATTTTGTTTTACCATATACAATTGGGGATTATCTATCAGATGATATTTCAACTGGACCTATTCCAACAGACACAATAGAATTTGAAAATGCAGAGATAGAAGCAATTAAAAAATTAGATTTTTTTGTAAATAATAAGGGAAAACACTCGGTTGATTATTTTCATAAAAAACTGGGTAAGATAATGTGGAATAAGTGTGGAATGGCTAGAAACTCTAAGGAATTAAACGAAGCAATTAATGAAATATCTGAACTAAGAAATCTTTTCTGGAAAGAAGTCAAGGTTCCTGGTTCAACAGATGAGTTCAATGAAGAGTTAGCTAAAGCTGGTAGAGTAGCTGACTTCTTAGAGTTAGGAGAACTTTTTGCTAAAGATGCTTTGTCCAGAGAAGAATCTTGTGGAGGTCATTTTAGAGATGAGCATCAAACTCCTGAAGGGGAGGCAATGAGAGATAAAAACTATCAATTTGTTTCCGCTTGGGAATATACTGGCGAACCCAAGGATGCTATATTACACAAAGAAGAATTAAATTATAATGATATTGAAGTTAAAGAAAGAAGTTACAAATAATAATTTATGAAATTAAAACTTAAAATTTGGCGTCAGAAAAATTCAACTTCTAAAGGAAGTATTGTGAATTATAATGTGGATAATATATCACCAGACATGTCTTTTTTAGAGATGTTAGATGTTTTAAACTCTACATTGATTAAAAATGATCAGTCACCGGTATCATTTGATCATGATTGCAGAGAAGGAATTTGTGGGTCATGTTCATTATATATCAATGGTCAAGCTCACGGACCTGACAGAGCTATTACAACTTGTCAACTGCACATGAGAAAATTTAAAGATGGAGATACAATTTATATAGAGCCATTTAGAGCTACTTCTTTTCCCGTAATAAAAGATCTTATTGTTGATAGAAGTGCATTTGATAGAATTCAACATGCAGGAGGGTATATATCAGTAAATACATCTGGTAATACACAAGATGCTAATTCAATTCCTATTAATAAAACAGATGCAGACTCTGCATTTGATGCAGCAACTTGTATTGGTTGTGGAGCGTGTGTTGCTTCTTGCAAAAATTCCTCAGCAATGTTGTTTGTTGGTGCCAAAGTATCTCAATATGCACTTTTACCTCAAGGTAAAGTTGAGGCTACAGATAGAGTTGTTAAGATGATTGATCAAATGGATTTAGAGGGTTTTGGAAATTGCTCAAATACAGGAGCATGTGAAGTAGAATGTCCAAAAGGAATCTCATTAGATAATATTGCTAGAATGAATAGAGAATTAATGAAGTCTAAAGTATTATAGTTTTTTACTTTAAAATAAATTCCTGAACTAAATCCCAACCAGCTCGAATATCTAGCTCTTCTTCTAAATGACTAACTCTTTCTGCAAAAGATTTATTTAAGTAACTTCCAGGGTCATATTTTCCATTTTTATTTTTATCGAAAATTACTCTTACATAATACTTGTTAGGAATTACGTGCTTAAAGTCAATATTCCCTTGTGAGGATATTGTTTTTTCATATTTAACTTCTCCAGTTTTAGTTGTTAGCTGAACTATAGCAGGATATTGAACATTTCTTAATGTGAGCCTTAAATTACCATAATCATCATATGTTTTAGTTTTATACAAATAACTTAAAGTATCATTAGAGGTATTATACAAATCTGTAAAAGTTCCAGGTAAAAATTTAAAATTATAATTTTCTTCTTCTTCCTTTTTGAAACTAAAGCTGTAAGTGTTTTTTAGCGTATCTAAATATATTTCAAAATCTACATTTAAAGAGTCTTTATTAATTAGACTAATCTTTGTTCTATCAATTTCATCAAAAGGAGTGTTAGCTTGAAATTGTACATTTTCTAGAAATGAAATGTAGTTGTTTTGTAATGCTTTAATCTTTAAAGAGTCAATATTTGAATTTCTTAATTTAACAGAAAGTGTATCAATTAAATCATTATTTCTTACTACAAACTGTAGAGAATCTAATTTCTTGAAACTATTATACCAATAATACAACGTGTCTTTAATGTCTTCATCTCCCAAAATTATTTTGCTCTTAAACGTTTGGTCCACATTAGAAATCAAATCAATTTTATAATTTTCTAATTCACCGCTATAACCAAAAGAAATAGAGTTTTTAGAGGAATGTTTTGGTCTGCCAAATTTAAAATCAATATTCTCTTTGAATAATTTTAGATTATAATTGCCAGTATCTTTAGGTAGGGTTATTAATTGATTATAAAAAGCAATTTTATCATTGTCATTTTGATAGATATAATCTTTGTTTTCTTCTTTTAAAGCGACTAATAAATATTTTCCTTCTTTTAAATTCTCAAGATTAAATTGGCCAGTACTATCTACTAGTTTGGTTATATATTTTGGTTTAGATCTATAAATAATTGAGTCTGATATAGTGCTATCCATTTCGTATAACATGACATCAATATCTTTAGGATTAGATCTTTCTAAAGCGTCCTGTAGACTTCCACTTATTTTTAAAGAGTCAATATATTTTCCTGTTGATAAAATATATTTATAGTTTGAAAAAACATTATCTGCATTGTTATCTACAATACTTTCTCCAAAGTTAAATACATAAGTTGTGTTTAATTTTAAAGAATCTTGAAATTTAATTTCTAAATATTTACTCGCAGTTCCCAACGGAGTTATTTCGGGAGCAGGATCAATCGGAGGAGAAATAATTAAATATTTTTGTAAGTTTTTAAATTTTATATATTCATCAAAATAAACTCTTATTTCGCTGGAATTAAAGTCTAAAGTGTAGTTTTTTGGAGTAGATTTTGTTATTGAAGGAGGTATTTCATCAATCTCTCCACCTGATGGAGTACCTCTGTTCGCGCAACTTGCAATAAAAGTTATCGTAATGGAAAAACAGATTAAATTTATAATTTTTTTCACCTCTTTTATTTGATTAAATACAAATTAACGTATAATTTTCAAAAAACCATTCCTTTAGTTCAAAAGGGTTTCATATTTTTACATTATGAGTTTAAATTCAGATAAGTTTAAAAGTGTAATTTCTCACGCAAAAGAATACGGATTTATTTTTCAAAGTAGTGAGATTTATGACGGTTTAAGTGCAGTATACGATTATGCTCAAAACGGGGTAGAGCTTAAAAACAATATCAGACAGTATTGGTGGAAATCTATGGTCCAAATGCATGATAATATTGTTGGTATTGACTCTGCTATTTTAATGCATCCTACTATATGGAAAGCATCTGGGCATGTGGATGCTTTTAATGATCCGTTAATCGATAATAAAGATTCTAATAAAAGATACCGAGCGGATGTTCTAGTAGAAGATTATTGTGCTAAAATTGAAGGAAAAATAGACAAAGAAATTAAAAAAGCTACAAAACGATTTGGCGATAGTTTTGATAAAGAGCAGTTTATTACTACTAACTCTAGAATTATTGGATATAAAGAAAAGATCAATGCTATCTTATCAAGATTAGGTAATTCATTAGAAAATGAAGATTTAGATGATGTTAGAAACTTAATAATTGAATTAGAGATTGTCTGCCCTATTTCTGGTAGCAAAAACTGGACTGATGTAAAGCAATTTAATCTTATGTTTGGGACAAAACTTGGAGCATCTGCTGACACTGCTACAGATCTTTTTTTAAGACCTGAAACTGCACAAGGTATATTTGTAAATTTCTTAAATGTTCAAAAAACTGGTAGGATGAAAATTCCATTTGGAATAGCTCAAACAGGGAAAGCATTTAGAAATGAAATTGTTGCTAGACAATTTATATTTAGAATGAGAGAATTTGAACAGATGGAAATGCAATTTTTTGTAAGACCAGGAACACAAGGGGATTGGTATAAAAAATGGAAGGAAAATAGAATGAAATGGCATATATCTCTTGGGATGGGTGAAGATAATTATCGTTTTCATGATCATGAAAAGCTCGCTCATTATGCTGATGCGGCAAGTGATATAGAATTTAAATTTCCATTTGGATTTAAAGAATTAGAAGGAATACACTCTAGAACAGATTTTGATTTAAAGCAGCATCAAGAATTTTCAGGAAAAAAACTTCAGTACTTTGATAATGAATTAAATGAAAGTTATACACCCTGTGTAGTTGAAACATCCATTGGTTTAGATAGAATGTTTTTGGCAATTTTATCTAATTCGTTGAAAGAAGAAACGTTGGAAAACAACACAACAAGAACAGTATTAAAAATACCTGCATTTCTTTGCCCTTATAAAGTCGCACTACTTCCACTTGTTAAAAAAGATGGTCTACCTCAAATTGCTAAGGAGATTTATAACACTCTTAAGTTAGAATTTAATGTAACTTATGACGAAAAAGATGCAGTTGGCAGAAGATATAGAAGACAAGATGCCATTGGAACTCCTTTTTGTGTTACTATCGACCATCATACAAAAGAAGATAATACTATAACTATTCGTGAAAGAGATTCTATGCAACAAGATAGAATTCCTTTGGGTGATATTAAAAGGTATATAAAAGAAAAGGTTAGCTTCAATTCAATGCTTTCATCAATCTGACATATTTACTAATTATTCATCCTTCTTAATTTTAATATTCCGCTGAAAATACATAAATTGGGGATTCAAATTTAAGCAAAACTCAAATTAAATATATATCATGGTTAAAAATATAAAAATATTAGTTTTTTTATTAGCATTTTTTTTGGTGAATTCTTCTTATTCGCAACAATCAGAGACTCAAAAACCCTCATGGACCGCTACTCTTGAATATAAATTTGTTCCTAGTATTTCAGATCAAATTAAGGATGGAACTTTTGTACCAGCGGATAAAGATGCTCACAAAAAATTAGGTAGAGAAAAAAGATGGCATGGGAACAAAGTTATTCCTGGCAAAGGACTTCCTAATGGAGATGATCCACTGCTTTATTTACAAGAAAATGTGGTTACAAAAAGTAGTAGAGATCCTATATTAACTTTTGAAACTACTTCTAACACTGCAACTCCCTCAGATCCTACTGGAGAGATTGGTAGAGATTATTATTTTGCTTCTTGGAATTCTTCATTTCGATTTTTTAACATTGACGGTACTACTGCCTCTCCACCTTCAAGTTTATCTACTTTGTTTGGAAGTGATGAATCTGGAGATCCGATTGCTTTATATGATAGTGAGGCAGACAGATATATTATTACTTCTATGGGAGGTTCTGGTTTAAATTTTGCAATTTCACAGACAAATGATCCAATACTTGGTGGATGGCATGTTTATACAGCTAGTTCTTTTGGTACAGATGGACAATTTCCAGATTACCCAAAATATTCTATTTGGTCTGATGGGTACTATTGTACAACTAATACATCTGCAAACAACTTATATGTTTTAGAGAGAGACAAAATTATTGATGGTGATCCAACAGCATCAATTCAAGGCTTTAATGCTCCTCAAATGATAACAAGTGGATTTGCTTCTGCTCAAGTTTTAGATATTACTAATGATGATCATCCAGCTGCTGGAAATGCAACAATGGTTTACATGCAAGATGATGCTTGGAATCAAGTACCAACAGATCATCTAAAAATATGGACAATTAATATTGATTGGGAGAATTCAAATAACTCTTCAATTTCATCCCCTTGATCAACTACCTACATCTTCATTTACTAGTGTTTTTGATGGCGGAAGTTTTGCAAATTTGACTCAATCAAGTGGACCTGATATTGATGCTATGCAAGCTACATTAATGAATCAAGCTCAATTTAGAAAATTTCCAACTCATAATTCAGCTGTATTTAATTTTGTTGTTGATGTTTTATCTGGAAATGATGAGCAAGCTGCTGTAAGATGGTATGAGTTAAGACAAGATGCTGACGGTGAACCGTGGGTAATTTTCCAAGAAGGAACATACACTGCACCTGATGGTAGACATGCATTTGGAGCTAGTATGGCTATGGATATTCAAGGAAATATTGGTATGGGATATACTTCAATGAGCGCTACAGCTCCAATCACATTAAGATACACGGGTAGATATGCTAATGATCCATCTGGACAAATGACTATCGAAGAAAATCTTATTGGACAAAGTAATTCGACAAACCCAAATACTAGATATGCAGATTATGCTCACATGAGTGTAGATCCATCTAATGATAAAACATTTTGGTTTATTTCCGAATACTTTAAACCTGGTAGAAGAGATTTAGTAGGAACTTTTCAGATTGCTGCAAATTATGCAAATGATATCGGAGTTGTAAGTGTTGATTCACCAGTCTCTGGTCTTATTATCCAATTCTGAATCTGTTACAGTATCTATATTTAATTATGGAGAAGATGCAGTTTCAAATTTTGATGTTTCCTATCAATTGGATTCAGGAACTGTTATTACGGAAACATATTCCGGAACAGTAGAATCGACAGAAACAGTTCAACATACTTTTTCAACTACTGCTGATTTGTCAACTGTTGGAGAAACCTATCAAATTTGCGCATACACTTCTTTAGCTGGTGATGAAGACACATCAAATGATAATTTTTGCAGTGAAGTACAACATTTAAACCCGAATGATTTAGGTGTTACAGGAATATCATCTCCTGTTTCTGGAACAAATCTTTCTGCAATCGAACTTGTGACTATTGAAATAACTAATTTTGGAGGTGCTGAACAATCAAATTTTGAAGTTTCTTATGAACTAAATGGAGAATCAGTTACAGAAACTGTTGATGGACCCTTAGCTGGAAATAGTTCAATTGATTACATTTTTACTCAAACTGTAGATTTATCTGCATTTGGTCTTTACGAAATTACTGCAACAGTTAATATTGAAAATGATTCTGATGATTCAAATAACTCAATTTCTGTCAATATAAATAACTCGAATTGTACTCCAACTGGTGACTTATCTTTTGGAGATGGATTCCATTTATTTCAAGTAGGGGACATAAATAATAATACTGGATCTGGCGGACCAGGTTATGAAGATTTTACTAATTTATCCACCGCTTTAGAACAAGGTTCAACAAATGACTTAACAGTTACTACTGGATATGGTAATCAGAATATAAGAGTTTGGATTGATTTTAATGATGATTTTGTGTTTACTTTAGATGAAGTTGTTGTAGATAACTATGTTATCGCACCAGGTGGAGCTGCGGGTAGTTACACTGAAACTATGCAACTAGTTGTTCCTGATGATGCTACATTAGGAGAGCATATAATGAGAGCTAAATCAAATTGGAATGCACCTGTGCCTGATGATGCATGTGAAGAAACTAATTATGGAGAAACTGAAGATTACATTGTAAATATAGTCGAGTCACTTGGAACAGATGATAGTGTTTTAGCTACTTCTGAATTTAGAATCATAACACAAGACAACAACCAATTTAGCATTAGTTTATCTACCTTATACAATGAGGATATATCTTTTAGTGTATATAATGTTTCTGGTCAAGTAATTGTATTTAATAATATTTCTAAAAACTCAGATAAGTATTTATATGATTTAGATATGTCATATGCTGCAGCAGGTGTTTATCTAGTTAAAATGGGTAATTCCTCTATAGGATATAGAGTAGGAAAAATTATAGTTAAATAATTTATTTGATTTATATAAAAAAAGGGAAGCTAATCTTCCCTTTTTTATATCTAAAAATTAGCTTTTAGTTGAATACTTCCATTGTGAATAACTGAGTTATTATCCGATTTTCTAGCAAAATAATTTAAGTTTAGATCTACATTTTTAGTAACTTTCTTTTGAATATTTAACATCCATGTTAAATTATTCCCTGATTGTAACCCTTCCATCATTATATATCCGATAATTGAATTGGGATTTCCTTTAAACTTATTTTTATAGTAGTTCAATTCACCATTAATTGCTAGTTTATTTTTATTAGAAAAAACACTGGAAATACCAAACTTATTTTGTGTTAGAGTCTCAAAATTACCAATTACATTCTCTTTGTTTAAATACTGATAATAAATGTCTATTTTATTATTATTTTCAATGAAATAAGTAAATTTTGGACCATACTTTATTTCATTAAAAGTATAGTTTTTGCTCTCAAAATTTTCACTTTTACTCTTTTTGTTTTCAAAAGAAGCAGTTGAAGAAAAAAGGATACTATTTAATTTATGTTTAAAAGTTAATTGATGGCTTAATAAATTATTTTCAATATTTCCAAATGATAAACTATTTTTTGACCTATTATTTGTGAAGTTATAAGTTGTTGAATAATATTGTTTCCCTCTGTTAAAAAACAAGCTATTTCTTAAGTTCATTGTTAATCCAAGTAAATTTTTTGATGATATCTTAAAAGGGTTTAAATCAAACTGATTATTCTCCTGAGTGCTTTGTTTTTGTATTAAGTATTGAGTTTGATTTTGAAAGTGTGACAATATTTTTTTAAATTTCAATTCATCTTTTGCCCATTTTTTGAAATTAATATTTAGGGATTGACTAAACTTATTTTGATAGGTTCTAATGAATTTTTGGTTCGGTAATAGTATTCTAAGATATATCCCCTCATCTTCAAATTGTGCAATCTCAAACTCCTCTAGCTCCTGTATATTATTCTCGTTAATATCAATCCACTTATAATTCCCGACTCCAGGGTCTACCTCCACAAAAGTATACTCTTGTTGAGCTAAATTACCAGAATTTGTTTCATATAAAACATTTATTTTTATTATATCATTTGAACTTTTTTTGAAATAATTAATTCTTGAATTTAAAAATTTATTCTTTTTTATTTCATTAGTCTTATTTAGGATTCTATAGTTCCCGAATATAGATAGTTTAGTGTTTGCATTTTTTATCAATTGTGTATTAATAGAAAAATTATTAGATGCATTCACTTTTTGAATTATGCCGTCAACAACACTATCATTTATTATATGATTATAACCAACTTCAACAAATACATTTTTCTTTTCTCCAAACCCACTTATAATACCATAGGATTTATATTTATGACTATTTAAGATTAATGAATCTGATATTACATTTCTTTTAGAATTGTCTTCATAATCTAAATTTATCTTTGTCCAGTTATTCTTGTTATTTAAACTAATCGTATTATAACTTCTTGTAAAGTCAGATTCAATTAATTGAGACTTTGATTTCATAAAGCTACTTGCTGAACTAATTTTTATATTATTTAGTTCATATTTTAAAACAGTATTATGTTTATTTCCTTCAAAATCATCAATAAACTCTAAGTTTTGATATTTATATTCAACAGATCCTATATTTTTTTTCGAAACTATTAACTCACCAGAAGATTGATTCTGTGTCTTGTTAAATTGGTTATTTATATCTAGTAGAGTTGAATCTAAGTTCCAGTCTCTCAAAAACTCTGTATTGTAATTGTTTTCTATTGATCTAAAATCTTTGTCAATATGTTTGTACTCTATTTTGTTTGTAATTTTAAGATCATTACTATTTATTAGTGAGTTATTTATCTCTATTTTAGTTGCCATTCCAGTATTATCTTCATCATTAATAGTAGAAAATAGATTTTTGTCACTGATACTATTTGCTAATTCAAATTTTATTTCAGAATTCTCACTAATCTGATATTTTCCATTTATAATTGCAAGTTGAATTTTTTCAGGAGCTATTAAATTTACTATAGGCTCATAATCCCCCTGTTTATTCTCTAAAACTGGAGCTATATATTCGTAAATATTTGATATTGCACTTGTATTGACTAATGAGTAATTTCCTTTATTCTTTCCTACATAACTGAATTTTATTGAATATAATTCTTCATTTGGGTTATTGGAAAATTCGTAAAATTCTACATTATTTTCAGTTATCTTTTTATATAAAATTCTATTTTCATCAAATTCTGTTTCCACAATTGAAGAGGATTGCATTAGTTCTAAATTATCTCCTGCTAGACTTAAAGCTTCAATACTTTCTGCATTTAAACTTTGTTGCAGTTGTTGATTTTTCAAATCATTTTCATTAAAAATCATCACATTTAAATTCATTCTTTCTGTATTAAACTCTGCCCCACTGTAAGCCATAAACCTTGAATAATTACTGTCACTTATTTGATAATCAATTTTTACTCTCATATCAGATCGAATAGGGAATGTGGTGTTGAAAATAACCTCTCCTGCATTATAGTTAATTACATAATCTCTATTTTCTCCTCTTTGTAATAATATTCCATTTACATAAACTTTTTCACTTCCAGAAACAACTAAAATATATAGTTCTCCTTGGCCCCCTTGAATTTTGTAAGGCCCTTGATTGCCATCTTGAATATTTATATTACTACTTTTAAACTGCCCTTTTACGATAGCTCCAGAAAGGTATGCATTATCTGTTTCATTAATTTTAGCTGATACCAATAACCCTTGAATTCTTTTTTCAAATCTCCCAAAATATGTATTTGAGTTTGTCAAATCAATATCTCCTGCTCTTATTTTCCACTTTTCACTTTTTAGTTCGATAAAAATTTGATCAAACTCATCTAGTTTCTGTGAATATCCACCATCCTGAAGTGGAATATTAGCATCTTGTATAGAAGCAGTTACTTCTACTTTACTATTAAGTTTACCAAATATTTGCAAATCCAACTCACTATTTAGTACAGCATTTCTATTATTTCCTAAATTTATCCCTCTCGAAATACTTCCTTTAGTATTAAGACCTTCAAATGGGTTATTCTTTTCCTTAATATTTGATTTGGAAATTTTATACAGTTTATCAAGATTTCTTGTACTTTGAGTTATTATATCCTGACTTAAAAAGTTATATTCTTTAGTTATAAATTCTGGATAGTAAATACTGTCTAATTTTTCATTACTAAAGTTGATTTCTAAATCAATAGTATCATTTAAAATAGTTTTTAGATTTGATAAATTTATATCATTTGCAAAACCACTAATAGTGCATAAAATAAGTGTTAGATTATGTAAAATCTTCATAGTATATGATTAAACTCTAAATTATCTTAATTATTTTATTTTTTTTGTTAAAACTTATGATCTAATCTAGTAATTAATTATATGATTATATATTTTAGTAAAATGAAAATAATATCATATAATGTTAATGGAATTAGAGCTGCTATAAAAAAAGGTTTTATAGAATGGCTAGTTGATGAATCTCCCGATGTAATTTGTTTACAAGAAATTAAAGCATTAAAAGAGCAATTAGATATAGGTTTATTTGTTGATGCTGGATACAAGTATAATTATTGGTTTAGCGCTAATAAGAAAGGTTATAGCGGTGTTGCAATTTTAAGTAAAACTAAGCCTAATCACGTTGAATACGGAACAGGTATTGAATCAATGGACTTTGAGGGTAGAAATATCCGCGCAGATTTTGATAACTTTTCTGTTATGAGCCTATATCTTCCCTCTGGAACAAACCTTTTAAGACTAGATCATAAGCTCAATTATATGAAAATGTTTAAAGATTATATTGATGAGCTTAAATCCTCATTAAATGAATTAATTATCGCTGGTGACTATAATATTTGTCATAAAGCAATAGATATACATGATCCCATACGTAATAAAAATGTCTCAGGGTTTTTACCAATTGAAAGAACATGGCTAGATAGCTTTATCTCAAGTGGTTTTGTAGATTCTTTTAGGCAAATAAATGATTCTAAAGACATGTATAGTTGGTGGAGTTACAGAGCAAATTCCAGACAAAATAACAAAGGTTGGAGAATTGATTATGCAATGGTCACCGAAAATTTAAAACATAATATTACAGATGCTAAAATTCTTAATCAGGTAAAGCATAGTGACCATTGCCCAATTCTTGTAAATTTAAAATTTTAATTAATGAAATATAATAACATTCCACATACAGAGATTAAAGTAAGTAAGATTTGTTTAGGAACTATGACTTGGGGAAATCAAAACAGTGAAAAGGAAGCTTTTGAGCAGTTAGATTTTTCGATTGATAGTGGTGTTAATTTTATAGATACTGCAGAACTATATCCGGTTCCAGCAGAAGCTAAAACAAGTGGTAGAACTAGTGAAATCATTGGCAAGTGGTTGAGACAAAAGAAAAATAGAGATAAGCTGGTCATCGCTACAAAAATTGCTGGACCTGGAGATTACACAAAACATATTCGAACAGGTGGCTTTTCTTCAAAATCTATAGAAGATGCTATAAATAAGAGTTTAAAAAGACTTCAAACAGATTACATTGATTTGTATCAATTACATTGGCCAGAGAGAAGTACTAATTTTTTTGGAATTAGAGACTACAAGCATAACTATAAAGAGAAATGGAATGATAATTTTAATGAAATATTAAATTCTTTAGACGGTTTTGTTAAGCAAGGAAAAATCAGAAACATCGGTATCTCTAATGAGAAATCATGGGGGGCCATGCGATATATTGAAGAGTCTAATAAATGTAATTTGCCAAGAGTTGTAACTATTCAAAACGCCTATTCTTTACTAAATAGACCTTTCGAAGGGGATTTAGCAGAGATTTCTATTAGAGAAGGTTTAGGGTTATTAGCTTATTCACCATTAGGTTTTGGAGTTTTAACTGGAAAATATATAAACGGAACTGCTTCGGATAACGCAAGACTAAAATTATTTCCAAGATTTTCTAGATATAGCAGTGCAGAAGCTACAAATGCAACAAAAGAATATTTAAAAATAGCACTAGAAAATCAGTTGAGTTTAACTCAAATGTCTTTAGCGTTTGTAAATCAGCAACCTTTCGTAACTAGTAATATTATTGGTGCAACAAATCTAAACCAACTTGAAGAAAACATTTCAAGTATTGAAGTCACTTTAAGTGAAGAGGTTTTAAGTAAAATAAACGAAGTACATTCTAAGATACCTAATCCATCTCCATAAAAAAAAGCCCTATTTTTCAATAGAGCTTTTATTGTTATAAATTAATGTTTTTACCGTTTTTGTCGGTAAAATGATACTCAAGATATGTGTAAGCATCCCTTGGATTAATTTTAATCCACTGCTTATACTGCCAAATCCATTTATTTCTAAAGGAGTAAAAACCTTTATTAAGAAAAGCTGCTATAAATGGATGTGCATTTAATCGCACATTTTTATGTCCTTTTTTTAATATTAGTTCTAAATCCTCTGCAATTTTATTAACGATAAGAATTGGTGCTTCAATTTCAGCTCCATTTTTATTGTTAGGATTTTTTTCTCTTGTTTTTATTGTCATTTCAGGTCTAACTCTCTGTCTAGTAATTTGAATTAATCCAAATTTACTAGGTGGTAGAATTTTATGTTTAGCCCTGTCATCCTCCATTGCATCTCTTAAGTGGTCAAATAGCTTTTTTCTGTTTTCTGCAGATCCTAAGTCTATAAAATCGACAACAATAATTCCTCCCATATCGCGGAGTCTTAATTGTCTAGCAATTTCAGTTGCAGCTATTAAATTTACTTCAAGAGCAGTATCTTCTTGGTTATTTGATTTACTTGATCTATTTCCACTATTTACATCTACAACATGTAGTGCTTCAGTGTGTTCTATGACTAAGTATGCTCCTTTTGCCATAGATACATTCTGTCCAAAAGAAGTTTTTATCTGTCTTTCTACTCCAAATTTTTCAAAAATTGGAGATTCATCCTTATGTAATTTGACAATAGATTCTTGTTTGGGTGCAATTTCTTGCACATACTCTTTCAATTGATAATAAAGAGTTTCGTCATCTACCACAATTGAGGTAAAGGTGTCATTAAATAAATCTCTTAAAATTAAAGAGGATTTATTCATTTCATCTAGTACTTTACTGGGGTAAGTGGCTCTTGGTAATTTTTTACACATTGTAATCCATCGGTCATGCAATGTTTGTAAATCTTTATCTAGTTCGGCTACTTTTTTGCCTTTTGCAACAGTCCTAATAATAACTCCAAAACCTTTTGGAGCAATACTTTTCACTAATCTTTTTAATCTCTCTTTTTCTTCATTAGTATCTATTTTTTGAGAGACTGAAATTCGATTAGAAAATGGAACTAAAACCAAATATCTACCAGCTATTGAAAGCTCAGAGCTAATTCTAGGCCCTTTTGTAGAGATTGGTTCTTTTATTATTTGCACTAATACAGTTTGATTAGGCTTTATAGCTTCGTTAATACTGCCATTTTTATCAATTTCTTTTTCAAATGTAAAATTTTCTATAGAGTAATTTTTAAGTTTACCAGAGATTATCCCTTTGATAAACTTTAAGTATGTAGGAAGTTTAGGTCCTAAATCATGATAATGTAAAAACCCATCTTTGTGATATCCTACATTTACAAAAGCAGCATTTAATCCAGGTATGGATTTTCTTACCTTGGCAATAAAAATATCACCAACACTATACTTGCTACTTTCTTTATCTTTTTGAAACTCTACTAATTTTCCATCTTTTAGTAAGGCAAAATCAACAATATTTGAACTAGAACGTATTATTAGTTCTTTATTCATAAAGTTATTTTTTATTTATGCAAAAGCATAAATTGATTATTAATTTTAATGTAAGTCGACAAATTCATGAATACGAAATTGATAATCGTAAATTACACATGAATTATATTTCAATGAACTTGATAATAAAAGGAATAATTAATTATTTCTTCTTGTGACGATTAGCTCTACGTCTTTTTTTACGTTTATGCGTAGCTACCTTATGTCTTTTTCTTTTTTTACCACTTGGCATAAATTTGTTTTTTTAAATTAATATTTATAAAGTAATTATTTAACCTGAACTTTTGATTTCACACCTTCTAAAAATGTTTTAGCAGGCTTAAAAGCGGGAATATTATGAGCAGGTATTTTAATTGTAGTATTTTTAGATATATTTCTACCAGTTTTTTCAGCTCTAGTTTTAACTATAAAACTTCCAAATCCTCTTAAATATACATTTTCACCATTTTCAAGAGATGTTATTACCTCTTTCATGAATGATTCTACTGTTGCTTGAACATCTGCTTTTTCAATTCCCATTTTTTGAGAAACATTAGATACAATTTCAGCTTTTGTCATTTATTTTATCTGTTTTTATATTTTTCAACGCCAGCAAATATATGTATTTTATATTCAATATTTCAAGGCAAATTAATTTAATTTATTGATAATAAACTTTATTTTTACCCATAATCCACTCAATATATGAATTTTACCTCCCAAATTGATAATTGGTATTCAAAAAACAAAAGAGATCTACCGTGGAGAAAAAATAAAGACCCATATTCAGTTTGGCTTTCAGAAATAATTCTTCAACAAACAAAAATCCAGCAAGGTCTTCCATACTACACAAAATTTATAGATAAGTACCCTGATGTATTTTCTTTGGCTAATGCACTAGAGCATGATATTTTAAAACTTTGGGAAGGGTTGGGTTATTATTCTAGAGCTAGAAATTTACACAAAACTGCCAAAATTGTCGCTCTTGATTTTGATGGTATTTTTCCTACTACATTTCTGCAGTTATTAAAACTTCCTGGAATAGGCAAATATACTGCCAGTGCAATCTCATCAATTTGTTACGAAGAAAGACAAGCTGTCTTAGATGGAAATGTTTTTAGATTACTTTCTAGATATTTTGATATTGATACTCCAATTAACTCATCTTTAGGAATAAAATCCTTTGAGAGATTATCTTATAAATTATTACCTAAAATTAATATTGGTGATTATAACCAGGGATTAATGGACTTTGGTTCTATTGTATGTAAACCAAAATTAGCTAAATGTGACATTTGTATTTTGCAAGATGGCTGTAGCGCTCATGCCAAGAATAAAATATATTTGCTTCCTGTTAAGAATAAAAAAAATAAAGTTTTAACGAAACATTTGAATTTTTTGATACTCATATATGGTGATAATAAAACTAAGATTGAGCAAAGAGATGACAAGGGTATTTGGCCAAACCTTTATCAGTTTCCATTGATAGAAACTGATGAAGAATTGAATATTAATAAATTAAATCAAAGTCCTGAAATCTTAAAAATGCTTCCAAAATCAAATTATGAAGTTGAATTAGTAAACTCCAAACCAGAAATTCATAATTTAAGTCATCGGAAATTATTTATTCATTACTGGAAAATAAAATTAGACGATTTAAGCCCTAATCTAACACCTATTAAAAACTTGCAAAATTATCCATTTCCAATTGTGCTAAGTAGATTTATTAAGTCGTATTTTTGAACAATTAAATAATAAATACTTAAATTATATAATAAAAATAATTTTAATCAAAATAATCATGACAGGGACATTAAATAAAGTAATATTAATCGGTCATTTAGGTGACGATGTTAAAATTCATAATTTTGAAGGTGGTGGATGTATTGGAAGATTTCCTCTTGCGACAAATGAATCTTACACAAACAAGCTAACAAACGAAAAAGTCACTAATACTGAATGGCATAATATTGTAGTTAGAAATAAAGCTGCTGAAATTTGTCAAAAATACTTATCCAAAGGAGATAAAGTATATGTTGAAGGAAGGATTAAGACTCGTAAATGGCAAGATGATAAAGGGATTGACAGATATTCAACTGAAATTAACTGCCAAGAGTTTACTTTTTTAAACACTAAAAACGAAACTAGTACTTCAAATTCTAATTCACAGAGTCAAGTTGAATCTCAGCCAAATATAGAATCAACAGAAGGAAATGACGATTTACCATTTTAATTAAATTTTTATTAATTGAGTGATCCAATCATATATTATAGTTTAATACTAGCAACATTACTTATTCTTTTCTGGAATGATTTCTGGGTCTGAAGTAGCACTATTTTCATTATCTAAGTCACAGCTAAAAAATGAAGATAAGTCTAGTTATATTCAAATAATTCAAAAATTATTAGTCCAATCCAAATAAATTATTAGCAACTATTTTAGTTGCTAATAATTTTATAAATATTGCTATTGTAATTTTATTCACACAAATAGGAAATGTGATTTTTAAAAGTATTACTTCTGCTTTCTGGCAGTTTACAATTGAAGTTGTTGTAGCTACTTTTTTAATTTTATTATTCGGTGAGATATTACCTAAAATTTATGCTAGTAGAAATAACCTAGTATTTTCAAGATTAGTTATATATCCTCTTTTGTTATTAGATTTTCTTCTTACTCCAATTAGTTTGCCCATGCAAAAGTTGTCTAATTTTATTAAAAATAAATTAAGTTTTAAAAAAGGGAATATTAATCTTAATCAAATTTCGTCAGCATTAGATTTAACTAGTCCGGATGAAACAACAAAACAAGAGCATAAGATTCTAAAGGGTATTTTGTCTTTTGGTAATACAGAAACCAAAGAAGTAATGCGACCCAGGCTAGATATTCATGCTTATAGCAATTTGTTAAATTATGATGAAGTTTTAAAAAATATAATAGAAAATAACTTTTCAAGAATTCCAGTATATAAAGATGATTTAGATAATATTATTGGAATATTATATGTAAAAGATTTATTACCTTTTTTAGATAAAAAAGACTTTGATTGGCTTTCAACTTTAAGAAAACCTTTATTTATCCCTGAAAATAAAAAGTTAGATGATTTGATGCAAGAATTTCAAGAAAAAAAGATTCACTTAGCTATTGTAGTTGATGAATTTGGAGGTACCTCTGGAGTGATTTCATTAGAAGATGTAATTGAAGAGATAGTTGGAGATATTTCTGATGAATTTGATGATGATAGTTTGCTTTTTTCAAAGCTTGATAACTATAATTATGTTTTTGAAGGTAAAACATCTATGAAAGATTTCTATAAAATTTTGAACATTGATTCAAGTCCATTTGATAAGTTAAAAGGAGATTCAGAAACTATAGCTGGCTTTATTTTAGAAATCTCACAAAGTTTCCCAAAAACAAATAGTAAGATAGTTTTTGAAAATTACACATTTACTATTGAATCAGTTGATAAAAAAAGAATCAAGCAAGTAAAAGTCACCATTAAATGAATTTTAAATTAGTTTATATACTTATATTTTTATTTTGTTCATGCGACATTGTAGAGCTACCTAAACCAAATGCATATTTAAGATTAGATTTTCCTTCTCCTCGAATACAAAGAAGTTAATTTTGAAGCTAATGGTACAACTGTAGAATTAAATACTGCATCAACATCTTTTACAAAAATTAAAAACACGACATTAGCAATTCATTAATTTCAAAAAGTATTTACTACCCTTTGATTAATGCGGAAATAAAATTAGAATATTATAATTTGAACAGAAAACATAAATTAAATCATAGGCTTAAAAATTTGAACGATTTTACATCAATTCACTTAAAAAAATCTTTAAAACCCCCAAAAATTCAAGAGTTTATAAACCCAAACACAAAAGTTTATGCATCGATTATCAATATTAAAGGGGATGTAACTTCACCATATCAATTTTATGCTACTGATAGCGTAAATAATCTAATAATTGGAATTTTAAGTTTAAAATCTAAGACTAAGTATGATTCAGTTTTACCAGCCTTAGACTATCTTAAGAATGATGTTTATCATCTTATCGAATCTATTAAATGGAGTGTTAATAAATGAATATAGGAATAGAAAAGAAGTGGATTTATTTAATTGCTTTGTCTTTAATTTGGGGTAGTTCATTCATCCTAATTAAAAAAAGTTTACTGGGTTTATCCCCTTTACAGGTTGGTTCATTAAGAATTGTATTTTCTTCAATTATCATTTTTTTAATAGCATTTAATCGAATAAGTAATATCCCCAAGAATAAATGGAAATGGATAGCTATTTCGGCTATTATTGGTACTTTTTTTCCTGCTTTTTTATTTGCATTTGCAGAAACTCAAATTGATAGTGCTGTTGCGTCCATACTAAATTCATTAGTTCCAATGAATACTGTTTTAATTGGATTTGCTGTCTTTAAAATATCAACAACTAAAACTCAATCTTTAGGAGTTTTAATTGGTTTTATTGGAACTTGTACATTGATAATTTCGGGAGCAGAGTTGAATCCAGATCAAAATTATTTATATTCTGGTTTAGTAATAATTTGTTCTGTGTTATATGCAATTAATGTTAACTTAATTAAAAAATATCTCTTTGACGTAAATGCAGTCTCTATTGCTGCAGGCCAATTTGTAGTTATTTTTATTCCTTCAATAATAGTTTTGTTTTACTCTGGATTTTTTAATTTAGAATTTACAGATAATGATTTACTTTATGACTCATTAATCTATGTGCTACTCTTATCATTCTTTGGCACAGCCATGGCAAAAATATTATTCAATAGGCTAATTCAAATCTCTTCACCTGTTTTTGCTTCTTCAGTCACTTATTCTATGTTAATTGTTTCAGTAATCTGGGGAGTATTGGATGGGGAGCTTTTTAATTTTTATCAAGCAGTAGCTACAATATTAATTATTATAGGGGTTTATTTATCCAACAAAAAAAAAACCCACCGATTAAGATGAGTTTTTTTTAAATAATTTATTGAAACTATACTAATAAAAGTCAGAATCCTTCAATGGAGTATTAATCAAAACCTCTGTTGTAACAAATTCTAAATTTTGACCTCCAGCGTTCTGTTCTATGTAAAAAGGAACCATAACCCCATCAACTTTTCTGTAGTCTCCATATTTCATGGTAGATGATATGTTTTTATTCTCATCTTGCTCTTCAACACTTATTAGTAAACCACTTTCTACATTATAATACCTAAAAGATATCTTTTCATTTTTAATTAACTTGATTTTATAAACATCATCATTATCAATTGAGTTTATACTAACTAACTCAATTTGATCATCTGTGAAATATAGTTCATCAATAATTCCCTCAACAAGTTTAGCTTCGTTAATCTCTTCGTCTGTCATCATTATAGTTTGCCCTTGTTGTTCCATGTAACCTTTTTCTCCACTGAAATTTCTTTTCATTAATACCATTTCTTGGCCATTCATGTTTGCTTTTATTGAAAAAGAAGATTTATTCGGCATTTTCATTTTTACAGTAGCAACTGGTTTAAAAGGAGCACCTGCAATAGTTACATCTGCTTTGGTGGTCATTGTATTCACATTTATTAAATTATCTTTACCTCCAATTGCATCAATATAACTAGAAATTACATTCATAGCCGTTAATCCATCAGGAATAGCTTTATTAAAAACAGGTTTAGCTACACTATTTGCATACTTGTCAAAGTAGTTAATTCCAAATCCAAGTTTTTCTAAATTTTCAACAACTTCACTTCCTTTTCCAACAATTACAATTCTTGTATTAGCTATTTTAAAATACTTGTTTGCTACCCTTTTAACATCTTCAGCTGTTACTGCATTAATCTTCTCAAGGTAAGTTTCATAAAAATCTTCAGGTAAGTCATTTAATTTAATATTAAGAGCATAATTAGCAATAGTCTGAGGCCTTTCGAGTCTCATTATAAAATTCCCAACATATTTAGCTTTTGCATTTTTTAATAATTCAGCATCAACCAATTCTGTTCTTATTCTAACTATTTCATTGACTACTTCAGTTACTGCACTATCAGTTACCATATTTCGAACTTTAGCACCTGCAGCAAACCTTGCAACACCATACCTACTTGAGCCAAGACTTGAATAGGCCCCATAAGTATATCCTTTGTCTTCTCTAAGATTTTTAAATAAATAACCTTCACCTCCACCACCAAGAATATTATTAGTAATTAGTGATGTAAAGTAGTCTTCGTCATTCATTTTTAAATCCACATTGTTAGTTAAGCCAATAAGGGATTGAGTTGCAGTTGGAAGATCAATAAAGTTAACTTCGGTCAACCCAACGTTTAGTGTAAGTAATGGAACATCATTTTCAATTTTTTTCGCTTTTTTCCAAACTCCAAATTTTTCTGAAATTGATTTTTTTACATCTTTAAAGTTTACATCTCCAATAACAACTATATATGCACTATTTGGATAAGTATATTTTTTATGAAACTCAATCACATCTTCATAAGAAATATTATTAAGAGTTGATTCTGTTACAAATTCTCCATAAACATGGTCTTTACCGTAGGAAAGAGCATCTCCCACTCTTGCTCCAATTGCATCAATACTTTTCTCATCTGCTTTTAAACTTTCAATAAATTGTTCCTTTGTTTTATCAAACTCTTCAACAGTTAATAGTGGATTTATAATTGCATCTGCCATTAATTCCAAAACTCTATCAGAATGTTTAGTTAAGGAGCTTGCAAAACTACTCCTGAATCCAATATTAACATTTGCACCTAAAAAGTCGATTTCTTCGTTAAAAATATCTTTTTCAATTGATTTTGTTCCATTACCAAGCATCTGACCAAGTATATCTAATACACCCATCTTATCTCCTTCAACAATTGGTGTTCCGTCAATTCTCAAACTATATGAAACTCTAGGAAGTTTATGATTTTCAACAACCAAAACTTTTATACCATTTTTAAGTTTAAATTCTTTGGGCTTTTCAAGTTTTATTTTAGGAGTTGGTCCACCAACTGGTTGAATCGATCGGTCTAACTGTGCGCTAACATTAAATGATATTAGCATTATTGTAATTAATAATATTATTTTATTTTTCATTTTAAATATTTTTAATTTTAAATTTATTATTTAGAGGGTTCAGGTAAATATTCTATATCCACTCTTTGATTTTTGCTTAAATATTTTTTTGCTACCATCTGAATTTCTTCTCTAGTAATAGATCTATAAATATCAATTTGTTCATTAATTAAATTAACATCTCCATAAAGCATATAATATCTGGCAAGTGAGTTAGCAATTCCAGCAATACTAGAATTTGAGTTTACAAATTGATTTTCAAATTTGTTTAATAATTTTTGATATGATCTTTCTGAAATTAATTCATTTTGAACTTTAGTAATTTCTTCTTCAATTTCATTTAGAAGAGTATCAAGTTCAACCTCACCTAAGGGTAAAGCTAGTATAGCAAAAATATTGTAGTCTACTTGCCCAAGGTTAATCACCTGTGTCTGAAGAGCTTGTTTTTGATCATCTACTAATTTTTTGTATAAAACTGAACTTTTTCCATCACTTAGATAAGTAGAAATCATATCAAGAACATAGGAATCTCTATTCGGCAAAACCTGGAGTTCTGAACGTAGCTAATAGCATAGGAATTTGTATATTTTCATCATAAGCTACAGCCTTAGTATTTTCAGTTATAGGTTCTTCCATAGGAAAATTTCTTACAACCACATTTCCTGTTGGTACTTCGTCAAAATATTTTCTGACTAGTTTTTCAGTTTCTGCTGAATCAATATCTCCAGCAACAATTAAAACTGCATTATTAGGTCCGTAGTAAGTTTTATGGTATTCTCTAAACTCTTCTAAAGTTGCTGCATCTAGATGCTCCATTTCACCAATTACTTGATCTTTATATGGGTGAACTTTAAATAAATTATCATTTAATGCTTTTAATAGCTTTCCATAAGGGGCATCATATCGCTGTCTCTTTTCTTCTTTTACCACTTCATTTTGAGTATCAACTCCTATTTGATCCATCACTGGGTGGAGCATTCTTTCCGACTCAAGCCATAATCCTAACTCTAATTTGTTAGAAGGAAAGGTTTCATAATAGTATGTTCTATCTTGAGATGTGTTTGCATTAAAACTACCTCCGTTTGCAGGAATAATCTTCATAAATTCTCCTCGACCAATGTTTTCTGATCCCTCAAATAGAAGGTGTTCGAAAAAATGAGCAAATCCTGTTCTTTCTCTGTCACCATCCTTTCCCACCTACATCATACATTACTGATGTGGTGACTACCGGGGCAGAATTATCTTGGTGTAAAATTACATGAAGTCCGTTTTCTAAGTCAAACTCGGTAAAATCTACTTGTTGAGCATTTAAAGATGCACTACTAATTAGTACAACAGAAAATAATAAAATGATTTTTTTCATTTGTTTTAATTTAAATTATTTAAATATTAAAAAATTGATTGGGGGGAGCAAAACTACAAAATTTATTATAATATATAAATTTCTCTTACTAGTTTTAATAATCTCAATATAGCGAAAACTTATGAATTAGTCCAATTAGTTTTAGTTAAAAACATTTGTTGGTTAATATTTAAACTTTATATTTGCACTCGTTTTTAAACAAAAATTAACAATAAAAAATTAAGCTATGTACGCAATTGTAGAGATAGCAGGGCAACAATTTAAAGTTGAAAAAGACCAAAAATTATTTGTTCATCGTTTAGATAGTAAAGAAGGTACCAAAGTTACATTTGATAATGTTCTTTTACTTGCAAACGATGATAAAATATCAGTAGGCGCCCCGGCTATAGACGGAGCTCAAGTAGGAGTTAAAGTCTTAAAACATTTTAAAGGCAACAAAGTTATTGTCTTTAAGAAAAAAAGAAGAAAAGGTTATAGAGTTAAAAATGGTCACAGACAAGCATTAACTGAGATTCAAGTTGAAAATATTTTAGCCTCTGGAGCTAAAAAAACTAAGACTGCTGATAAATCTGTAAAAGCTGTAGCTAAAACCATTAAAACTGAACCTAAGCCAGTTAAAAAAGTTGAAAAATCTAAAACTATTGAAAAAGAAAATGTAGATTTATCAAAATTAACTGTTGCTGTATTAAAAGATATGGCTAAAAATAAAGGAGTTAAAGGAATTTCATCTATGAAAAAAGATGATTTAATTAAAGCATTGAGTTAAAACATTAAAATTTATTAATCATGGCACACAAAAAAGGAGTAGGTAGTTCTAAAAATGGTAGAGAATCGGAATCGAAACGTCTAGGCGTTAAGATATTTGGAGGTCAAGCTGCAATAGCTGGAAATATTCTAGTTAGACAAAGAGGAACTGTTCACAATCCAGGTGAAAATGTTTATGC